>DASZIT010000151.1:0-25894 GCA_035948855.1 Acidimicrobiales bacterium | reverse complement strand
GATTCCAACAGTCCGGCCGGGGTGATCGCCCGGATCGACTCCACCAGGTCATCGATGTGGGTATAGACGGTGGCGAAGTGGCCGCCGGCTCGGGTGGCCAACCAGCCACCCAGGGTCGAGAACTCGAAGGACTGCGGGAAGTGACGCAGGGTGAGACCGTGGGGTCGAAGTTGGTCTTCCAACACCGGGCCGAGGGCGCCCCCCTGGATGCGCGCCGCCCGGCCGATCCGATCGACTTCGAGGACCCGGTCGAGCGCGGTGAGATCGATCGACACCACTCCGGGATAACCGTCCCCGACCCGGGCCTCGACACCGCCGGATACCGACGATCCGCCGCCGTAGGCGATGGCGGCCAGTCCTTCGGTGCAGCACCAGTCGAGCACCGCTTCGATCTCGGCCTCGGAGGTGGGATGGGCGACCACGTCCGGAGGGTTTTCGAGCTGGCCGAGCAGGTTGCGGGCGACGTCTCGGAAGGCCTTGCCGTGGGTATGGGCGGCGCGGTCTTGCACATCGGTGCGGCAGATCTTCTCCAGGGACGCCGGTGGGGCCACCCGCGGAGCCCGGAGTGAGAGGTGGTCGAGTTCGGGCGGCGGGCGGACCGTGACCCCGCCGGACCCGAACCAGGACCCCGCCAGTTCCGACAGCCCTTCAATTTGATGGTCAGTGAGGGCCTGGTCCTCCCAGCCCCATCCCCACCACGATCTGGCCCGGTCGGTCATTGGTGCCAACCTCGGCGACTCGGTCCCGGTCGTCTAGTGCTTCAGGGCCGGGTGCTGGCGGGCCAACAGCGGAGTGATCAACCCACGGGGCGTCAGCCAACCGCCGGCGGCTCCCAGCCGGTTGAAGATCCCGGGGATCACCACGGCACGATCGGCATCCATGCCGGCGACCGCGGCGGCGGCCACCTCTTCGGGCGGCACCCACATGAACTTGGGCAGCGACCCGGCGGCTTCTTCGTCGGTGAGGCCGGCGGCTTCACCGAAGCCGGTCTCGACGGGGCCCGGACACAATGTCGTCAGCGTGACCCCGGTTCCCCGCAGCTCGGCCCGGATGGCATGGCCGTAGGACAGGACGAAGGCCTTGCTGGCGCCGTAGCCGGCTTGACCGGGCAACGGTTGAAAGGCGGCGGTGGAGGCCACATTGAGGATCGACCCGCTCCGGCGTTCGACCATCCCGGGGAGAAACGCGGTGCAGAGGTGGACCACCGCCTCGACGTCGGTCCGGACCATGGCCAATTCGGCGGCTACCTCTCCCCGGTACACCGCCCCCATGGTGGAGAGCCCGGCATTGTTGACCAATACGTTCACCGCCAGACCCCGCGACTCCAGCTCGGCGACGATATTGGCCCGGGACGACTCGTCGGTCAGGTCGGCGGGGATCACCTCGGCCCGTACCCCGTGCTTCGACGCCATCTCGTCGGCCAACGCCCGGAGCTTGGCCTCCCGGCGGGCCACCAGGGTCACGCCGAAGCCCTTGGCGGCCAGGAGTTTTACGATCTCGGCGCCGATTCCCGAGGAGGCTCCAGTGACGAGGCAGGTGCGGTCAGGGCTCGGGGCGGGAAGTGTCATGACCGCATCGTAGGGGGCCTCCTACGGGTGACGCCATGGACCGAACTCGGCCGGAGGCTACGCCTCGACGGCCTTCTCGGCCCGGCCCGGCGACGCGTACACGGCACGAGCCCGGAAGCGAAGCGGGCGCTCGCCGAGCTCCTCGAGGTAGTGGGCGGTCCACCCGGCCACCCGGGCCACCGTGAAGATGGTGCGTCCGGCATCCCGGGGCATCCCCGCCGACCAGGAGATGGCGGCCAGGGCCAGATCGACGTTGGCGGCCGGCAGTCCCTGGGTCGCGGCCAGAGCGACGATCGCCTGGACCAACTCGATCTGTCCGGGAGTGGCCATCTGGTTGAAGAGGGTGAGCAGCACCTCGAATCGAGGGTCGCCGTTCTTGTAGACGGGGTGGCCAAAGCCGGGCAACACCCGTTGCCACCGCAGGGTGTCGTCGAGGGCCTGTTCGACCCCGTGGTGTTCGGCGTCGACCAGGAGACCATAAGCCAGCTGGCTGGCCCCGCCGTGGAGCGGCCCGGCGATGGTCCCCAACCCGGCCAAAACCGCGTCGCAGAGGTCGGCATGGGTGGAGGCGGCCAATCGGACGGCCAGCGTCGAGGTGGCCAACTCGTGGTCAGCCATCAGGACCAACGCGGCGTTGACGCACCTCACCAGACCCGCGGTGGGGGCCGAGCTCAGTTTGGCCGCCAACCGCTCCGCCATCGAACCGGACCGGTCGCGCCCGTCGGGCAACTCCAAGGCGACGGGCCTTCCCGGCGGCCCCGGCAGCAATTCCACCATCGATGCCGCCACCCCCCGGGCGGTGCGGCTGACGCGGTCCGGTCGCAGGTCGGCGCGCAACGGGTTGTGAGCGCCCGCCATCACCACCGCCCAGCGCATCATGTCCATCGACCCCATCTCCGGGTGGTCGCCCAACGGCAGAGCTTCCCACCGCTGGCCCGATCCCTCTGAGGGAAGGGGCAGCCGCCGGTTCCCCGACCGCGACCGACCGTCGGCGGAATCGGCGTTCCACAACCACTCGGCCACCTCCTCGAAACTGGCCGACGACGCCAGGTCGACGGCGGGGACTCCCCGGTACGCGGGTCCGTCCTCCCGGAGCTGGGTGATAGAGGTCGTCACCGTGGCCAACCGGGTCTCGACCGTCTTCCCGGTGCGGGCTCGAGCGGCCAGCCGTTCGATGTCGTCGACGTCGAAGAGGCTCCGCCGGCTGTTGGGTGACGGGTGGGAGGGGAGCAGACCCCGGCTCACATAGGCGTAGAGGGTGGCCGTCTTCACCCCGAGCCGCCGGGCGGCCTCCTCGCTTTCGAGCATCCGGTCCACCGGGACACTCTAACCATCTGACATTGACTTGATCAACATTTACACACGGATAAAACCAGTCCACACTGGACCGGAACCGACAGGAACCGACTCCGGCGCCGACGCCGGCGCCCCGACCAGCCCAGGAGCACCCCATGGCCACTTCCGTGCGTGATCTGATGACATCCCCGCCCGTCACCTGCGACCCCGACACGTCGCTGGCCGACGCGGCCGGCACCATGCACGAGCACGACATCGGCTCGGTGGTGGTTACCGACGGCAGCAAGGTGACGGGCATCGTCACCGAACGCGACCTGTTGCGGGCCGCGGCCGGTCATGCGGATCCGTTGCTGGAACCCGTCCATCTGTGGATGACCGCCAACCCCGACGTGCTGGCCCCCGACGAGGAAGCCGGCGCGGCGTGGACCAGCCTGACCCATCACCATTACCGTCACCTCCCGGTGGTCGAGGCCGGGACGCTGGTCGGGGTGGTCTCCATCCGGGATCTCCTGGAGGTGGCTCAGATCCGTCCGGCCAACGAGTCGGGAACCGACGTGCCCAAGGGGCTCGAAGGGGTGGTGGTGGCCGAGACCTCGGTGGGCGACGTGCGCGGCCTCGAAGGCTTCTACCACTACCGGCAGTACTCGGCGGTGGAGCTGGCCGACCGACGCTCGCTCGAGGACGTGTGGCAGCTGCTGTTCGACGGCGCGCTCCCCGACCGGGGGCGTGCCGAGGCCTTCGCCGCCGAGGTGGCCAGGTTGCGCCCGCTGCCCGATGGGCTGGCATCACTGTTGCCGGCCCTGGCATCGAGTGGAGCCCCGTTGGACGTGTTGCGTACCAGCGTGTCGCTGCTGGGCGCGGAACTCGGCTGGCGGCCGACCCACGACATCGACGGGACCGAGCTTCGGCGCCAGGCCCTCCAGCTCTGTTCGGTGGTACCGACGATCTTGACCGCCACCCATCGACTCCGGAACGGCCTCCGACCGGTGGCACCCCGTGACGACCTGTCCTACGCGGCCAACTACCTCTGGATGCTGTTGGGCGAGAAGGCGCCCGACGAGCACGTCCGGGCCATCGAGCAGTACCTGATCCTCACCATCGACCACGGGTTCAACGCCTCCACCTTCACGGCTCGGGTCATCACCTCCACCGGGGCCGACCTGGCCGCCGCCATCACCGGGGCCATCGGGGCGCTGTCGGGCCCGCTCCACGGCGGCGCTCCCAGCCGGGCCCTGGACATGCTCGACGACATCGCCACTCCGGATCGGGCCGAGGCCTGGGTGCGGGACGCCGTCGAGCACGGCGACCGCATCATGGGCTTCGGTCACCGGGTCTACAAGACGGACGACCCTCGCTCGGTGTTTCTGCGGGGGGTGGCCCAGAAGCTGGGAGGCCCGCTGGTCGAGTTCGCCGAACAGGTCGAGCGGACGACGGTGGACGTCCTCACCGAGCTGAAGCCCGGGCGGCAGCTCTACACCAACGTGGAGTTCTTCGCCGGCGTGGTTATGCACACTTGCGGCATCCCCCGCGACATGTTCACCCCTACCTTTGCCTCCAGCCGGACCATCGGCTGGGCGACCCAGGTGATGGAACAGGCACAGGACAACCGGCTGATCCGTCCGGCGGCCCGCTACGTCGGACCTCCGCCGCCCGCGCCGGTCCCCGCCCGCTGATGGCTCAGGGTCGGCGGGGGGCCATCTTGACGACCGGGCGCTCCTCCACCCACTGGAGATGGATCGACCGGCGGGCGAACTTCCAATGGCCCTCGACCCGTCGGTAGTCGTCGCTGTAGCGGATGTACCAGATGAAGTCCGAGCCGTCCGATGACTCCGCCGCGTCCTCAGCCGCGTCGGGGTCGGCCGCCGTCAGATGATGGGCGACGCACTTCACGTTGCCGTTGGCGGTGTCGCCGTCGATGGCGTACTCGTGATTCGAGACGAGATGGAAGGTGCACCGGTAGTGGGCGAGCCTGTCCGGGATGGCGCACAACTCCGCATGCCCGCTCCGGGTGATCACCGGCCGGAAGTCGGTGGGATAGTCCGGCACCACCAACTCGCCGTCCTCGACGAACAGCGCGGCAAAGCGGTCCCCGTCCCGGAAGTCGACGGCCGACGCGTAGGAGGTCGATAGCCCGCGGAGCTCCAGTTCGTCACGGAGGTGGTCATCCGAGCTCGGATGACGCCCGATCATCTGGCCGCACCCGAGGCGGAGGCGCTCCGGTCGGGGCCGATGGGGACCTCACCACCGGCAGGGGAATTGAGCCTGAACCGCATGGGTGTTCGTCCTTTCGCCGGCCCTCCGGAGGTGCCTGGCCACCGAGGATACCGAGCAAATTTCGGGCCGGAGGGCCGGTACAGTGGGGCGGTGGATCCCGAGGCAGCACCTGAGCGTGGTGGCGCGCCGCCCCGTTCCAGTACCTCGGGCCGGCCCCCACCTGCCCCGGGCACCCCTTTCTACGACGCCATCATGGCGTCGAGAGCCCGGGTCCACCGCCGGCGATTCATCGCGCTGGCAGCCACCGGTGGCGTGGTCGCCGCTGGAGCCGCGGCCCTCGCCATCGCCGAGACCACCGGCGGTTCCGGCCAACCCACCGCCACCCGGACGACGACGCCGGCCAAGGCCAAGAAACCGACGGCCTCCACCGCCCGGGTCGTCAACACCCGGCTCGCCGACGGGGTCACCGTCCCGGTGAATCCGGCCATTGTCGCCGAGAATGCCAAGACCGGGCATGCCTGGTGGGTCAACACCCTCCAACAGGCCGGCGATATCGAGGGCTACTCCAATCAGTGCAGCGCGGCCATCGGGGACACCGTCACCCTGTTCGTGAGCACCAAGGCGGCTCACTTTCACGTCGAGGCCTACCGGATGGGCTACTACCAGGGCATCGGGGCCCGGCTGGTGTGGCAATCCGACGAAGCCCCCGGAGTCCGGCAGGCCCAGCCGACGGTGGCCGCCCCCACCAACACCATCCAGTGCAATTGGAATCCGTCCATCAGCGTTCCGGTCACCGCCACCTGGCCGCCGGGCGCCTATCTGCTGAAGCTGGTCGGGCCGAACAACGAGCAGCAGTACGTTCCCCTGTGCGTCAGGGACGACACCTCCAAAGCCGCCATCGTGATCCAGTCGAGTGTGACCACCTGGCAGGCCTACAACCGGTGGGGCGGCTACAGCCTCTACTACGGCAACCAGGGCGGTGCCCTCTCGTTCACCCACAATCCCGCCGGGGGCGACTTCAATCACCGGGCCCGGATCGTGACCTTCGACCGCCCCTATGACCACGATTGGGCGTCGGGGGCGGCCGACTTCGTGGGCAACGAGTTCCCGGTCATTTATCAGGCCGAGCAGATGGGCCTCGACGTCACCTACTGGACCGACATCGACTTCCACGCCCGGCCCCAACTCCTGAACAATCACAAGGCACTGATCAGCCTGGGCCACGACGAGTACTGGTCCCTGGAGATGCGAACGGGTGGGATCCAGTCGGTGGCCGCCGGGGTGAACATGGCGTTTCTCGGCGCCAACGCCTGTTACCGGCAGATCCGGTTCCAGCCATCCTCCCTCGGGGCCAACCGCCAACAGATCTGCTACAAGTCCGCCGCCGAGGACCCGCTCACCGGGGAGGACAACACCCGGGTCACGGTCAACTGGCCCGAGGCTCCCGTCTCCCAGCCCGAGTCCGAGCTGATCGGCAGTACCTACCAGGACGTCTCCGCCGACGCCGCCATGGTGGTGACCGAGCCGAATGCCTGGGTGTTTGCCGGCACCGGGTTCACGCAGAACCAGAGCCTGCCCAAGGTGGTCCAGGGAGAGTTCGACCGCTACGTCCCGGGTGCCTCCAGTCCCACCAACCTCGATGTCCTGGCCCACTCGGTCGTGCCCAACCGGGGCCACAACTACTCGGACGTCACCTGGTACACGGTGCCCCAGGGCGGCGGCGTCTTCTCCACCGGGAACGCCACCTGGATCGGTTCGCTGGTCAACAGCACCCTGATCCCCCCCAACGTGGTGCCGGATCCGATCCCCGGAGTCACCGCACCCCTGCTGCGGGTGATGGAGAACCTCTACGCGGTCATCGGAATGGGGCCGGCCAGCGCCACCCAGCCCTCGCAGGGCAACTGGCAGGGCGTCTACGGCACCGGGTCCTCGTCCATCAAGGTCCCGGTGCCCAACAACACCGCCTGATCTGGTCTCCGGCCTCGAGGCCTCCCGGCTCGTACAATCAGCGGAGCATGCACCCGGACCCGGCGACCACTCGCCCCCTGCTCCAGGCTTCGGGCGACCGGATCCCGGGTTCATCCCCCGAGTCGGGAGTCGACACCACCCGGGGCCGCTCGTCGTGGATGACGGTGCTGGCCTTTGCCGTCCTGGCCATCCCGTTCGCCATCATCCTCATCCGATTCCTGGCCGCCTCGGGTCAGCACATCTACCTGCCCGACGACCTTGCCCTCATCGATCTCCATACCCGGGAGGCCCTTCGCTGGCGACAGCAGCTCGGGGTCTTCGACCACAACAATTGGAACCATCCGGGCCCCAGCTACTTCTACCTGCTCTCGCTGGCCTACCGGGTCCTCGGCTCGGGAGCCCGGGCGGAGTTCTTCGGGGCCACCCTGTTGAATGCGCTGGCGGCGTTGGCGTGCGTGGGCGTGGTGCGCCGGCGAACCACCCCGGCCCGGGCGTTGTGGGCGGCGGTGTGGATCGGGCTGCTGGCCGGGTTGCTGGCTATCACCGGGCCGGGCAGCATGACCTACTCCGAAGGTGGGCTCGGCGCGCTGGTCAGTCCGTGGAATCCGATGGTGGTCATCCTGCCGCTGGTGCTGTTCACCGTCCTGTGCGCGGCGGCCCTCGACCGCTCGGCGCTGTCGTTGGTGGGCGCCCTGCTGGTCGGCTCCTTCATCGTCCAGACCGACATCTCCACGCTTCCGGTGGTGGCGGCGGTGTTGGCGGTGGCCGGGGTGGGCTGGCTGGTCACCCTGGTCATCGATCGGAGACGATCCCCGGCCCCCCAGCATCTGCGACCGCGGTGGTGGGTGACCGGCGGATTGGTGGTGTTCGCGGCCATGTGGACGCCGCCGATCATCCAGCAATTCACCAACCATCCGGGAAACTTCACTCTGATCTACCGCTTCTTCACCAGTGGTCAGCCGGGACAGTCATTCCACGCCGCCCTCTGGTCGGTGGCAGCGGTCAACGGGATACTGGTCGAGGGCCCCTCGGAGGTCATGAGCTCGCTCCTGGGTGTCCCGCCCAGCCACTCGACCATCACCGTGGTGGTGTGGATCGCGGTGCTGCTCGTCGGCGCAGCGGTCACGGCCGTCGGGATCCGCCAACGCCTCCGGCTGGCGACCGGCCTGGGGGCGCTGAGCCTGGTCGGCGGCGGTGCCACCGTGCTGGCCGTCACCCACGTGATCGGGCTTGTCTTCGGCTACCTGGTGGCGTGGGAGATCGCCATGCCGATCGCCGCCCTGATCGGGCTGGGCCTGGTGCGTTGGCCGTGGCCGACGACCGGGAAACCGTCCCGGCCTCCGACAGCGTCGGCGGGGTTGCGCCTGGGCCTGGGCGGGGTGGCGGTTCTGGTGGGTGTGGTGTTGGCCGTGCGGGTCATCTCGCTACCGGCGCTGAGCACGGTCTCGGATCCGACGGTGGCCAGGCTCGACTCGCTGGTGACGCCGTCATTGAGCCACCAGCAGGCGGTGTTCGTCGGCGACAACGGCGTGCAGCCACTGCTCCTCGGGGTCGAGCAGTTCATCGGGCTGGTCAACCAACTCGACGAGCAGGGATACCACCCGAAAGTGAACACCGCCTGGAAGGCCCAGTTCGGAACCGCCTACCTGGCCACCGGGCACGAAGCCTCCAGCATCGAGCTCTCGCCGTGGTCAGCCCGGTCGACCGGGTTGCCCGGGTACGCCGGCCGGGTCGGCAACATCGCCGTCACCATCACCCGACCGCCGGGAGGCCAAGGATGACCGGCGCGGTCACGAACGAGGGGGTCCGGCCCGGTTCTCGGCGGCGATGCGGGCGACGTCGGTGAGCAGCCATGGAGCCACGAATTTGGCGCCGGCGGCATCCACATGGATACCGTCGGCATAGCGCACGTTGACCCCGTTGATGTACTGGACGTAGTGACCGCCGGGATCGAGGTGGGCGTTCAGATCCTCCACCGTCACCCCGCTTCCCGCCTCGGCGGCGGCTTGGCGGAGCAAGGCGTTGTAGCGGTCCACCCGCTGGGGATCGTCCTCCGGCCAAGCGGATCCGTCCGCCTGTTCCGGTTGCTGGTAGTACACCGCGGTGAGGAGGACCACCGCGGCACCGGTCGACCGGAGCACGTTGATGGCACTGGTCATCGCCCGGAGCTCGGCGGTGTCGAAGTCGGGTTCGCCGATATGGGTCCACCGACCATTGAGCAAGCGGTTTCGCACGTCGTACTCACCGTCAGCCAGGAGGACCACGTCGGGTTGGAACGCCTTGACGTCCGCCGTCCATCGGGCCGACTGGGTGGCGCAGGGCACTTCGATCTGGCCGCCCCGGGTCCCGAGGGTGCCCGGGTCCACCGTGTTGTGGAGGGTCGTCTGACCCAGTAACAGCCCACAGCCGAGGACGCCGTCACCGGCATAGGCCACGTTGTAGGTTCCCGACGCCGGACCCAACCCGAAACCGAGGAAGCTGGCCTCCGAGTCCCCCACCAGCAGGGCCCGGTAGGGCCCGCCGGTGCCGGCCGCCACCACCGGGGTATTGGCGCCGGTGCCGGGGTCACGGGCGAGGGCGGTCGCCGCCGGGGCCAACTTGCTGCTGACCGACTGGGCGCTGAGGGCGGGGGCGGCACCGGCCGTCGAGGCCACCAGCAACGCCGCCGCCCCACCCACCGCCACCGGGGTGGCCGCCCAGGCCCGCCAGCCCCGGAGGATGCCTCGGCGAATCGGCATCTCGACCAGATGGAACGACAGGACTGCCAGCGCCACCGACACCGCGACCCGAACGGCAAACAGCCTCCAGCCGGCCAGACCCGTCCGGGCATTGTCCAGCACCACGAACACCGGCCAGTGCCACAGGTACAGCCCGTAGGAGATAGCGCCCAGGTAGCGGACCGGACGGACCGACAGTCCCCGGGCCCAGGGGCTGTCGGGTACCAATGACACCGACGCGACCACGGCCACCGCGGCCACCGCGACCAGGGCAAAGCCGCCTTGGTACAGCCAACCGGTCCCGCTGTTGACGGCAACCGTCATCACCCCGATGGCGGCGAGGCCGACGCCGCCGAGGACCACCAGGGTCCATCTCGCCATCGGCGACAAGGTGGCCGAACGGACGAGGGAAAGGGTCCGGGGCGAATCGCCGGCGCCGTCCCGTCCCTTCACCGACGGTCGGGCCAGCACGATGGCCAGCGCCGCCCCGATCAGCAGGGCCTGGGCCCGGGTGTCGGTCCCGTAGTAGGCCCGGTTGATGCCCGATCCCCCGTGGTACAGATAGGCCATCTCCAGCGCGCTGGCCACCGCACCGGCGATGGTCACCGTCAGCAGTACCCGGAGCGACCGGCTCCACTTCATGATGGCCAGCACCACCAGTGGCCAGACCAGGTAGAACTGCTCCTCGATCGACAGCGACCAGGTGTGGAGCAGCGGTCGGGGCGTGTTGAGGGCGGCGAAATAGCCTTGGGTGCCGGTCACCAGGTGCCAGTTGTTGCCGTACAACAAGGTGGCGATGGCGTCGCCGCGTAACTGGCTGAGCGTGTCGGGAGGGGCAAAGAACTCCGCGTAGCAGGCCACGCCGGCCAACATCAGCAACAGCGCCGGCACCAGGCGTCGGATCCGGTGGCTCCAGAACCGCCGCAGACCGATGTGCAGGGTCTGGCGAAACTCGCCGACCAGCAGCCCGGTGATCAGAAAACCGGAGAGGACGAAGAAGACGTCCACTCCGAAGAAGCCGCCGCCGGCCCAGCCGAAGCCGCCGTGGAAGCACAGGACCAGCGCGATGGCCAGCGCCCGCACGCCGTCGAGGGCGGGAATGCGGCTGAGCGACGGTTCAGTTCCCCCGCTCACCGGCGTGGCTGCGGGATCCGTCTCCCCAGGATCACCCACCGGCGGATTGTAGCGTCGTACCGCCTTCGACCAGGGGTCGGGACGCCCGCCCGTCGGGCGGTCTCAAGCCGCGGCGAGGCGGCGGCGCCAGCCGGCCAAGGGCTTCTCGATGCAGTACCAACTGGCGATAGCAATGGAAAAGGTCACGGCCAGCCGGGCCATTTCCGTCGGCCAGTATGACCAATGGGTGCCATCGGGGCTGATGGCCAGGTACACCGGAAAGTGCACGAGGTAGACGGTGTAGGAGAGATTCCCCATGAACACGAAGAAGCCGATCCCGGCGAAACGGGAGCCGATGCCTTCGGGACTGATCACGAAATAGGCGATGACGATGGCGGCGGCCACCGCGCTGACCGGTAGCCACCAGGCCGCCACACTCAGGGTGAACAGGTGAGTGAAGACGAGGATCCACACCAGGAGCGCGGTGGCGGCACCGGCCGCCACCGCCAGCAGACGGGTTGCCCAGGGCTTCCAACCGTGCAGATGCCCGTCGACGGCCAGCAAGCCGAGCAGGCAACCGATGAACAGAGCATCGGCGCGGCTGTCGAATGCGTAATACGCCCGGGAGAAGGCCACGGCGGTGAAGTGGGGGTCGCGAAAGACAATCCACAGGCGGTCGGCGACGGAGAGGGCGATGCCGGCGATGGCGAAACCGTAGGCCAGCCGTCTTCGTTGCGTGGCCACCGCCACCACCATCAGCACTGACCAGATGATGTAGAACTGCTCCTCCACCGACAGGGACCAGGTCTGGGCCAGGTAGCCGAAGAAGGGGGCGTGACCGAGCGCCTGTCGGTAGTCGGCGTAGTAGAACATCGCCGCCAACGAGTCGCCCCAGAGGCGCTGTGACGCGTCGGCGACATGGACGAAGGCCGCATAGACGCCGAGCAGGCCCACGGTCAGCAGGAGCGGGGGGACCAGCCGGGCCACTCGCCGGGTATAGAAGTTGCTCAGGCTGATGCGCCCGTTCCGCCGACCCTCGCTGGCCAGCATGGCGGTGATCAGAAAGCCGCTCAGAACGAAAAAGACCTGCAGGCCCGACCAGGCCCCGGGCAACGCCTTGAAATTCGAGTGGTAGACGAGCACCCCGAAGAGGACCAGGAACCGGAGGCCGGTCAGCGGAGGCCGGTTGCCCAGCCGGAACCGGTAGGCCGACCCGGTATCGAGGTCCTCCGGCGGGTCGGACCCGACGTGGATCGGGTCCCCGGCGGCATCGGAGGGCAGGACCGCGGAAGCAGTGGTGTCCGGCGGTTGGCCAACCGGTCGGGTTGGGGGCAGGTGACTCAACGGGGTGCGCTACCGATGGCGGCCAACGCCGGAAGGATCTTGGGGGCAAGGTAGGCGCCGCCATCCACGGTGGTGTGGATCCCATCGGATTGGCGAACCACCTTGCCGTCGATGGTCCAGGTGAAGTGGCCGTTGGGGTCGAGATACTGGTTCAGCGGCACCACAAACACCGAATTCTTGTGGCCGGCGGCCACCGACTCGATGATGCTGTTGAGCCTGTTGACCCGGGCCGGCGAGTCCTCGTCCCACGGCAGCCCGTTGGCCTGCTCGCCGCTGTCGAAGTACGGCGAGGTCATCAACGCCACCCGGGCGCCGGTGGCGGTGAGGATCGAAACCGCCTTCTCGAGTTGTGCGGTCTCGTAGGCGTCGAACGCCGGGTCACCGAGGTGCTGCCACCGACCCTGGTACATGCGATCCATGGTTTCCCACCAGCCCATCACCAAGGCGACGACCTGGGGATGCAGCTGGGCAACGTCCTGGCTCCACCAGGTGGGCCAGGTCGGGCAGTTGGGGAACGGATCGCCGACGGTACCGTGGTCGTTCAGCGGGAGGGCGACGGCGATGCCGCAGCCGACATGGGTCCGTCCCCCGATGGTGATGCCGTACTGGGCTGCCTCCGGTGCGATGCCGATGGCCACCGTGAGCGACAGCGAGTCCCCGACGAATAGGACCCGGGTATTGCTGGCCGGTCCGGTGAACGAGTCGACGTGCACCGCACCCCATTCCGCCTGGGTGGCGGCGGCGGCCGCGGCCGCGCCCTCGGCACCGATACTGCCGCCACCGGTGGTCACCACCAGGACCGCGACGATCCCGGCGATGCTGACCGGCAACCAGGCCCGGGTCCGCCACGAGGTGAACTTGCGCTGGCGGATCGGGACCTCGACGAAGTGCCAGGACAACGCCGCGATGACGAAACTGACCCCGGCCCGCAACAGGAAGAGCCGCCAACCCTCCAAGCCGGTACGGGCGTTGTTGAGGACGAGAATGACCGGCCAGTGCCACAGGTACAAGCCGTAAGAGATCTGGCCCACGTAGGTGAGCGGCCGGATGGCGAGCAGGCGGGCCGGCAGACCGGTCGGGGCCCGGACCACGCCGACGATGACGACCCCCACCATGACGTCGGCCAGCAGGAACCCGCCCCGATAGGGCAACGACGAGCTGTTGGTGATGCGGGACCATTCGAAGGCGAAGACGGCGGCGGCGGCGACCGCGGCCAGCGAGTACCCGATGGTTCGGCGACGGGCGCGCCGGTCGTCGACGTCCGGGCCGGTGCCACCGTCGGCGTCGATCCCGCCGTCGGTACCGCCGCGAGCGAAGTCGCCGAGTCCCACCCCTTGGCGCCGGCCGCCGATGAGCAGGGCCACCGCCGCCCCGACCAGGATGTCCTGGGCCCGGGTGTCGGTGCCGTAGTACAGCCGGCTGGGGTCGATACCGGGGTGGAACAGCACCGCCATCTCGATGGCGGATGCCGCAATTCCGACGATGGTGATGCCGAGCAGCAGACGAGGCGACTTGCGCCACTTGAGCACGGCCAGCACCACCAGGGGCCACACCAGGTAGAACTGCTCCTCGATGGCGAGTGTCCAGGTGTGCAGCAAGGGCGAGGCGGAGCTCACCTGGGCGAAGTAGCTCTGCCCGGAGAAGATCTGGTGCCAGTTGGCGACGTAGAGAAGGGTGGTCAGTCCGTCTCCCCGCAGTGAGGACTGGGTCCCATCGGGAGCCAGGAGCCAGGCGTAGAGGGCGATCCCGGCCAGCAGGACGAACAGGGCGGGGAGCAAGCGGCGAGCCCGACGGGCCCAAAAGTTGCGAAGGCGGATGGTCCCGGTTTTGGCCCACTCGCGCATGAGCAGGAGGGTGATGAGGAACCCGCTCAGCACGAAGAAGACGTTGACCGAGATCAACCCGCCGGCGGCCCACCCGAAGCCGCCGTGATTGAGCATGATCCCCATGATCGAAACGGCCCTGATCCCGTCGAGGGCGGGCATGTACGTCAGTTGGGTTCCGGTTCCCCGCTCCTTGCCTTCGGCGCGACTCTTTCTCACTGTTTCCCCTGGAGCGAACCGGATCTCGAACCCGTCGCCTGTTGACCACCCCGGACAGTTTCCCTGACTCTACTTCGGCGCGCCGGGGCATCCCGAAGCCGATTGCCCTGCTCAGCGAGGATAATCAGGGCAGACGGTTGGTACAGTGAGGCCGGTGGCTGTCCTCGCTCCACCCCGATTGCGGCATGAGCCGGATGACGACACCACGGTCCGACCCTCCTCCCGGTTGATTCCGTTGGCGGCACTCACGGTGGCCTTCGCCCTCTCCCGGGTGGCCTTCTATCTGGCCGGAATTCGCTTTGACGGCTCGGTTCTCGATGGGACCAAGACCACCGACATGTACCAGCTGGTCGACGTCCACCTTCTCCGTGACCAACTGATCACCAGCGTTTGGCATCTCGAGAGTCAACCGCCCCTCTTCAACCTGTTCAGTGGCCTGATCCTCAAACTCCCCCACGGTCTTCAGGTACCGGCGGAGGCGGGGAGCTTCCTCGCCCTCGGCCTGATCCTGGTGCTCGCCACCTATCTCCTCCTCGAGGAGCTCGGGGTGCCGCGCTGGGTCGCCGTCGTCGCCACCCTCGTCCTGGTGGTGGTGGCTCCGTCCTTCGTGCTTTTCGAGAACTGGTGGAACTACGCCTATCCCACCGCCGCGCTGTTGACCCTGTCGGCCCTGTTGTTGCTTCGCTATCTCCGGAGAAGGCAGTGGGGATACGGGCTGGCCTTCTTTGCCGTGGTCTCCGTGGTGGTACTGCTCAACAGCACCTACCAAATCGAGTGGCTGGCGGTCGTGGTGCTGCTGGCCGTCATCGTCGTCCGGAAGCAGTGGCGTCACGGGCTGATGGTGGCCGCCATCCCGGTCCTAGTGGTCGGAGCCTGGTACATCAAGGATGCAGCCATGTTCGGCACGGCTTCCACCAGCAGCTGGTTGGGGATGAACCTGGCCCGGGATGTGCTGTACAAAGCGCCCCGAACCCAGATCGCCGCCCTGGAGAAGAACGGGACCCTGACCCCGTTGGCCGGGTTGCCCCCGTTCCAGAATCCGAATACCTACGTTCCCCGTTTCGTGAAGCCGGGCCATACCGGGACGCCCGCCCTCGACCAGCTCTACAAAGCCGACGGCTCGGCCAATTTCAACAACCCGCTGTACGCCAGCCTCTCGTCGCAGTATCTCCATGACGACCTCGCCTTCATCGCCGCCCACCCGGGGGAGTACGAAACCGACGTCAACATCAGCGTGCGCAACTGGTTCACCGCCACCGATCAGAATTTCACCCCGGTGGCCAACTGGCATCTGATCAAGGGATACACCCAGATCTACGACCAGTCGGTGGAGTGGCAGCCCCGGACCGCCCCGGCGGTGGCCTTCGTGGCCTTCTTCGCCCACAAGCCACCGGCCCTGGGCACGCTGTCCTATCAGGCGATCATCATGTACGGCCTCACGTTGATCGGATTGCCCATCCTCTTCTGGCGACGCCGTAAGGATGACCCCGCGGTGGCCGGCGCGCTTGCCTTCCTGTGGTTCACCGTCGGCTACGCCTTCGTGGTCTCGTCGCTGATCGAGGTGGGTGAGAACGAACGGTTCCGGTTCGAGCTGGGAACCCTTCCCGTCGTCGGAGGGATCGTGGTCCTCGCCGCCATCTGTCGGGCGCTGTCGGCCTGGGCCCGTTCCCGTCCCGGCGCGCCGGCCGCCGGGGCCGGGGCCAGCGACGCGGATTGGGCTCCGTGACCGCTCGACTCCGACTGGATACCGACCGAGCCGACACCGCCGACACCGCCTCGGACCGAGAGACCAGGCCTTCGGCACTCACCGCCTGGTGGCCGGTCGTCGTTCCCGTCGTCATCGTCCTGGTGGGTGCCTGGATCTACCGCTGGGTGGATGAGGACGCCTTCATCAACTTCCGGATCATCGACAACCTCGTCGGTGGTCACGGACTGGTCTACAACCTGGGTGAGCGGGTGGAGGTCAACTCTGATCCGCTGTGGCTCTTCACGCTGACGCTCTTCCACGAGGTCTTGCCCTTCGTGGCCCTGGAGTGGCTGTCGGTGGTCCTCGGTCTGGCCTGTACCGGACTGGGATTCCTCGCCGGGGCGCAGGCGGTGCGGCGGCTGGCCGAATCCCGCCACGAGGGCCGGGTGTTCCCATTGGGCCTGCTCATGGTGTCGGTGGTGGCCGGGGTGTGGGAGTTCGCCACCTCGGGTCTCGAGATGTCGATGGTGTTCCTCTGGCTCGGGGTCTGCTTCCTGGCGCTGGTCCGGGTCGAAGCTCGGAGGCGCGGCCCCCTGGCCGCCGCGGTCCTGATGGGGCTCGGCCCACTCATCCGTCCCGAACTCGGGCTGGCCTCGGTGGTGTTCGTCGGCGCCCTCTTGCTGGTGGTGGCTTCGCCGGGATGGTCGGCCTCTCCGGGCCGCCTCCGCCGCTTCGGCGCTCCCATCGTGGCCGCCTTGGTGATTCCGGTCGGCTACCAGGTGTTCCGGATGGCCTACTACGCCCTGGTGGTACCCAACACGGGTCTGGCCAAGGTGGCCGGCGCATCCTGGTGGTCGCAGGGCTTCACCTATCTGTGGAATTTCGTCGCCCCGTACACCCTCTGGCTACCCCTCCTGCTGGCCGCGCCGCTGGTGCTACCCCGGGCCTCGACATGGTGGGCCAAGGGCGACCGGACCGGAGTGTTGCTGCTGGCGACTCCGGTGGTGGTGGGACTGGTCGACCTCGTCTACGTCGTCCACCTCGGCGGGGACTACATGCACGCCCGGCTGCTGCTGCCCGCCTTCTTCGCGCTCTGTCTCCCGGTGTTCGTGTCCTCGGCCCAGCTGCGAACCCTCGCCGCCGTCCCGGTCATCGGGATCCTGGTGTGGGCGGTGGTCTGTGCCGGTTGGCTCCGCTACATCCCGCCGCCGGGCAGCCTGAATCCTCAGGTGATCACCATCTCCAACGAGCGGAACAGTTGGATAACCGCCACCGGGAACCCGCACCCGATCACCGCCGGCGACTACCGCCGAGCATTATCCGGTCATGCCGGGGACGTGTTACGCAGTCTCTCGAACCAGGAACCGACCGGGCACCAGACGCTCCTCGTCGTCACCAATCCCTACGTGCCGGTCACCCAGGCACCGGAAGTCCCGGCCCGGTCACCGCTTCCCTTCACCTTGGCCGTCGACGTCCCCGCCATCGGTGTCATCGGCTATCTGGCCGGCCCCCGCGTGTACATCTTCGACGCCTTCTCGCTGGCCAATCCCATCGGGAGCCACACCATCGTCACCGTGCATGCCCGCCCGGGCCATGAGAAGAACATCGGCCCGGCCTGGATGGTGGCCCGATTCGGCCCACCCCTCCCGCAATGGTCGGCGGTGGTGCAACTGTTGCCCGCGGCGGGCCTGCCATCTGTCCAATCGGTCGGGGACGCCCGGGAGGCGCTGGCCTGCGACCCGCTGCGTTCCTACCTGCAGGCGGTCACCGCACCGATGAGCCTGTCGCGAGCCGCCTCGAACTTCGTCCACTCGTTCTCCTATACCGCCATGTCCTTCAGTGCCGACCCGACCACCGCGGTCCGTCAACTCTGTGGAAACGCCGTGCCCCATCGGCAACCATGAGCCGGCTCCGGGTCTACGCCTCGGCGACCGGGCTCTACCTGGTGATGTCGATCGGACTCTGGTGGGGAGTGTGGACAACCCATCCGTCGACGGTGACCACCTGCGGGTGCGGCGACGCCGCCCGGTTCCTGTGGTTCTTCCAATGGCCGGCGTTCGCCTTCACCAACGGCCACAGCCTGTGGTTCTCGCCGTGGCTCTTCCACCCCGGCGGCATCAATTTGCTCAACGACACCAGTGTGTTGGCGCTCAGCATCATCCTGACGCCGGTCACGCTCCTGTTCGGCCCGGTGGCGTCCATGAACGTGGCCCTGACCCTGGCCCCGGTGCTATCGGCGCTGGCCATGCTGATGCTGCTGCGCCGATGGGTGGCCTGGACGCCGGCCGCCGTCTTCGGGGGCCTGGTCTACGGATTCTCGCCGTTCCTGATCACCGAGCTGGCCTACAACCAACTGAACATCGGCTTCTTGGCCATCCCCCCACTGTTGGTGCTGGCCCTCGATGAGCTGCTGGTGCGTCAGCGCCGTTCGCCCTACCTGATGGGCGCGGCGGTCGCCGGGTTGGTAGTGGTGCAGTTCTTCGTGAGCACCGAGGTCCTGCTGATCACCGCCATCGCCGCGGTGGCGGTCGTGGTGTTGGCGCTCGGATGGGCGGCGGCGGGCAAGTCGGCCGATTGGCGACCCAAGGCCGGCCACGCCCTGCGCGGATCGGCGACCGCGCTGGCGGTGTCGGTGGCGGTCCTGGCCTATCCGGCCTGGTACCTGCTCCAGGGCCCCGCTCACCTCACCGGGCCCATCTGGTCCAACGGCGCCATCGACCAGTTCGGCAACTCTTTCACCAGCTTCTGGAATCCGAGTGACTCAGCGCCGCTGGCCAGCCAGATGCTCCGATTCGGCGGCTACCAGGGTGCCCCGATGCCCGGCCTCGGCTACCTCGGCGCCGGCGTGATCGTGGTCGCGGTGGTCGGAGCCGTCATCTGGCGACACGATCGCCGGATACTCCTCTTCGCCGGACTCGGGGTGGTGGCCACCGCGCTGTCCCTCGGCCCCGGCTTCGGGCACTGGGTCCCGTGGTCGGCGGTAGAGCATCTGGCTTGGGTGGGCAACATCGTCGAGATCCGGTTCTCGCTGGTGTCCTCGCTTTGCCTGGCCGTGGTGGTGACCGTGGTCATCGACAAGAGCCGGACCTGGGTGTCGACTCGGCGGGAAGATCCGACATCGGCGTGGAGCTGGTTCCGGGGGACGTCGGTGGCCACCGTCACGGTGGCGGTCATCGGAGTTGCCTCGCTGATCCCGAGCGTGGTCGCGCTGTGGTCCAACCTTCCCCTCACCACCCGGGCCGTGGTCCTCCCCGACTGGTACCAACACGTCGGGGCGCATCTCCCTCCCGGCCAGGTGGTGCTGTCCTATCCGGCACCGTTTGCCGGCGTCCAGTCGTCCATGGCGTGGCAGGCCGTCAACCACATGAGCTACGCCATGGCCGGGGGCGGGGGACCGGAGGGGGTGGCCAACCGGGCCGGAAGCGCCGAAGCCGGCTTCGAGGTGTTGTTCGGGGCCTCATTGGCGTTGGGCCCGGCCCCGGGCCCGTCGGCCGCCAACCTCGAGGCGATCAGGCAGGCGCTGGCGGTGTGGCAGGTGACCATGGTGGTGGTACCGGATCAAGCGGCCTTGCCGTCCTACGACCAGGGACGCAGCCCGGCCTACGCTGTCGGTCTCATGACCGCTGCACTGGGGAGGCCGCCGCGCTACGACCACTCGGCGTGGGTCTGGTCATCGGTCAACTCCAGCGCGTCGCCCGCCATTCCCATGGACGCGAACCGGTTCGATGCCTGCGGTACCGGGCCGCCATCGGCCGCAGGGGCTACCCCCGCATCCCGCCAGGCGGTCATCAGTTGTGTGCTGGCCGCCGGTGATCGGTCGTGACGGTGGCGGTGACCGCGGCGAACGACCTCTCGGTCCCGACCTCGGACTCGCGCCCGGACTCGGACTCGGAAGCGCACCGACCGGCGACGAGTCGCAAGCGGGCTCTGTTGCTCGCCACCGCCACCTACCTCCTCCTTTCGGTCGTGGTCTGGTGGAACGTCTGGTCCACCCATCCGACCTCGGTCACCACCTGTGGCTGCGGGGACAGTTCTCTGTTCACCTGGTTCCTCGAGTGGCCGGCCTACGCGCTGGCCCACGGCCTCAACCCGTTGTACTCGACGGCCATGTTCCATCCCGGGGGCACCAACCTGCTCTCGAATACCAGCGAGTTGGGGTTTGGCATCGTCCTCACCCCGGTGACCTGGATCTTCGGTCCCATCGCCACCCTCAACGTGGCCAACACCCTCAGCCCGGTGCTCACCGCCTGCGCCATGTACCTCCTGTTGCGGAGGTGGGTGTCATGGTCGCCGGCCGCCTTCGTCGGTGGCCTGCTCTATGGCTTTTCCCCTCTGGTGCTGGTCAGCCTGACCGACTCCCACCTGATGCTGGCGACCTTGCTGGTGCCGCCGTTGATCGTCGGCTGCCTCGACGAGCTCTTCATCCGGCAACGACGCAACCCCGTCTTCGTCGGGGCGATCCTGGGCCTCCTGGCCGGTGTTCAGTTCTTCATCGGAACCGAAGTCCTGGCGATCATGGCCATCACTGGGGTCATCGGGGTGGCGCTGCTCTTGCTCTACGCCCGCCGTCACCCGGCCGAGCTCCGTCAACGCCGGCGACACGCCGTCGAGGGCCTGGCCGCCGGAGGCGGGATGGCGATCGCCGTCCTGGCCTATCCGTTGTGGTTCGCGCTGGCCGGGCCGGCCCATCTCTCCGGGGCGATCTGGACGCAAGGGTTCTTCGGTCTCGGAGGGACGACGGCTAAGGACTACCTGCTCCCGCTGACACCGTCCACCACCTTCCAGACGTTCACCCACAACGTCGGCGGCTATCAAGGACTCACGTTCTCGGGAC
The DNA here is from genome assembly GCA_035948855.1 of Acidimicrobiales bacterium. GTDB lineage: Bacteria > Actinomycetota > Acidimicrobiia > Acidimicrobiales > RAAP-2 > DASZIT01. The sequence goes on along the minus strand of DASZIT010000151.1, from coordinate 5,111 downwards.
AGTACTTCGGCATCGGGTTGGTGGTGATCCTGGTGGCCGGCGTGCTGATCTGGCGCCATGACCGCCGGTTGTGGTTGTTCGGCGCCATCGGGGTCGTCACGGTGGCGCTGTCTCTGGGGCGCGAGAACCGCTTCTGGGTGCCGTGGCGGGTGATGGCCCACATCCCTCTCATCCAGAACATCATTCCCGGCCGGTTCGTCGTGATGACCTATCTGGTCGCCGCCATCATGCTGGCCCTCATCGTCGACCATGCCTACGACGCGGTCTGGGTGACGGTCCGCGGCTCGAGTCACGGGGGAGACCCGGCGCCGACCCCGCCACGGTTCCGGCCCGAACGACCCAGGCTTGCCGCCCGGGCGGCCGGGGTGGTGGTGAGTGCGATCGCCCTGGTTCCGGTGGCGGCCTATCTCGGCAGCGAAGTCCCGTTCACGGCGGAATCCGTGGTCCTCCCCCGATGGTTCACGCAGGTCGCGCCTCGCCTCAGCACCCGTCAGGTCCTCCTGGTCTACCCCCTGCCGTTCGCCATCCTCCAGAGCTCCCTCACCTGGCAAGCTGTCGATCGCATGCAGTTCTCCATGGCCGGAGGGAGCGGCCCCGGGGGCACCCTGTCCCGGGCCGGCAGTGAGCGCCCGGGGCAAGCCGTCCTGGCCAACAGTTCGCTCTCGTTCGTTCCTCGGTCCACGGTGACCCCCGCCGCCATCAACGCCGTCCGTCACGCGCTGGACGGGTGGGGCGTGACGATGGTGGTGATTCCCGACCAGGCCGGTCTTCCGAAGTACGAGACGATCGGCGACGTGCCCTTCGCGGTAGGGCTCCTCACCGCCGCCACCGGCGAGAGACCGATACGCCAAGCGGATGCATGGGTGTGGCCCGGCGTCAACCACGCGGGTCCCCCGGCGACGCTGAGCACCAAGGCCTTCAACAGTTGCGTCGTCGGTCTCGATGGTCGGGCGGGAGCCGGGGGAAGCACCTCCGTCCCCGGCTGCGTCCTGCGTGCCGCATCGGGATCGTCGTGACGCCGGTGCTGTCGGAGGCGGTGACCGAGACGGCTGGCCCGTCTCCGAGCCACGCCCTTCGACAGGGTCGAGAGACCGAAGCGGAGCACCAGAGTGATGGTCAGGGAGGCCATCGGCTCCGGTCGTTGCCGGTGGTCGCCGGGCTGTACCTCCTGCTCTCGGTGGTGGTGTGGTGGAACGTCTGGTCCACGCATCCCACCTCGGTCACCACCTGTGGATGTGGCGACGGATCGCTGTTCAGCTGGTTCATCGAATGGCCGGCTTACGCCCTCTCCCACGGTCTCGACCCCTGGTACTCGGCGGCGATGTTCCATCCCACCGGAGTGAACCTGCTGTCCAACACCAGCGAGGTGGCCATCGGCGTGGTGCTGGCCCCCGTCACCTGGCTGTTCGGCCCCGTCGCCTCCCTCAACGTTGCCCTCACCCTGAGCCCCGTCCTCTCCGCTCTGGCCATGTTCGTGCTCCTCCGCCGGTGGGTGTCGTGGTCACCGGCGGCGTTCGTCGGCGGATTGCTCTACGGCTTCTCCCCGCTGGTCATCGAGAATCTCGCCGACGCCCATCTCATGGCCGGTCTCTTGGTGATCCCGCCGCTGGTGGTGGCCTGCCTCGACGAGCTCCTGTTCCGCCAGCGCCGGCGGCCGATGGCCACCGGGGTGGTCCTCGGTCTGCTGTTGGTCGTCCAGTTCTTCATCGGGACCGAAATCCTGGCCATCATGGTGATCACCGGGGCCATCGGGATCGCGCTGGTCGTCGGGTACGCCGCCCTTCGCCATCCCTCGGAGCTCCGGCGACGAGCCGACCACGCGCGGAAGGCGATGGGCGGGGCCGCCCTGGTGGCGGTCACCCTGCTCGCCTACCCCACCTGGTTCGCGCTGGCCGGCCCCGCCCATCTGTCCGGGTTGATCTGGCCGACGGTGAAGCCGGGTTATTACGGAATCGGCCTGCCCGCGCTGATCCGGCTGAACTCGACCGCGCCGCAAGCGATCCAAGCCCAACGGCTCGGCGGCTACCAGGGGTACGGGCTGCACCAGGGCGAGTACCTCGGACTCGGTCTCATTGTGGTGGTGGCCGCCGGGCTCATCTGGTGGCGCCGCGATCGGAAGCTGTGGTTGTTCGGGATCGTCGGGGTCGTCTGCGTGGCCTTGAGTCTCACCGTCGCCCCCCAGATCAACTCGTACTGGGTGCCCTGGCGCATCCTCCTCCGGGTGCCGGTTATCCAGAACATCCTGCCCGACCGGTTCATGGCGATGACCTTCTTGTGCGCCGCGGTGCTGTTGGGCCTCATCGTCGACCACTGCTACCGGTCGGTGGTCGAGCGGTGGCCGACGACACCGAGCGGAACCTCGAGCCGGAACATCCAACTGCAGCCACGGTTCCGACCGGTGATCGCCGGGTTGATCGCCGCGGCGGTCGCCGCGGTTGCGGTGGTTCCCACGTCTCTCGCCTACGCCGGCAGCCTGCCCCTGGTCCTCCCGCCGGTGGTGCTCCCCGAGTGGTTCAGTACCGTGGCCCCGCACCTTCCTCCCGGACAGGTGGTGCTCACCTACCCGAGCACGTTCGGCGGATTTCAGTCATCACTCACCTGGCAGGCGGTCGACCGGATGTCCTTCTCCCTAGTCGAGGGAGGTGGGCCGGGTGGCGTGCTCCAGCGGGCCGGTGACCGGCGGGACGCCTACATCGCCCTGGGCAATGCGGCCTTCATCCTCGACCCGTCGACGGCGTTCACCGCCGCCACGGTGGCCACGGTGCGCCGGGCGCTGCTCACCTGGGGGGTGACCACGGTGGTCATTCCCGATCAGCCCGAACTCCCCGCCTACGAACAGGGCTTCCATACCTCCTACACGGTGGGTCTCATCACCGCCGCCCTCGGCGTCGGGCCCGAATTTCAAGCCCGGGCGTGGACCTGGACGTTGGAACGGGCCTCCCCACCCTCGTTGCCGATCAGTCAGGGCGCCTTCCGGCAATGCGTCGGAACCTCCAACTACCGGCCTGGACCTCCCCGGACGGTGCCCGACTGCATGCTCGGGAATGCCTGACTCGATAGCCCGCTCCACTGCTGACGGTTTTCGCAAACGTCAGCAAGAAATTACGCCGCCGTCACCTCCGGGTCGCTCGCCGGGCCATGCGTAGCTACGAGGACCTGCTCGGGCTGACGACAGGTGGGACGGACGGACTCGGTCACCTGGGATTTGCCGCGGCACCCGGGCTGGCACCGTTCGGTAAGGATGTCTTCAACCAGAACCAAGGCTGGTTCAACAACCAGCTCCGAATCAAAGTGACGCGATGGTGGTCCCGGGTCAGCAACAGCTGGCCCGGGACTGCTGTCGTTCGCCCGCCTCCGCGACCTGGCTTCCCGCACGCATTCCCACGCGGCACCCCGTGACGCGCAGCAGCCCGGGACGCATGACTGCATCCCGGGCCGGCGAACTGACTTCATCTACCCACCGGCCCGCGCCACGAAACCGGCGCCGACCGAAAGATGCGAAGAAGTGCGGGGGGTCTACCTCACTCGCTGAGGGTGATGGGCTGATCATCCTCGGCAAGCGCGTCGATGTCATCCGGCACCACCGTTGGATTCGCCTCTTCGAACTTCACGGCATTCTGCGCAGCAATGTGCTCGCGAATCCGTTCGTCGATCTCGGCCATCAACTGCGGGTTTTCGATCAGGAATGTCTTGACGTTCTCACGCCCCTGACCGAGTTGCTCACCTTCATAGGTGAACCAGGCTCCGGATTTCTTCACGAATCCGAGTTCCACACCCACATCGAGCAGCGAACCCTCACGGCTGATGCCCTTTCCGAAGGTGATGTCGAACTCGGCCTGCTTGAACGGTGGCGAGCACTTGTTCTTCACCACCTTGACCCGGGTGCGGTTCCCGACCATGTCGGCCCCGTCCTTGATGGTCTCGATCCGACGGATGTCGAGACGTATCGACGAGTAGAACTTGAGCGCCCGCCCGCCGGGGGTGACCTCGGGCGAGTTGTGCACGACGACGCCGTCGACCAGGTAGTTGTGGCTGTCCTCCACCTCGATGTCGAACCGGTGCATCGACCGGGTCGGCGGCTTGACGTGGATGTCGGTCACCGGCAGGGCCACCAACTCGTAGCGCATCGGCGTGAAGTGCGGCTCGACTGCGAACCGACCCCGGTAGGCGGGGAGCAGCTTGTACTCCATGCTCGGGTGCACGAACGGGGCGATCAGCGCGTGGAGCTTGGCGGTCTCGGCGTTGTCGAAGACCAGCACGGCCTTCTTTGCCGCGCCACGGGCGATCAGCTTGGCCCGTATGCCCCAAGTGTCGGCCAGGTACGCCAGCAGGCGCTCACGCGTGGCGGGATCCATCGCCTCGACGCAGATTTCCGCCCGGCCGGTTAGCCCGGCCGTGCGCTTCTGCAGGGCCTTCGAACGGATGGCGAAGTGGGCGTCGTCCAGGTACCACAACGCGAGCGACAGCGGCGACAGGTGCTTGAGGTAGTCGTCGTCGAAGACCTTCTTCTTGTCGACGTAGACGCCCTGGCGCAGCGGCGCCAGCTCGGGTAGCGGCGCGAAGTCGTAGGTCACCACCCCGTCGGCCCGGACCTGGCGGCTGGACCCGAGGTTGGCGAACAGCGACGCCTTCCAGTCCGCGTAAGCCGTCTGCCTCTCGCCGTGCGAGTAGCGGAACCGAGCTCCGTGGCCGCTGCGCGTCGGCGACAACGAACTGTCTCCCATGAGCGTCCCGCGCAGGGCCTCCCACTGGAAGTCCGACAGGTGGTGCGGCACCGCCTCGAGCACCCGGTCGCCGACCTTCAGCTCGCCGGCTTCGCGCCAGCCGCTTGGCGTGCGGATCTGGTGGTTCGGCGTGCAGGCCAGCTGAGCCCGGCCGTTCTTCATCGGCTTGGCCACGGTGATCTGCAGGAACTGATCGGTCTTCCCGTTGTCGAACCAGCTCACGACCCGCTTGGGCACGATCGCCCCGACCACCGGGTCGTAGGAGAGCACCTCGACGGGGAGGCGCTGGTTGACGATCTTGCCGATCTTCTCCGTGCTGCCGTCGGCCAGGACCACCCGGGAGTCATAGGCGAAGCACCCGTACATCACCCCGATCTTCTCGCGGAG
>DASZIT010000150.1:0-51916 GCA_035948855.1 Acidimicrobiales bacterium | reverse complement strand
GTAGAAGACGGTGTCACCGAAACTGAAGATGCCCCCGTCGGACGCCACCAACCAGTAGCCGAGGCCGTCGGGAGTGGCGGCCATGCCCACGATCGGCTTGTTGAGCGCCATCCCGCCGGTCGAGCCGAAGAAGGCGGCGTCACCGAAACTGAAGATGCCCCCGTCGGACGCCAACAGCCAGTAGCCCCGGCCGTCGGGAGTGGCGGCCATGCCCACAATCGGCTTGTTCAGGGTCATCGCGCCGGTCGAGCCGTAGAAAACCGCGTCCCCGAAGCTGAAAATGCCTCCGTCGGCGGCGACCAGCCAGTAGCCCTTCCCGTCGGGGGTCGCGGCCATGCCGACGATGGGCTGGGTCAGGGTGAGACCGCCGGTCGAGCCGTAGAAGAGGGTGTCGCCGAAACTGAAGATCCCCCCGTCGGACGCCACCAACCAGTAGCCGGCGGCGTTGTAGCGCAGGATCAACGCGAAGTTTGTCGGGGGTCCCGAGCCGGCGTCGCCGACGATCAGGCAGTCCCCCCGGGGAGTGGAGCAGGCAATACCATTCTCCACCGGTGCCCCGCCCGGGGGCGTGGGCGTCGCAATCGGGGTCCAACCCGAGCCGTTCAAGATGGTGGACGCGGTCCCCGTCCCTCCGACGGCGATGCAGTTGAGGGTGGTCCAGCAGGTGACGCCCAGCAGGGTGCCGGTCCCGATGCCGATGGTGGGCGAGACCGCCAAACCGCTCAGGTTGCCCACTTCGGCGATGGGCGGCCCGCCGCCGGAGCCGATGCCGTTCCCGACGGCGACACAGGCGGTGGTGGTCGGACAGGAGACCCCGTTGAACCCACTCCCTTGCGGGCCCGGCTGGGTCGGGGCACCGGTGGACACCAGGCTCCAGGTCCCGGCGACCAGTCCCACCGCCAGCAGCTCGTTGACGATGGCAAAGACACTCGTCGCCTGGCCCACCGCCAGACAGGTTCCGACCGCCGGACAGGAGACGCCGAGAAGCTCGTCGTTGAAGGTGGCATTGAGGTTCGGTCCGGCGGTTGCGGTCCAAGTCGTGCCGTTCCAGCTCTCGATGAGCGTGGACCCCATGTTGATCTTGACGCCGGTGGACCCCACCGCGACGCACCGAGTACTGCTCAGGCAGGTGACGGCGGAGAGCACCGGATCGGCGGCGGTACCTCCGGCGGTGGGAATCGAGGTCCACGCCGCGCCGTTCCACGCGTCGCTCAGCGCGGCGGTGCCGTTCGCCGAACCCACTGCCATACAGAAGTTCCAGGCGACACACGAGACACCCTTCAGCTGGCCGATGCCCGACGGCGTGGGAACGGTGCTAGCGATCCAGCCACTCCCGTTCCAGCGCTCGGCCACCGGGGTGACGATGCTCCCGCTGGTGGCACTGCCGACCGCCATGCAGACGTTACGGCTCGCGCACGACGTCGACGCCAGATTGTTGCTGGTCGACCCCGGACTCGAAGGTGGCGGGGTGAGCTGCCACCCGGTGGTGGTCAGAGCCCCAGCCGGGGTGCTCACCAGTGGTGGCACCAGGGCGGCTCCCAGGACGACGAGCGCCATCACCACCAGCCGCCCGCGCTTCAGAGTCCAACGACGCATCCTGGCCTCCCTCCGCTCCGCGATTCAGTGTACCGACCCTCCGTCCGAAAATCTCGGTGAGCGGCAGCGTTGGCGCAGGTCCGCAGCCGGTTCCCGGCTCCCCGGAGCCGAGCCCTTCCCTGACGCGCGCCGGCCGGGATTGTAACTACCGGACCTATCCATCAGGGAGAAAAGACGAGGAACCCCTCGAGTCCGAGGGCGGGTTGGGCCGTTGGCGCCTACGCGCGTTGAGCCGAATCGAAACCGAAGATGGAAAGGAAACAAAACTGATGTTCAAAACGTCCAAAGGCAGCTACCCAGGTCACCCATTCTCGGCGGCGGTCGCGGATGCAGTGATGCGAGCGACGGGGATCCTCGCCCTCTTGGGAATCGCCGTGATCCACCTCGTCCAGCTGGTTCCGACCTTTCGATCCACACCGCTCCTCGGCGTGTCATTCGTTGCTCTCATCGCCGGCACCTTGGTGGTCGGAGCCCGGCTGGTCGGCCCTCACGTCTCCGGGGTCAAGTTGTGGCTCCCGGTCGCGCTGCTCGGAGTCGCTTCCATCGCCGGCTACGCATTTACCCGGGTCACGAGCACACCCCTGGACAATCAGGACGTGGGCAACTGGTCCTGCATGTTGGGAATCGCCGCACTCTTCATCGAAGGCACGCTGGTGGCACTGAGTGCCTACGCGATGTCCGGCGCCGCCCAGCGTCACCCTGCCACCCAGGGTGCGGCGACTATGAGCAACGCTCTGAACGCGGGCGGCAATCTGGCACCCGAAGCCGTCCGTAGCTTCGCCCCGACGATGCACACCAACGGCTCGCGGCGTTAGTCCGAGCCGCGGTCCTCGCCCTCGGCTACATGCTGGGCATTTGATGGATCCCGGCGGCCAGGGATGGCCACAGCACCACCAATACGCCACCAGCGACAGATGCCACGCCAACGATGCGCCGAACAGTGCCTCCGGCAGACCATCGGCGCTCGGCGTAGACCACCGCGGCCAAGCCGACCATGGCGGCAATGTTCATCACCCCGAAGACGATCATCAACGCCATGGCCGCCCACGAGCAGGCGAGACACCAACCGCCGAACACCAGGCCACGCCGCAGCCCGGCATGGACGGAGGTCGGAATGATCGACTGTCGACAACGCGCCAGGCTGGCTCGTTTGGCCGGCGTGAATTGGTAGAGACCGGCCAAAGCAAATATCGCCGCGGCCACGGCGATGGCGATATCCGGGTGATGCCCAGCGAGGCTGCCTTCTCCAGTGGCCGCGCCGAAGGCGGGAAGCCCGGTGGCCGCCCACACGAGCAGGTACCCGAACCCGAAGGCGAGGACCGAACGGGCGCCGTGACGTGGCTGCCCGTCCGATGCCCCGGGCAGGTCCGACCGGCCGAGGGCAGCGCGTCCCGTCACCGCCGGCAGCATCATCGCGGTCATCATCAGGGCCCACATGCCGATGAACGGAAGGAAACCAAGCCCCATCGTCCCGGGGCCGTTGCCCGTTCTCCGGGCCCAGACGATGGTGCCGATCCACGCCCCGGCGGCAATGACCAAGAGCGTGGCTCGTGACACCGAGGACACCGCCAGGGTGGCCCCGGGGGTCCGGGGGCGGTCAGTTGCCGTATTCGTCATGTCGCCGCACCCAAGCCTGGACTTCGCCAGCCGGCTCATCACGACCCTGGGGCACCAGGTCGAGGAGTTGGTATGTCCCGTTGATCATGTCGATACCCCGGGCGTAGGTGGAGTAGGTGTGGAGAATCCCACCGCCGCCGTCCTTGACGAAGACGCTTAGACCCTCCCGCTCGCCGTACCCGGGCTCGGAGGAACCGTAGTTGTACACGGCGGTGTGGTCGGCCAGGGAGTCAGGATGGAATGAGACGCCGAAGTCGAAATTGAAGTCGGTGCCGAGGGAGGAGACCCAGGGGAAGGTCCAGCCCATGCGCGCCTGATAGGCGGCGATCTTGGCCATGGGCGCCCGGGAGATGGCCGCCAAGCTCACGTCACGGGCCTGGAGATGGACGGGTGAGCCGTCGAACGTGTCGGCCCAGAATGAGCAGTGCAGGCATCCTTCGTCCCAGCTGGGATCGAACATGAAGTGGTAGACGATCAGCTGGGTCTTCCCGTCGAACAGGTCGGCGAGCGACCGGGGCCCATCCGGTCCTTCGAAGGTATACGGCTTGGAGACGGCCTCCCACGGCAGGGCCCGTCGCAGGCGGGCCAGGTCCTCCCGCTGGCGAGAGAACGCTTTTTCCCTGGTCAGCAGCGCCTTTCGCGCCTCCAGCCATTCGGCATGCGAGACGATCTGGTGTTGGTTCATTCCAAGCCCCTCTCTCATGATGCCAGCGACGAACCGTCGGTGCGCTCCGGCTCCTGGCACCCAACCTTCAACTGATCTGTTTACTATCACGCTCCGGTGATAAGGTCAACAGAATGGTTGAAGATCAAGTTCTCGACCGCACCTACGCGGCACTGGCCGATCCAACTCGGCGGGCGTTGCTGGTCGCGCTCCGGGACGGTGAGGCTCGCATCACTGACTTAGCCGAACCCCTGTCCATGACCTTCGCCGGCGTCTCGCGACACGTCGGTGTGCTCGAAGCCGCCGGATTGGTGCACCGCGAGATCCGAGGCCGAAACCACTGGCTCTCGGTCCAGCCCGAGGCGCTCACCCGGGCCGAGCAATGGATCCGCGAACAGTCTTCGTTCTGGACCCGGAGTGCCGACCTCCTGGCCGCTCGGCTCGAACGCAAGAGGGGACGGAAGTGAGCGACCTCGCTCCGGTCATGGCGGTGGTCCAGCGGATCCTCCCGGCTTCACCTGACGCGGTGTACGACGAATGGCTGGACGCGGAGGGGATGACCGAGTGGATGTGCCCACGGCCGACCCGGCCGACCAAGATCGCATTGGATCCGAGGGTCGGGGGTCGGATTCGTATCGACATCGACGACCAGGGGTTCGCCGTGACCATTGTCGGCGAATACCTCGAGCTCGACCGGCCGGACCGAATCAGGTTCACTTGGTGGTGCACGACCTGGGAACCGGTAGATCAGGGCAGCGTGGTGACCGTCCTGCTCGAACCCCAAGGTGACGAGCACACGCTCATGACCATCCATCACACCCAGCTTCCGCCGACCTTGATCGACGGACATCAGCGAGGGTGGACCTTGACCGCCGACCAGTTCGCCGACTGGCTCGAACGCAGGCTCCCGAAGTCGGCGACTCCCGAACCGCCCGAAGGCCGCTAACTTCCCCCTGAGTTGCCGGGGTCAGTGGCAACGACGGGCAACAAGGAAGAGGTCGAGCATGCTGCAACAACTGACGGGGAGGGTGGCCGTGGTCACCGGGGCCGGGAGCGGGATCGGCGCCGCCCTGTGTCGCCGGATGGGGGCCGAAGGCATGACCGTCGTGGCCGCCGACATCGACGGCGACGCGGCCCGGGTCACCGCCGAGTCCATCGGTGGCCATCCGGTGCAGGTTGACGTTTCCGACGCTTCGTCGGTCCGGGCGCTGGCCGACGAATCGTTCAGCAGGTTCGGACAGGTCGACTTGCTGTGCAACAACGCCGGCGTATTCCAGAGCGGTCGGGCTTGGGAGCCGTCCCTGGACGATTGGAACTGGTCGCTGGGCGTCAACCTCATGGGTGTCGTCCACGGGCTCTCAAGTTTCCTCCCGCGGATGATCGACCAGGGAACCGACGGGCATGTGGTCAACACCTCGTCGGTGGCCGCCCTCGTCTCGGGTCCGCTGACCGCTCCTTACATCGTGTCCAAGGCCGCGGTGTTCTCGCTCACCGAATGCCTGGCCCACGACCTGGCCTCGATCGGATCGGGCATCGGAGCATCGGTCCTGGTGCCCAGTGCGGTCGATACCGGGATCGCCCGGAGCGCCCGAGTGAGGCCGGCCCGGTTCGGCGTCGACGAAACCGAGACCGGTCCGATGGTGCTGGGCTTCTTGGCCGGAGCGACCCACGCGGGGATGCCGGCCGACGACGTGGCCGGCCCCGTGCTCGACGCGGTGCGATCCGGCGAGTTCCTCATCCCGACCAAGCCGAGTTACGCCGACCAGCTGGAGAACCGGTACACGCGGCTGGTCGAGCGCCGACTCCCGGGTGACGTCGTCGTCGACTGACCTTAAACTGCTTGCCGAGACACCTGCGGCCGGCCAGGCCGGGGCAAGCCGGAGGGAGTTGCGCATGGCAGACGCATTGGCCGTGATTGCAAAGACACCGGCGGACTATGAGCGTTTCGGGCTGTCGCCTACGTCGATCGCTCCGTGGGAGGACGGCGCCCGCACCGACGACTCGCCGGGAACCTACGAATGGTGGTATTTCGACGCCCATCTGGCCGACGGCGCGAAGCTTGTGGTGACCTTCGTGAACAAGGACATTTCCGAGCCGCAGAAGCCGCTGGCACCGCTACTCCGGCTCGACCTCGATCTTCCCGACGGTAGGCATTTCGGGAAGGTCGTGCACTTCCCGCCGAGCGAATGGTCAGCGGCCAAGGACCGCGCCGATGTCCACCTCGGCGAGAACCGATTCGCCGGCGACCTGCACCACTATCGGATCCAAGCCACCGCGGAGGAGACCTCGGTCGACGTCAGCTTGACCGGTGAGGTCCCCGCCTGGCGACCGGCGACCGGATACCTGTTGTTTGGCGCAGATCGGTCGCTGGAATTCGGCTGGCTTCCCTCTGTGCCCGAGGGCACCCTGAACGTCACCTATTCCGTCGACGGCGACCGCCACGAAACGACGGGGGTCGGTTACCACGACCACAATTGGGGCAACGTCAGCCTGATGAAGATCGTGCACGATTGGTACTGGGCCCGCGGTCAAGCCGGACCGTACTCGGTGATCGCCTCCTACATCACGGCTGCCGAAAAGTATGGGTTCGAGCCGCTTCCGATCTTCATGCTCGCCCGGGACAACGTGGTCGTCGGCGACGACCCGGCCAACGTCACCTTCGAACGGCAAGGCGTCTACACCGACGAGACGACCGGCAAGCCGGTGGCGGCGACGACCCGCTACACCTATCGAGCCGGTGAGGACCGATACGTGGTTTCGTTCACCCGGACCCAAGATCTGTCGGCATCCCGCATGGTCGACGGTATCAAGGGAATCAAACGCGTCGCCGCCAAGCTGGCCCATTTCGACGGTGCGTACCTGCGGTTTGCCGGTGACATCGAGATCTCCCAGTATCGCAGTGATGAACTGGTCGAGACCCACAAAGACCAGGCAATTTGGGAGCTGATGTACTTCGGCCACGCCCGCGACCAGTAGAAACCCACGAAGCGGAGCCTGGGAGGAGAATCGAACTCCTGACCTACGCATTACGAGTGCGTTGCTCTACCGACTGAGCTACCCAGGCGCGAGGGACCACGCTATCCGAAGCCCGAAGCCGCGGGATTTCAGACTCGCGCCGCGGCGGACCCGGACCCGCGGAGACGAAGCCGGCTTCAGCTGGCCAGTCCGGACAAGCGGGACATCAATGCTTCCATCAGCAGCGCCTCGTTCGGGTTGCGGATGAGCGCCTCGCCGGCCTTCTCGATGGCGTCCACATCGCCGACCAAGGTTCGGCTGTCGGCCTCGGCACCGGCTGAGCTCGAATCCCGGAGGGCGTCGGTGGCGGTCACCAACCGGTCCCGGTAGACAGCCGCCAGGGTGGCCAGCCCGGTCCTCAGTTCGTCGGTCCGCCACCGGCGTTCCTCTCGCTTGTGTTGGTCCTCCACCTCTTTGCGGCCGGGAATCCCTTTGGCTCCGGCCGCCTCCGCCCGCTCCGACAGCGCCGCCATCTCGGCGGCGTGTTGCTCCCGCAACGGGCCCAGCACTTCGTCGGCCGACTTGAGGAGTTCGGAGGCCACGATGCAGGCGGCGGCTCCGGTACCGTCCAGCCGGGTCGGCACCGACCGCCATCGGTCCACCCGGGCGGCGAACCCCGGATCGGTGGCCAGCAGCTTGGCCCGGTCCAGCCGACCGCCGGACACCACCGCCACCGCTCGGGCGATGTCTTCGCTCACTCCGTGTCCGACCAACCAGGTGCTCACCGCGTCGACGGGGACCGGATCAAACGCCACCTTCACGCATCGGCTGGCAATGGTCACCAGGGTGGGGGGGACGTCGTCGGCCACCAACACGAACACGGTGGAGGCGGGAGGTTCCTCGACCGCCTTGAGCAATGCCGGGGCCGACAGGATGGCCAGGTGGATATCGGTCACCACTAGCACCTGGCGAGCCGCTTCCATGGGTCGTCGCTGGGCCCGGGACCCGACCGTCCGGGCATCGTCAACGCTGAGCGATGCCCCGGACCGCTCCACCACCACCAGATCCGGATGGGTCCCGGCCAGTGCCCTCCGGCAGGTGGAGCAGGTGCCGCACCCACCGTTCGGGCACAACAGCGCGGCGGCAAAGCCGCGCACCGCCTCCCGCTTGCCGGAACCGGGCGGGCCGTGCAGGAGATAGGCATGCACCGGCTGGCGAGCCGAGGCCCGCAACTGGGCCACCGCCGCCGGTTGCCCCACCACTCCGTCGAACAGCGCCGCCACCGGTGGCTCGGTCGCCTCCAGGTCAGCCACTGGTCGGCACCCCCAACCGCTCCCGTACCGCTGACCACACCGATTCGGACACCGCGTCGGCGGCGCCGGTGCCGTCCACCACTGTCCACGTCTCAGGGTCGTCGGCGGCCAGCCGGTGGAACCCGTCGGCCACCCGTTGGTGGAAGGCGGCCCCCAGTGCCTCGAACCGGTCGGCCCGTCCGCGGGTGAGCCGCGTCGCGGCCACGTCGGTGGGAACTTCGATCAGCACGGTGAGGTCGGGGTGCAGCCCGGCCGTCGCCCAGTCGACCAGCCGGGCCAGCTCGGTGAGGTCCAGACCCCGCCCGTAACCCTGGTAGGCGAGGGTCGATCCGGAGAACCGGTCGGAGACCACCCACCTCCCCACGTCGAGCGCCGGCGCCACCACCTCGGCGACGTGCTGGGCGCGGTCGGCCGCCATCAGGAGCGCCTCGGCCCGGTCGGCCAAGGGGGGGAGTCCGGATTCGAGGAGCAGGCCCCGGAGCTGGGTGCCGAGGGGGGTCGCCCCGGGCTCGAAGGTGAGCAGCGCCCCCAGCCGGGAGGCCAACAGCTGGGCCTGGGTGGACTTTCCACAGCCGTCGATCCCCTCGAGGGCGATCAGGCGGCCGCGCGACCCATCGGTCACTCTGACCCGGAGACCGGCTTCGGATCGGCCGTCGCCTTCAGGGCGGCCGACTTCTTGGCCGGAGCCCTCTTCTTCGCCGGTGCCTTCTTCGCCGCCGCCTTCTTCTTGGCCGGCGCCTTCTTCTTGCGGGTCGAGGGGCCGGCGGCCCGGCGTTCCGCCAACAGCTCGGAGGCCCGCTCCACCGTGAGGGTGTCGACGTCGTCCCCCTGACGGAGCGACGCGTTGGTGATCCCGTCGGTCACATACGGACCGAAGCGGCCGTCCTTGACCACCATGGGCAGGCCGGAGTCGGCGTCCGCGCCCATCTCCCGGAGGGGACCGGCGGCGTTGCGCCCCCGCCGGGCCTTGGGCTGGGCGAACAGCGCGAGTGCCTCGTCGACCGTCACCGTCAGGAGCTGGTCCTCGGACAGCAGGCTGCGGGTGTCGGTGCCCTTCTTCAGGTAGGGACCGAACTTCCCGTTATGGGCGACGATCTCCTCGCCGCTTTCCGGATCGGCGCCCACCACCCGGGGGATGCGCAACAGTTCCAGCGCCTCCTCGAGGGTGATGGTGGCCGGCACCATCGACGCGAACAGCGATGCGGTGCGGGGCTTCGGGCCGCCATCCACCACCTCGCCGAGCTGCACGTACGGGCCGAACCGGCCGGCCTTCACCTGCACCGGCAGACCTGTCTCCGGGTCCTCACCGAGGACCCGGTCGGACGACGGGGCTTCCAGAAGCTCCTCGGCCCGCGCCGGAGTCAGCTCGTCGGGGGCCATGTCTTCGGGAATCGAGACCCGGTCGTCGCCGCGCTGCAGATACGGCCCGTAGCGCCCGACCCGGGCCACGATCTCGACCCCGTCGCTTCCCGTCCCGATCGGGATGGAGTTGATCTCCCGGGCGTCGATCTCGCCCAGATAGGTGTTCACCTCTTGCTTGAGACCGAGACGACGGACCTCCGACCCATTGGCTGACGGCGTCGCCTTCCCGTTGCCGGAACCGTCGGCCCCGTTCCCGGAGCCGAAATAGAAGCGGGTCAACCACGGGAGCGACTCCTCGTCGCCGGAGGCAATCGCGTCGAGGTCGTCCTCCATCGAGGCGGTGAACCCGTAGTCGACCAGATCGGCGAAGTAGCGCTCCAGCAGTCCCACCACCGCGAAGGCGGTGAACGACGGAACCAGCGCGCTTCCCTTCTTCCAGACGTAGCCGCGGTCGAGGATGGTGGAGATCACGCTGGCGTAGGTGGACGGTCGACCCACCCCCAGCTCCTCCATGGCCTTCACCAGTGACGCCTCGGTGAACCGGGCCGGAGGTTGGGTGGCATGGGAGCCGGGCTCCAGGCCGTCCACCGACAACGGGTCGCCCTCGGCCATCGGGGGCAGGTGCACTTCGCGATCGGCCAACTCGGCGTCGGGATCGTCCTCGCCTTCGACGTAGGCCCGGAGGAACCCCGGGAACTGGATGACCTGCCCACTGGCGGAGAACTCCGCCTCCCGCCCGTCGCCGCCGGCCGGATCGGCGGCGGTCCCCACCAACCGCACCTGGGCGCTGGTCCCGGTGGCGTCGGCCATCTGGGAGGCCACCGTTCGCTTCCAGATCATGTCGTAAAGCCGGAACTCGTCACCCGACAGCGACCGCGACGCTTCGTCCGGGGTCCGGAACGACTCCCCGGCGGGGCGGATGGCCTCGTGGTCCTCCTGGGCGTTCTTCACCTTCCGCTCGTAGACCCGCGGCTTGGCCGGCACGTAGTCGGCTCCGTAGAGCGAGACGGCCTGGGCCCGGGCCGCGGCCAGGGCCTCGCCCGAGAGAGTGGTCGAGTCGGTCCGCATGTAGGTGATCCACCCCTGCTCGTAGAGCCGCTGGGCGATCTGCATGGCCCGCTTGGAGCTGAAGCGAAGCTTGCGACCCGCCTCCTGCTGCAGGGTGGAAGTCATGAACGGCGCCGCCGGTGAGCGCCGGTACGGCTTGTGGGTCATCGACTTCACCGTGAAGGGCGCACCCTCCAGGCCGGCCGCCAACCCGCGGGCCTCGGCCTCCCCCAACACCACCACCGATCCCGGCGAGGACAGCGCGCCGGTGTCATCGAAGTCACGGCCGGAGGCCAGCGTCACCCCGTCGACGGCCACCAGCGAGGCGGTGAACGAGTTGGGCGTCCCGTCGGTCGGCAGCGCCGCGGTGGTGAAGGTCCCGTCGAGCCCCCACCAGTCGGCGGAGCTGAACTTCATCCGGGCCCGCTCCCGTTCGACCACCATCCGGGTGGCCACGCTCTGGACCCGACCGGCCGACAACCGGGGCATGATCTTCTTCCACAGGACCGGCGACACTTCGTAGCCGTAGAGCCGGTCGAGGATGCGACGGGCTTCTTGGGCATCGACCAGCCGCCGGTCGAGGTCCCGCCATTCGGTGACCGCCCGTTCGATGGCGGGACGGGTGATCTCATGGAAGACCATGCGCTTCACCGGCACCTGGGGGTTCAGCACCTCGAGGAGGTGCCAGGCGATCGATTCCCCCTCCCGGTCCTCATCCGAGGCCAGGTAGACCTCGCTGGCCCGCTTGACCAGCTGCTTCAGCTTGGTCACCTGGGCCTTCTTGTCCGCGGAGACCACGTAAAGGGGCTTGAAGCCGTTTTCGACGTCCACCCCCAGTCGGGCCCAGGGTTCGCCCTTGACCGAGGCCGGAACCTCATCGGCGCGGCGGGGCAGGTCCCGGATGTGACCGATGGACGACTCCACCACGTAATCGGAGCCGAGCAGCCCGGCGATCGTCTTGGCCTTGGCGGGCGACTCCACGATGACCAGGGGTTTTGCCCCTCTCGGGACCGCGCTCGACCGTGAGGAGGAGCCCGAGGCTCCGGCGGTGTCATCGCCCGTCTGGGTCAAGTCGGTGGGTGTCATGGCTGTGGCCACAGGGTGAACTCTAAGGTCGGTCGCTGTCAACTGCGCCCCCGGCGGTCAGCCGTTCGGACCCGGTGGCGGCGGGGAGCCTCAGTCGTGGGTGGATCCCACCGCCGCGGGGGCCGCCTGGTCCAGGGCAACCGCCTCGCTAGCGGGGAGTTCGGTGTCCATGGCCTCGGTCTTGCGCTTGGAGAAGGCGATGGAGACCAGCAGCACCACCAGGGCGCCACCGGCGATGGCCAGGCGGGCGCCGGTGTGGGAGTGGAGGGTGATCACCCCGGGCAGGATGAGGAGGGACACCAGGTTCATGACCTTGATCATCGGGTTGAGCGCCGGCCCGGCGGTGTCCTTGAAGGGATCGCCGATGGTGTCGCCGATCACCGCCGCCTTGTGGGCGTCGGAACCCTTCCCACCCTCATGGCCATCCTCGATGTACTTCTTGGCGTTGTCCCACGCCCCACCGGAGTTGGACAGGAAGTTGGCCATCAACTGGCCGGAGAGGATGGTCCCGGCCAGGAACGCCCCGAGGGCGAAGTAATTGATGCCGAAGCCGATGATCACCGGAGTCAGCACAGCCAGCAGCGCCGGGGTGGCCAACTCGCGCTGGGAGGCGGAGGTGCAGATGGAGATCACCCGGCCGTACTCCGGCTTCTCGGTGTAGTCCATGATCCCCGGGTGCTCGCGGAACTGGCGGCGCACCTCCTGGACCACGGTGCCGGCCGTCCGGCCGACGGCCCGGATGGCCAGGGACGAGAACAGGAAGGCGATCGACCCGCCGATGAGCAGCCCGATGAAGACGGTGGGATGGGACACGTTGATCTGGGTCTGGGCCTGATTGAACAGCCAGTTGACGTCGTACCCGGGGCTCCCGATGGCTGGGGCGTGCAGTCCCAACTGGGATCCGACGGTCTCGATGAAGGAGGCGAACAGGGAGACCGAGGCAATCACCGCCGAGCCGATGGCCACCCCCTTGGTCACCGCCTTGGTGGTGTTGCCCACCGCGTCGAGGCTGACCATGACCCGCTCGGCCTCACCGGTGAACTCACCAGACATCTCGGCGATCCCGGCGGCGTTGTCGGAGACGGGGCCGAAGCTGTCCTCGGAGACGATCATCCCCGCGGTCGACAGCAGTCCGATCCCGGTCAGCGATACCAGGTACAGGGTCAACTCGATGTTCCCGCCGCCGAGGCCCACCGACACCGCGATGGCCACCGCGATGGCGACGATGGCCCACACCGACGACTCCAGGCCAATGGCGATGCCGGCCAGGGTGGTGGTAGCCGGCCCGGTCCGGGCAGCTTCGGCGATCTCTCTGACCGGGCCGCGTTCGGTCGAGGTGAACTGCTCGGTGATGGCGCTGGCCACCAGCATCAGGACCACACCGGTCAGCACCGCGTAGAACGCCTTCCAGTAGTGCAGGTAGCCACCGGCGACCGCGGCGGTCCCGCCGATGGTCAGAATCGCGGCGATCCACACCCCGCGGTTGATGGGGGCCATGGCGCTCTTGTCCTTGGGCCGGGCCCGTACCAGGAAGATGCCGATGATGGTGGCGATGATCCCGATGGCCGGGATGACCAGTGGGAAGACCACCGTGCGGGCCGAGATGTTGCCCTTGCCGATCGAGACGAAGGCGGCGACCCCGAGGATGATGGCGGCGATGATGGTGATGGCGTAGGACTCGAAGAGGTCGGCGGCCATCCCCGCGCAGTCGCCCACGTTGTCGCCCACGTTGTCGGCGATGGTGGCGGCGTTGCGGGGGTCGTCCTCGGGTATGCCGGCTTCGACCTTGCCGACCAGGTCGGCGCCCACGTCGGCGGCCTTGGTGAAGATGCCGCCGCCCACCCGCATGAACAGGGCCAGGAGCGACGCCCCGAAGCCGAAGCCGATGAGGACGGAGGTGGCGGTGTTCTGGAAGACCAGGACGATCACGGTGGCGCCGAGCAGGCCGAGGCCGACGCAGAACAGGCCGGTGATGGCGCCGGTGCGGAAGGCCACCCGCAGGGCGGGCGCCATCTTCCCTTCCCGGGCGGCGGCGGCGGTGCGGACGTTGCCGCGTACGGCCAGGCTCATGCCGATGAAGCCGGTGAGCCCCGAGCACAGCGCGCCGGCCAGGAAGCAGATCACCCGGTAGATCCCGGCCTGGAAGAAGGTGAGGTCGACCACCGTCTGGCCGCCGGTCCCGACGTGGGTCACCTTGGTGGCGGTGAAGAAGATGAGCACGGCCAACGGCACCACGATGACGAGGATGGTCTTGAACTGCCGGGAGAGGAACGCCTCGGCACCCTCCTGCACGGCGAGGGCGATCTCCTTCATCGACGCGGTTCCCTGATCGGCGGCGAGCACGCCCCGCACCAGCGACACCGCCACGATGATGGCCACCACGGCGGCGGCCATGGCGAGATACAACCAGGTCTTCTCCGAGTGGGAGAGAAGAAAACTCTGGTAACCCCCTTCAGCCAGGAGGTGGGTCATCGGTAGTGCTCCCTTCGATTGCAACACGAGGTATGGACGAGTTCGAACAGCGGCCTAGAGCCGCGACAGTCCGCTCAAGGTTGGGTTTCCTCCCCTAAACGAGGCCACGGCCAGGGCCCGGCACCGGAGAACCCGAACCGCGGGTCGCACCGGCAATGCGGGCAGAAGCTACCGACAAAAGGCCCTCCAAGGCAAGACTCGTCGGATCAGGACAAGTCCTCTCCGGCGTCCGGGCCGGCAATGAGTTCGTAGTCCGGATTGAGAATGGCCTGGTGGTGACCCCAATCCCCCACCATTCCCTCCACCACCAGCCGGGCCCCGGGCTGGACGCCGGGGATGCGCCGCCGGCCCTGGAAGACCAGGAGCAGCTTGCCGGTGTCGTCGGCCAGCACGCATTCGAGGTTGGCGGTGCCGGCCCGCGGCTGCACCCGCACCGATCGGATCTTTCCGGCCACCCGGACCCGGGTCCGCCACTGCGCCGTCCCGATGGGGATGGTCCCCCGGCCCCGCTCGCCGAAGGCGGCCCGGTCGAAGGCGGGCTTGGCCGCCTCCCGCTCGGCGACCCGTTCCGCGGCTCGGGCGGTGGCCTTGGCCGTCCGGGTAGCCGGCTCCGCTCCCGGCTTCGGCGCCCGCCCCCGGCCCCACTCCCGGCGCCGGGACAGCCACCCGCCGGTCAGCTGGTAGGGCACCACGCTGACATTCACATGGGGGAGCTGGCTGACCGACGCGGCGATCCGGTCGGCGGTCCCGTCGTGGAGGAGGCGGTGCCACCCGGCTTCGAACCCACGGCGGGGCAGCAACATGGTCAGTTCGGTGGTGTTGTCGGCCACGGTCTCGGCGGCCAGTTCGAGGGCGGCCCGGGTGAGCCGGCGGTCTTCGCACTCGATCACGTCGAGCGGGAGCCCGGCCAGCCCGAGCCGGCCCCACTCCGCCTCCAGGGCGGCCGCCTCCCGGTCGTCGAGGAGAAAATGCACCGCCCGGATTTCGTCGGGGTGCAGGGTGCGGGCGTACTGGATCGCCCGGGCGGTGGCCATGTCCAGCCGGTCGATCAGGACGATCACGTTGTGGCGGCTGAGCACCGGGGCTTCGGCCGCCTCGCTGGCGCCCTCTTCGAGCTGGTGCTCCTCGTCGACGTACTGACGGTGCAGGCGGATCAGTCCCCAGTACATCAGCGGGCCGGCCACCACCACCACCCATGCCCCCTCGGTGAACTTCACGGTGGCGAAGATGAGGACGATGGTGGCGGTGAGGAAGGCGGAGAACCCGTTGACGGCCACACTCCGTCGCCAGTGGGGTCCGCGCCCGTCGAGGTGGTGCTTGACCATGCCGGCCCCGGCCATGGCGAAGCCGGTGAAGACCCCGATGGCGTAGAGGGCGACCAGATTGTTGACCTTGGCCCGGGTGACCAGGAGCAGCACCACCGCCACCACGGTGAGCACCATGATCCCGTTGGAGAAGACCAACCGGTGGCCGCGTCGGGTCAGCTGGCGGGGCAGGAACGAGTCCTCGGCCACGAAGCTGGCCAGGAACGGGAACCCGTTGAAGCTGGTGTTGGCCCCGGTGTAGAGGATCATCACGGTGGCGAACTGGACCACGTAGAAGAGGAGTTTGCCCACCGGGCCGGATCCGAGGACGTACTGCACCTCCTGGGAGACCACGGTCGGCGAGCCGGCAGCATAGGGCACCGCGTGGGTCCAGTGGGCGATCAGGGTGACCCCGAGCACCAGGAAGGCCAGCACGCTGCTCATGATCACCAGTACCTGGCGGGCATTCCGGGCTGTCGGCCGCCGGAAGGCGCCGACCCCGTTGGAGATGGCCTCGAGCCCGGTCAACGACGAGCCTCCGTTGGCGAACGACCGGAGGATGATGATGAACGACGCCCCGTAGAGGAGCCCGGATCCCGAATGGCCGATGGGGAGGGTCCCGGCGTGCTGGACGGAATGGACGTGGAGCGAGCCGGTGAGCTCCCGGACGTAGCCGACGATGACCACCGCGGCCAGGCTGAGGATGAAGAAGTAGGTGGGGAAGGCGAAGAACTTGCCGGCCTCCCGGATGCCCCGGAGGTTCCCGTAGAGCAACACCACCACCACGCCGATGGTGATCGGCACGGTGTAGGGAACCAGTCCCGGGAAGGCGCTGGAGAGCGCGGCGGTTCCGGCCGCCGATTGGACGGCCACCGTCACCGTGTAGTCGATGAGGAGGGCGACGGCGGCGATCTGGGCGATGTTGGGACCGAAGTTCTCCCGGGCCACCACGTAGGCGCCTCCCGCCTTGGTGTAGAGCTGGATGACCTCGAGGTACGAGAGGGTGACGAAGAACAGCACCCCCAGGATGGCAAAGGTGATGGGGACGACCAGGGTGAAGGCGGCGAGCCCGACGAACGGGACCAACTGGGTGAGCATCTGCTCGGTCCCGTACGCCGATGACGAGATGCAGTCGGGGGCGAGCACCCCCAACGCCGAGGGCCGGCTCAACCGTTCAGAACTCAGCTGTTCATTGACCAGCGGGGGACCGAGGAGGACGTTCTTCAGTCGGTAGCGGAGGGTCTCGGGAACGTCGATGGCGATGGTCGGGGTGGCCACCGGCGCAGAACGGGCCTGGACCGAGCCCGCCGGGCCGACGGGCGCCATGGTCGCCTCGGACCCCGTGGCGGCTTCCTGTTCACCGGTCCCAGGAGCGTCCACCTGCTCAAGTAAAACACGCTCCGGGCGGGCCGACGGGACGCCGGTTCCGCCCCGCTTACGGTCGGCCGGTGCCCAAGGAGTTGTCATCTCCCCCTCGGGCGTGTTGCATGGTCCAGGTGCATGTGATCGTCGTGGGATGTGGACGGGTCGGGTCAGGATTGGCCATCGGCCTGATGGACCAGGGCCACTCGGTGGCGGTCATCGACCGGAACGCCAAGGCGTTCCGCCGGCTGCCGCCGGATTGGCCGGGGACCTTGCTGGTCGGTTCCGGGTTCGACCGCGAGACCCTCGACAAAGCCGGGGCGGGCAAGGCGGAGTCGCTGGCCGCGGTCACCAGCGGTGACAACTCCAACATCCTCACCGCCCGCATCGCCCGGGAGACCTACGAGATCCCCAACGTGGTCGCCCGGATCTACGACCCCCGCCGGGCCCAGATCTACCTTCGCCTCGGCATCCCCACCGTGGCCACCGTGTCGTGGACCATCGACCAGGTGCGCCGACGGTTGGTCCCCGGCGAGGGCGAGGTGGAGTGGACCGATCCCACCGGCACGTTGACCCTCGTCGAGCGCGAGCTCCACGAGAAGTTCGCCGGCAAGCGCCTGGCCGAGCTCAACGTTCCCGGGGAGGTCGTGCTGATCTCGGTCACCCGGGCCGGGGTGGCCCGCCTCGATATCGACGATCTGGTCGGCCAAGATGGTGACGTGCTCCACTTCGTCGTCTCCGACGCCGGAAAGGCCGCCTTCGAGGAACGGTTCGCCACCCCCACCGCCCGGGACGACGACAACCCGGTGAAAGTCATCGCCGGCATCCCGGTGCCGAAGGAAGACCTGACGGACGAGGACGGGGCGCGGTGAAGGTGGCCATCGCCGGAGCCGGCAGCGTGGGTACCGCCATCGCCTCCGACCTGCACGAGGGCGGACACGACGTGCTCCTCATCGACAAGGACCACGACCTGGTCGCCCGGATCCGGGACAGTCTCGACGTCACCTGGGTGGTGGCCGACGCCTGCGAGGTGGCGTCGCTCGACGCCGCCGGCCTAGCCACCGTCGACGTGGTGGTGGCGGCCACCGGCGACGACGAGGACAACCTGGTGGTCTCGCTGCTGGCCAAACAGGAGTTCGCGGTGCCCCGGGTGGTGGCCCGGGTCAACCACCCGAAGAACCAGTGGCTGTTCACCGAGAGCTGGGGCGTCGATGTGTCGGTCTCGACCCCCCAGCTCCTCACCGCGCTGGTGGAGGAAGCCGTCTCGGTCGGCTCTCTGGTCCGGCTGTTGCGCTTCGAGGGCGGGAATGCCCACCTGGTCGAGGTGACCCTGGCCGAGGATTCGCCGGCCGGAGGATCCACGCTGGTCGACCTCGGGATCCCCCGGGAGGCCACCGTGGTGGCGGTGGTGCGCGACGACCGGCTGATCGTTCCCCGGGGGGACACCCGGCTAGCCGCCGGTGACGAGGTGCTGGTGTTGGTGACCGCCGATGCCGAAGACGACGTCCGCAAACTCCTCGTGGGGCATTGACAGATTGCTGGCCGCCTTCTTCGACCTCGACAAGACGGTCATCGCCAAGGCGTCCATCGCCGCGTTCGGCCGGCCGTTCTACCGCGGGGGGTTGATCAACCGGCGCCTCGTCGCCCGGGCGGTGGTCTCCCAGATCGTCTACCTCCACCTCGGGGCCAGCGAGCAAAAGCTGGCCCGGGTCCGGGAGTCGATGCTGACCCTCACCAAGGGGTGGGACCAACAGCTGATCCGCGACATCGTCCGGGAAGCGCTGGAGGAGACGGTGGAGCCGATCATCTACGCCGAAGCGCTGGATCTCATCGAGGCCCACCGGGCCGCCGGCCACAAGGTCTACCTGGTGTCGGCCTCCCCCGAGGAGATCGTCCAACCGCTGGCCGAGCATCTGGGGGTCGACGGGTGCATCGCCACCCGGGCGGTGGTCGACGAGGACGGGCGGTATGCGGGGGAGATGGAGTTCTACGCCTACGGCCCGTTCAAGGCGGAGGCGATGATCGAACTGGCGGCCAGGGAAGGCATCGACCTGGCCGGTTCGTCGGCCTACTCGGACTCCTACACCGACCTTCCCATGCTCGAGGCGGTCGGCCACCCGGTGGCGGTGAATCCCGACCGGGTGCTGGCCAAGGCGGCCCACGAACGGGACTGGGAGATCATGCAGTTCACCAAGCCGGTACGACTGCGCGACCGGGTGAGCGTCCCCAGCCTTCCGGCTACGGCGATGGTCGCCGGGGCCACCGCAGCGGCAACCGCCGGCGCGGTGGTGGCTTGGCGGATCGCCCGCCGGCCCCGTATTTCTTAGTTCTCAACCCTGCCGCAGGAGGTGCACCCCATGGCGCACCCGATGCCCGAACCTGGGTCGCCGAGCCTCGGCTCGGCGAGTTGGCTCAGGAAGGACGGAGCCGCTTGGCGGCGACGACACCCAGGGCAACGATGATGGCCAGAATGATCAGCTTCTTCATAGCTGGGGAGCGTACCCCGTCAGATGCACTGCTGTCTTCTCGATCCGCCAACCCATGGATCGACGGCAATTAAGCAGCCACCCGGGCGGGGGCGGACGCTCAGACGGTCAGGAGATCGCGGGCGCCGGTATCCGAGGAGGGATGGCGCAGCTTGGACATGGCCCGGGCCTCGATCTGGCGGATCCGCTCACGGGTCAGGTTGAAGTGCTCGCCGACTTCCTCGAGCGTGCGGGGCTCGCCCCGGTCGAGGCCGAACCGAAGCCGGAGAATCTCCCGCTCCCGCTCATCGAGCGGGGACAGGAGCCGGCCGATCTCGTCGGGCAGCAAGGAGACGGCGGCTACCTCGAACGGCGACTCGGCGGACCGGTCTTCGACGACATCGCCCAGTTCGGCGTCGCCATCCTCCCGGAGCGGCTCGGAGAGGGACAGGGGCTCGGCCCGGAACCGCAACGCCTCCACCAACTTGTCCTCGGGCATCTCGACTTCGGCACCCAGTTCGGCCAAGGTGGCCGGACGGCCGTACTTGAGCTCGAGGCGGGCCTGGGCCTTCTGCACCCGGGCCAAGGTGTCGCCGGCATGGACGGGGAGCCGAATGGTGCGGCCGGTGTTGGCGATCCCCCGGGTGATGGCCTGGCGGATCCACCAGGTGGCATAGGTGGAGAACTTGAAGCCCTTGCGCCAGTCGAACTTCTCGACGGCGTGCATGAGGCCCAGGTTGCCCTCCTGGATGAGATCGAGCAGGGGAAGCCCCGACGCCTGGTACTTCTTGGCGATGGAGACCACCAGCCGGAGGTTGGACTGCACGAAGGTCTGCTGCGCCTGCTCACCCTGGAGGGTGGTGCGCCGAAGCTCGCGCCGCTTGGCCGGGGTGAGGCCTTTGGGTGCCGAAGCCAGCGTGGCGTCCGATTCCCGGCCCGCTTCGATGGCCTGGGCCAAACGGACTTCGTCGTCCTTGGTCAACAATGGGTACTGACCAATATCGGTCAGATACAGTCGTACCAGGTCTTCGTCGTCTCTTTCGAGGCGCTCCTTTGCCAACTTCACGGTCCTTCGTTCTCCCCACATCGTGGGGGCCGCCGATCCAATCGGAGCGCATCCGCCCCATCCACACCTCGTCGGTGCTTCGCTCGATTAGCTCTGACGCTCTTGGGTGCAACTATCGCTGCCTTCGAAGTTTACCGGACGCGTCAACCCCCCCGAACGGCAGGCCCTGCATATGGCCCCGTTTCGACCCATTTCAACCCCTGGTCACCGCCGGTGCCGGCCCATCCCGGCGCTGGCCAGCCGGGTCGGAACCGCTCAGCCTCC
Organism: Acidimicrobiales bacterium; assembly: GCA_035948855.1. Lineage (GTDB taxonomy): Bacteria > Actinomycetota > Acidimicrobiia > Acidimicrobiales > RAAP-2 > DASZIT01. The sequence continues at coordinate 31,343 of DASZIT010000150.1, read as the reverse complement.
GAGGGAACCGACGCCGGCGGGAAACCTCACCAGGCCGGAGGCGAGCGACGATCCGACCGCGGCCAGCTCGAGACGCTGCTGAAACCCGTAGACCGCCTCCACGTCGTGGGGACGGGTCACCAGCCGCTGCACCAGTCTCTCCCCGGCATGCCAGTCCTCGATCTCGTCGGCCAGGATCAGGCGCAACGCCCGGATCAACGGGGCGTCGGTCACCGGGGAGGCGGCGCGGAGATGGTATTCGTAGCTCACCACCAGCCGGGGCAGCACCACCCGGTACAGCCCGGCCAGGCGGGGCAGCGCCCCGGGGGGATCGGGTGGCAGGCGATCGTCATCGGTGTCCCAGGCCCACCCGGCGGTGACCGGGGTCCCGGGGAGGGGTGCACTCCCGGCCAGGGTGGTGAGGACGGCCCCGGCCGGATCGGGCGGTTGGGTCAGGGTGTCGGGATCGACGCCGTGCAGCACCGGCAACCGATCGGCCCACAGCGACGCGTGCCAGGCGTGCCGGGTGCTCTGGGCGTCGAGGTGGACCGCCACCCCCGGCAACGGGATGTCGATGACCCAGGAGCCGAGCACCTCGTAGAGCGCGTGCTCGATCCACCGGTACCCGCCAATGAGGTCGGCGGCGGTGCTCAACGGCAGCGGCAACCGCTGGCCGTCGGTGTCGTCCGCCTCAGACATGGGTGGCCCCCGAACGGTACTGATTGGTGATGGGCATCCGCCGATCCTTGCCGAATGCCTTGCGCGAGATCCGGACCCCCGGGGGCATCTGCCGGCGTTTGTACTCGGCCCGGTCCACCAGACGCACCACCTGTTCCACCGCCCGGCGGTCGAATCCGGCGGCGATCAATTCCTCCGGCGAATGATCGCCCTCCACGTAGCCGGCCAGGATCGGATCCAGGACCTCGTAGGGCGGGAGCGACTCGTCGTCGCGCTGGTCGGGTCGGAGTTCCGCCGACGGGGCCTTGGTCAGGACCGGTGCGGGGATGAGGTCGAACCCGGCCTGCTGGTTGCGGTACCGGCAGAGCCGGTAGACGAGGGTCTTCTCCACGTCCTTGATGACCGCGAAGCCCCCGGCCGAGTCGCCGTACAGCGTCGAATACCCGGTAGCCATCTCGCTCTTGTTCCCGGTGGTCAGCACGATCCAGTCGTTGGCGTTGGACAGGGCCATCAACAACACCCCCCGGATCCGGGACTGGAGGTTCTCGTCGGTCAACCCCTCCGGCTCGGATCCGAGCAGCGGCGCCAGCACCGAAGCCAGGGTGCGGTGGGCGTCCTCGATGGGGGCGGTGGCGATGTCGATGCCCAGATGGGCGGCCAGGGTGACGGCGTCGTCCACCGAGCCGCCGCTCGAATAGCGCGACGGCATGGTCACCCCGTGCACGTTGTCGGCCCCGAGGGCGTCCACCGCGATGGCCGCCACCAAGGACGAGTCGATGCCGCCGGACAGCCCGATCACCGCGGCGCTGAACCCGTTCTTGTCCACATAGTCCCGGGTACCGAGGACCAGGGCCTCGTAGACCTCGGCGTCGGGTTCGAGGGGTGGGAGGAGGCTTCGCACCGGCTGCGGACTCGACCCGTCTCCGTCCACCTCCACGTCGACGACGAGGAGCTCCTCGCGGAACTGGGCGGCGGCGCCCAACAACGCACCGTCCGCCGACATCACCACCGAGGCGCCGTCGAAGACGAGCTCGTCCTGTCCGCCGATCTGGTTGACGTAGGCGATGATGCACCCGGTTTCCCCAACCCGGTCCTCCAGCATCGAGAGCCGTTCCCCCCGGCGTCCCTGTGAATAGGGCGAGGCGTTGAGGTTGACGATCAACCGGGCCCCGGCCTCGGCCTGGGACACCGCCGGGCCGCCGGGGAACCAGATGTCCTCGCACACGGTGACGCCCACCGGGACTCCGGCCACCAGGTGGGTGGCCAAGGGCTCGGTCCCCGGCGTGAACCAGCGCTGTTCGTCGAATACCCCGTAGTTGGGAAGCAGGCGCTTCCCGTAACGACCCAGCACCGCGCCATCGGCGCACACCCCGGCCGCGTTGATCAGGTGGCCGTCATGATCGACGTCCACGAAGCCGATCACCGCGACACAGGATCCGGTCGATCCGGCCAGCCGTTCGAACACCGCGAGGTTCTCGGCCACGAAGGCGGGGCGGCTCAGCAGGTCCTCCGGCGGGTAGCCGGTGATGGTCAATTCCGGGAACACCGCCAGGTCGGCACCGGATGCCTCGGCGGTGGCCAGGGCGGCCAGGACCCGCTCGGCGTTCCCTTCCAGGTCCCCGACCACGGTGTTGATTTGGCAGGCGGCCAGCCGCAGTCGGGTCATGGACGCAGACTACCGGCGCTTCCCGCCATCGATCCTGGTCCGGCCGGTCGTCCACCGCGCTGCCGAACTCCGGATCGGGCGCCGTAGAATGCGTGGACCAACTTGTCCGGCGTCCGGGCTCGCAAGCCGGACAGGCACAGTGGCATGGGTGTTCATCCTCCGTTCACAATCGGGAAACGGCAGGGAAACCCCGCTCTGTGAGGATAAGCCCTTGTTGGCCGAGGAACTGGCCCACCCAGGACCCGGGACACGAGTAACAGAGGAGCGCGAGTGCCGTACCAAGCCGAATACATCTGGATCGATGGGACCGAGCCGTCGCCGTTGCTGCGGAGCAAGACCAGGGTCATCCCCGACGGTGAGCAGCCGGGCATCTGGGGCTTCGACGGCTCGAGCACCAACCAGGCCCTCGGCCACGACTCCGACTGCGTACTCCAGCCCGTCTTCACCTGCCCCGATCCCCTGCGCGGCCCGAACGACATCCTGGTCATGACCGAAGTGCTCCTCACCGACATGACCCCGCACCCCACCAACACCCGGGCCCACCTCCGGGAGGTGGCGGAGAAGTACGCCGGCCAGGAGCCGATGTTCGGTATCGAGCAGGAGTACACCTTCATCAAGGACAGCCGCCCGCTGGGTTGGCCGCCTCATGGCTACCCGGCCCCCCAGGGCCCCTACTACTGCGGGGTGGGCGGGGACAAGATGCCCGGGCGCCAGATCGTCGAGCGGCACACCGCCGCCTGCATCGAGGCCGGGATCGGCATCGAGGGCACTAACGCCGAAGTGATGATGGGGCAGTGGGAATTCCAGGTGGGCGTGCTCTCCCCCCTCGACATCTCCGACCATCTGTGGGTGGCCCGCTGGCTGCTCTTCCGCATCGCCGAAGACTTCGGGGTCTACGCCACCCTGGAGCCGAAGCCGATCCTGGGCGACTGGAACGGGGCCGGGGCCCACACCAACTTCTCCACCAAGGCCATGCGCGAAGAGGGTGGGTGGGATGCCATCATCGCCGGCTGCGAGGCCATCGGGAAGCGGGTCGACGAGCACATCGCCGTCTACGGGATCGGGATCGAAACCCGGCTGACCGGCGCCCACGAGACGGCCCACTACACCAAGTTCACCTACGGGACCTCCGACCGCGGGGCGTCGATCCGCATCCCGTGGGGAGTGGCCAAGGCCAAGAAGGGCTGGCTCGAGGACCGTCGTCCCAACGCCAACATGGACCCCTACAAGGTCACCGCCATTCTGGTGGAGACGGTGTGCGGCGACGCCGCCGGGAGTTGATTATCCCGGGGCATCCGAACCGATGAGAAGCCAGCGTGAGTATGTCCTCAAGACGGTGGAGGAGCGCGGCATCCGGTTCGTGCAGCTGTGGTTCACCGACGTCCTCGGCACGCCCAAGACCTTCTCGATCACGCCGGCCGAGCTGGAGAACGCCCTCGACGAAGGGATGACCTTCGACGGCTCGGCCATCGACGGGTTCAGCCGGGTCCAGGAGAGCGATGTCCTGGCCCGGCCGGACGTCAACACCTTCCAACTGCTCCCCTGGCACGGTCGCGGTCGTGGCTCCACCCTCAACCGGTCGGAGGGCGACGGGCTCGAGGCCCCGGTGGCCCGGGTCTTTTGCGACATCGTCAACCTCGACGGCTCCCCGTTCCAGGGATGCCCCCGTCACGTGCTCCGCCGGACCCTGGAGCGGGCCCACCACGGCGGCTTCACCTTCTACGCCGCCCCGGAGATCGAATACTTCTACTTCGCCGACGCGGATCCCTCGCACAAGCCCCAGGGTCTCGACCATGGCTCGTACTTCGAGCTGACCGCGGCCGACCGGACCAGCGACATCCGGCAGCGGACGGTGATCACCCTCGAGGAGATGGGCATCCCCGTCGAGCACGCCCAACACGAGGACGCCCCCAGCCAGCACGAGATCGATCTGCGTTACACCGACGCCCTGACCATGGCCGACACGGTGATGACGGTGCGGCTGGTGGTCAAGGAGATGGCCCGCCAACAACAGGTCCACGCCAGCTTCATGCCGAAGCCGCTGGAGGGAGTCCAGGGCTCGGGCATGCACACCCACCTGTCCCTGTTCAAGGACGACACCAACGCCTTCGTCGATCCGGAACGGGCCAACGGCCTCTCGGCGGTGGCCGAGGGGTTCATCGCCGGGCTGCTCCGTCACGCCGGAGAGATCTCGGCGGTGACCAACCAGTGGGTCAACTCCTACAAGCGGCTGGTGTCGGGCTACGAAGCCCCCATCTACATGTCCTGGGCCCGCAACAACCGCTCGGCGCTGGTGCGGGTCCCGGTGACCAAGACGGGGAAATCCCAGTCCACCCGGGTGGAGTACCGGTCACCGGACAGCGCCTGCAACCCGTACCTGGCTTTCGCGGTGATCCTGGCCGCCGGGTTGCAGGGGATCGAGAAGGGCTACGAGCTGCCGCCCGAGACCGACGCCAACCTGTTCGACCTGACCGGCGACGAATTGCGGGCCAAGGGCATCGCCCACCTGCCCGGCGACCTCAACGAGGCGCTCGGAATGATGGAGTCGTCCGAGCTGGTGGCCGACACCCTGGGCGACCACGTCTTCGAGTGGTTCATCCGCAACAAACGGGAGGAATGGTCCCAGTACAAGGCCCACGTCACCCAGTTTGAACTCGACCGTTACTTTCCCCTGCTGTAATAAGGGTCAACAGAAGAGCTGCCGGCCAGCCGCCAAGGAACCCCGGACGAGCGAGAGGAAGCGACCGACATCGAGCCGCTGTTGTGTTTTCCGGATCCCCCGCCCATCGAGGTGACCGCTGTGCTCGACCGGGCCGGCTACCCGTGGCGCGCCATATCGACCCCGGAAGCCGCCGAGACCGAGGAGCCGGAAGACGGCTGGTCCGGCGCGGTCGTCTCCAGCGGGGAAGATCCGGGCGGTGCCTTTCTGGTGTGTCGTCAGCTCCGCAAGCGGGAAGTGCCGCTGGCGCCGGTGATCGTGGTGGTTCGCACCGGCCAACTCTCCGAGCTGGAGCTCCGGGAGGACCTGTTCGACGACATCTGTCTCGAGCCGGTGAATCCCGACGAGCTGACCACCCGGTTGGCCCACCTGTTCTGGCGGACGGGGCGGGGGCTCCGGCCCGAGCTGGTCGAGCACGGCGAGTTGGTCCTCAATCTCGAGACCTACCAGGCGGCGGTGTCGGGGAAGGTGCTCGACCTCACCTACATGGAGTACGAGCTGTTGCGATTCCTGTCGGCCCGTCCGGGCAAGGTGTTCACCCGGGAGACGCTGCTCAGCCGGGTGTGGGGCTACGAGTACTACGGCGGTGCCCGGACCGTCGACGTGCACGTCCGGCGGGTCCGGGCCAAGTTGGGCGAGGAACACGCCCACCTCATCCAGACGGTCCGGTCGGTCGGCTACCGGTTCGGCCAGACCACCTGGACGCCCTGAGCCTCGTTTCCCATCAGGGAATGGCGCCACCCCCGGGGTTCATCGAGGTGGTCACCGGAGTGATTGCCGCGATCCCGAGCGGCGAGGTGATGACCTACGGCGAGATCGCCCTGGAGGCCGGCTATCCCGGCGCCGCCCGGGCGGTGGGTCACCTGCTGGCCGGAGGCGGCGGAGGCGAGAACGGCGCCGAGTTGCCGTGGTGGCGGGTGGTGAACGCGTCGGGTCGGCTGGTCCCCGGGCACGAACGGACCCACGCTCGTCTCCTGACCGCCGAAGGGGTGCAGCTCAACGCCGCCCGCACCCGCGTGCGGATGGCGGCCCGCTAGCTGCTAGCCATCGAGAGGTTTGCGCCCCCAAGCTGACACCATCGGCGAGGTGGCCAGGTCCATTCGGCCCGAGGCGACATTGCCGAGGTGGCGATCGATGTCGGCATCGGTGGCGATGCCGTTGGCGACCAGGAATTCCCGGATCTGCTCCACGGTGGCCCGCTCGAGCAATGTGCACGCCGGCGAGGTGATGGGAAAGTAGGCATCCGCCTCCACGTCGACCAGGCCGGCCTCCCGAAGCCGCCGGGGCAGGGTCCGCCCGTAAGCGAGGTCGGCGCCGCGCTCGGCCATCAAGGTGCGGAACCCCTGGCGCAACCGGTTGGCCAGCCGATGGTCGGGACCGGACTCGTCGGGACAGATGAGCGGCTGCAGGGCGGGGTCGGCATCCTCCACCACCAGCCAGCCACCGGGTCGGAGCGCTTCCACCATCGACGCCAGGGCCTGGTCGCGTTCGGGGACGTGGACCAGCACCAGGCGGGCATGGACCAGGTCGAACCCACCCGTCGGGGGCGGATCCCGGCCCACGTCGTGCCGGCGGACCTCGACGGTGGGCGCGGTGGTCCCGGCGAGGTGCTCGATGTCGATGTCGGTGGCCAACACCCGGCCGTCGGGTCCAACCCGGCTTACCAACCAGTCGGCCACCGAGGGACCGCCGGCGCCCACCTCCCAGCACCGCCAACCCGTCCCAGTACCCACCCGCTCGAGGTGGCGGAAGGTCGACGGGTCGAACAGGGTGGCCAGCGCGTCAAAACGCCGGGGTGCTTCTGCCTGCTGGTTGTCGAGCAGATAACCCTCGTCGGCACTCACTGCCCCATCATGCCGTCGGTGAGTCGCTCAGGCGATGAGACAGATCCGGTCCGGGGTCAGCCGCCCGGATCAGGAAGGCTGGTAGGCCCAAAGCTCGACTTCGACCAGGGCGCCCAACGGTAGGGCCACCACCCCGATGACCGATCGGGCAGGCCGGTGGTCACCGAAGAAGGACGAATACGCCTGATTGACGGTGGCGAAGTCGTCCATGTCGGTGACGAACACCGTCGTCTTGATCACGTCGGAACGAGACGCCCCCTCGCCCTCCAGCAGGCGCTCACCGTTGGCCAGCGCCTGGGTCAGCTGGGCGGCCACCCCACCGACGACCAGAGCCGGGGCCGACGAGGGATCGGGGTTGGGCTCGACGCCGAGTTGTCCGGAGGACACCAGCCACGGCCCCGCCCGCACGATGGGGCTATAGGGACCGATCGGCGCAGGCAATGATCAGTGGATCAGCTGAATGAGGAACCGCAACCGCAGGTGCGGGTGGCGTTGGGATTCGTCACATGGAACCCGTCGCCCTGCAGCCCATCGGCGTAGTCGAGCGTCGAGCCCTTCAGCAGGTCGGCGCTGGCCGAATCCACGATGACCTTCACCCCACCGAACTCCCGCACGACATCGTCGTCGGCCACGTCGGCGTCGAAGAACATCTCGTAGCTGTAGCCGGAGCAGCCGCCGGGGCGAACCGCCACCCGGAGGGCCAGGCCCTCGGTATCCTCCTGGGCCAGGAGGTCGACCACCTTGGAGGCGGCCTTGTCGGTCAGCGTGACCGGAGCGGGCCGCTTGCCGATGCTTACCGTTTGCATGGTCGTGCTCAACGAGGTTCCTCCTGCAGATCGTCTTGACGCCGGTCAGCTGGTCTGAACCAGGCTGGCCGCAGGCACCCATGGTAACCGCGCCGGCGCCCCATTGGTACATCCCGCGGGGTGGCCCCAGCCCCACCCCCGATACAATTCGTAGGTGATGACCAGCATGGACGCCCCGGGTGGCGCAATCCAGGTCTCCGAGGAACAGGTCCGCGAGGCGCTACGCGGGGTGATCGATCCCGAATTGGGTGCGGACATCGTCGAGCTGGGAATGGTGACGGCCGTCCGGCTCCCGGCGCCCGGCACCGTGGAGGTGGAGGTGGCCCTGACCATCGCCGGCTGCCCGCTCCGGAACCAGATCCGCAGCGATGTCGAGACCCACGTGGGCGCGCTGGCCGGGGTCGAGACGGTGACGACGTCCACCGGGGTGATGGAGGCCGACCAGCGCAAGGCGGTGATGGCCCGAGCCCGTCTGGCGGCCCGCAACCCGGCGCCCGCCACCGACATCCCCGACACCGCCCGGGTGATCGCCATCGCCTCGGGCAAGGGTGGGGTGGGGAAGAGCTCGGTGACCGTCAATCTGGCGGTGGCCATGGCCCGGCGGGGGCTGACCGTCGGCGTGCTCGACGCCGACATCTGGGGGTTCTCCATTCCCCGGCTGCTCGGCATGCAGGGCGAGGTCGAGTCGCGGGGCAAGAAGATGGTCCCGCTCGAGCGGCGCATCGGTGACGGCCTGCTGCGGGTCCTGTCCATGGGATTCCTGGCCGACGAGGACAGCGCCATCATGTGGCGGGGCCTGGTCCTCAACCGGGCGGTGCAGCAGTTCCTGGAGGACGTCCACTGGGGCGACCTCGACTACCTGCTGATCGACATGCCCCCCGGGACCGGCGACATCCAGATGGGTCTGGCCCGGATGCTCCCCCGCACCGAGGTGATCGTGGTCACCACTCCCCCGGTCGCCGCCCAGAAGGTGGCGGCCCGCACCGCGGACATGGCCCGCAAGGGTTACCTGCGGGTGGCCGGGGTCATCGAGAACATGAGCGACTTCACCTGTGAGCACGGCACCTCCTATGCGCTGTTCGGCTCCGGCGGCGGTGCCCGGCTGGCCGCCGAGATCGGCGTCCCGCTGATCGGCCAGGTGCCGATCCACCCGTCGGTGGCCGCCGGTGGCGACGCCGGGGCCCCGGTGGCACTCGACGAAGGCAATGAGTTGGCCAAGGTGTTCGCCACCCTGGCCGAGGAAGTGGTCACCACCATCGCCCCGGTGATACCGATGGACGGCTGCAGCGCCCGACTGCTCGAGCGGGTGGAAGCCGCGGTCGACGCCGGAACCCTGGCCGACCGTCCAGCATCGACGGTCTGACCGGAGGACCTTCGCTTCAGGCGGCCCCCCGCCAGCGCCACACCGAGTCGGCGGAGTCGACGTCGTCCCCGACGACCACCGCGTCGTCGGCCAACTTACGGAGGTGGGCCCAGAGCGAACGGCGGGCGATCGGATACCGCTCCGGGTCGACATCGTCGTAGACCTCGGCCAACAGATCGTCGAGGGTCCCGGTGCCCCGGGCGCGCAACACGTCGGCCACCTTCTGCTCCCGGCGGAGGCGGTGCTCGATGTAGCCGTCGATGGTGGCGACCGGGTCGTCGATCAGGTGCCCGTGCCCGGGGGCGATGACGTCGACGGCCGGATCGAGATCGCGCACCAGCCGGAGGCTGGTCAGGTAAGCGGCCATATCCCCGTCGGGCGGGGCGATGACCACCGTCGAACCCTGCATCACGTGATCGCCGGAGAACAACATCCGGCCCGGTCCCTCGACGGCCGGGGAGCCGAGGTCCCCTCCATGGCGCTCGAGCAGATAGCAGAGATGGTTGGAGGCGTGACCCGGAGTGTGGATCGCCCGCAGCGACAGCCCGGGAGCCTGCAAATGGAAGCCACCGGCGATGGTCCGGTCGGCCGCGAAGCCGTCCCGGGAGGCGAACCCCAATCGGGACGCCCCGGTCCGCCGGGCCAGACCCGCGGCGCCGGGGGCGTGATCGGGATGGGTGTGGGTGACCAGGATCCAGCGGATCCGGCCACCCCCGGCCTCGGCGACGGTGTCCAGATGGTCGGGTTGGTCGGGACCCGGATCGATGACCGCGAGCTCGTCGGTACCGACCAGGTAGGTGTTGGTGCCGGGACCGGTCATGATCCCCGGATTGGCGGCGGTGATCCGGACCACGCCACCGGCAACGGATCGCGGGCCGGGGTCGAAGCCGGTCATTCCCGGTTCAGGCAATTCAGGCCGGCGGGCCCGATGCCATCTTGGCCTCGGCCGCCTCCTCGTATCCCTCGTCCCCGGGACGCAGGATCAACACCTGTCCGTCCTCGATCAGCACGATCGGCAGCACCACCGGGATGTCGGTCACCTGCTCGGCCCAGGCCATCGCCTCGCCGGTGGTGTGGAACCGACCGATGTTCCTCAGGTTTTCGATGGTGGGCGGAAGCAGCTCGATCTCCCCGTCGCGGAAGCGGCTCAGCGCCTCGCGGGGCCGGATCCAGATGGAGGCGATGGTCTCGCCGTCATCGTGGCGGGCCACCTGTCCCGACGGGGCGGCGGTGATGAAGAAACGGGTGTCGTAGCGCCGGGGGGCCAGCTCCGGGGTGATCCAGTGACTCACGTAGTGCACGGAACCGACGTCGAGGGCCAGTCCCTCGGTCCGGCAGACATCGAGCAACCGGGTGGTGCCGGCATTCAAGGCGTCCCGGTAGGTGACGAACCGGGCCAACGCCGCCGGGTCGGTGGTATCCAGCAGCCGCACCTTGTCACCGTCCTGATCGGCGGGCCGGAAGGCCAGCAGCACCCCGGCCTCCTCGAAGCATTCGCGCAACGCCGCCACCCAGAAGGCGAGCCCGCCCGAGGCGATCCCGAGCGACGCGCTCGCCTCGGCATCGGTGCGGCCCGGGCAGAGGGCTTCGATGTCGTCCCCGTAGTCGTCGGGGTCGACCGCCCCGCCGGGGAACACGTAGACGCCGGCAACGAATTCCGAGGCCAGATTGCGGCGCAACATGCAGACTTCGATGGAAGGTTCACCGTCGTCCTCCGGCGCATCCCGAACCAGTATCACGGTGGCGGCATCGCGGACGGTGACGGGCATCGATTCAGGCTACCGCCGCCGTGTCGGGTCAGACGGCGCGGAGGAAGCGCTGGCCGGTGAGCGCTCCGGAGTCGACCAGCGCGTGGATGGCCAGCTCCCCGAACCGCTCGGGGTCGCCGATCAGCCAGGTGTGCGACCCTTCGACCACCACCCCTTCCACCCGGGCGGCCCGACGGAGCTCGTCGAAGGCCGCCCTCGGCACCAGCCCGTCCCGATCCGACCAGGCCACCCACACCGGGGTGCGACGGCGGGAGATGGTCCGGAGCTCGGTCAGCAGATCCGCCCGCCGGATGAAGGCCCCGGTGCGGAACATGCCCAGCGGGTTCTGCATCAGATTGGGGATGAAATCCTCGAGCAGGGTGGGAAGGACCCGCATCAGATGGGGGGAGTGCAGGAGGTCGGTCCCGAAGAAACGTCCCCAGTCCCAGACCGGCCGCTGGGTCATGGTGCGGACCTGATCGGCCGACGAGGCCCAGGTGGGACCGCCGATGGCGTTGGCCAGCAGCAGCGACATGGCGCGTCCGGGATGATCGTGGACGAAGGCGGTCGACACGCCACCTCCGAACGAATGACCGGCGACCACCGCCACCCGGCGCTCGCCGACCGCATCCAGGAAGCGGCCGACCCATGCCGCATAGCCGTTGAACGAACGCTGCTCGGCGGGGAGCTCCCGGGTTCCGCCGAATCCGGGCATGGCCGGGGCGTAGACCCGGCAGCCGGCCATCCCCATCCGCCGGATCGGCTCCGCGTAGGCATTGGGCCGGAGCCCCCAGCCGTGGAGAAACAACGCCGAGGGTCCGTCTCCGGTGGTGGCGTAACTCACCGGGTGGCCGTCGACGATCACGTTGCCCCATGTGACGGCTCTGACGTCACGGGCATCGGGCACGGCGATGGCTGGGGTACCCGGCATGGAGGATCAATCTAGGCACAATCCCAGGTCCGGCGGGGGATAGATGCAGCGGCCAGGGGATTCGGCGCCGACTGCATCCCCCACCTTCCAACAGTTACGCTCACAAGGATCGATTCTTTCTAGAGGAGACAGCGACACCATGGCTGTGGAACGACAAAGGGGCGGCGCCGGGACCGGCAGCAAGCCCAAGCCGGCCGGTAACACGCCGAAGCCGGGAGGCAACACGCCCAAGCCGAGGCCCGGAACCCCGTCGGCCAAGGAGGCCAGCCGGGCCCAGAGCCGGCCGGTGTCGGGGAAGGCCGGTGGGGGAAGAGGTGGCGGGGGCGGCGGCGGCAACAAGCCGAAGCCGGGCAACCAGCGTCAACCGTCGGCCGGCCCCCGGGGACGGTCGGGTGCCCTCATCGCCTGGGGCGCAGTCGGGCTGGTCGTCGTGGTCGTCGTCGTCATCGTCGTCATCAAGGTGACCGGCGGAAACTCCAACGCCAATGCCGCCTATACCCCGGTGACCCCGGCGCCCGCCTCGATCGTCACCGACGTCACCAGCATCCCGGCATCGGTCTACGACGCGGTGGGGACGGGCATCCCGTCGAGGGCCCAGCCGAATCCGCCGATTGTCCTGTCCAACCAGCCGCCGCTGACCCTCGGTGGCAAGACACCGGCCATGTTCTATTACGGTGCCGAATACTGCCCCTACTGCGCGGCGGAGCGCTGGTCGATGACCGCGGCGCTGTCCCGGTTCGGTACCTGGTCCAATTTGGACGTCACCGCCTCGTCCCATACCGACTTCGCTCCGGCCACCGCCACCTTCAGCTTCCGGAGCGCCACCTTCACCAGCCAGTACCTGACGTTCTTCCCGGACGAGCAGTACACCAACATCCCCAGCGGCTCCGGCTACACCACCCTGCAGAATCCCACCAAGGCGGAGCAGGCCGTACTCAACAAGTACAGCACCCCGACCTTCATTCCCGGGGCCACCGCCGGACAGGTGGGCTTCCCGTTTGTTGACATCGGCAACGTGGCCTTGATCTCCGGGGCCAGCTACAGCCCGTTGATGCTGGCCGGGCTGAGCCACAACGACATCGCCAGCCACCTGACCGACCCGACCAATGCGGTCACCCAGTCCATCGTCGGCACTGCCAACTACATCACCGCCGCCATCTGTTCCAGCACCAAACAGCAGCCGACCGCGGTGTGCTCGAGTGCGGGTGTCCAGGCCGCGGCCAAGGCACTGAAGCTGAGCTGACCCGGACTCCTCGCGGAGATCGCGCCATGCCCACGCTGCGCTGGCAGCCCATCGTCACCATGGTGTTGAGCCTGCTGGGGCTGGGCGTGTCCATCTACCTGACCATCACCCACTTCGATACCCACATCGCGCTGTCGTGCCCGGCGGGAGGTGGCCTCATCAACTGCGAAAAGGTGACCACCAGCCCGCAGTCCTACGTGTTCGGCATTCCGGTCGCGGTGCTCGGACTCGCCTACTTCGTGCCCATGCTCGGCCTCAGCCTGCCGTGGGCGTGGCGCTCCGCCGATCGCCGGATCCACCTGGTCCGGCTGGCCCTGGTGGTGGTCGGGGTCGGGATGGCCATCTACCTGGTCATCGCCGAGCTGTTGATCATCAAGAACATCTGCCTGTGGTGCACCTCGGTCCATGTCATCAGCTTCATCTTGTTCGTGATCGTGGTGACCGCCTCGCCCATCCTGCTCTCCCGTGACGACGGACTCGAAACCGACGGAAGCGCCCAACTGGCCCACCGCGGGTCATAGGCGTGCCGGCGAAGACCGATCATCCACCAACCACACGAACCTCGCGCTTCGCCTGGGGAGCGGTGGTCGTCATCCTGGTCGGGGTCACCGCGCTACTCGTCTACACGTTGACCGACACCCCCACCACCCTTCGGGTGGTCAACCGGGCCGAGACGGCTCCCGACGTGCTCCGCACGCTGGCCAGCGAGCCGGTCTCCACCTTCGACGCGGTCGGGGTGACGGCTCCGGTCACCGGGCTCACCCCGCCGACGGTTGTCACCGGCCAGCCACCCATGTACTCGGAGGAGAAGCCCGACGTGCTCTTCGTGGGCAGCGAGTACTGCCCCTTCTGCGCAGCGGAGCGGTGGCCCCTGGTGCTGGCCCTGTCCCGCTTCGGGACCTTCGGGGTGCTCCACGACATGGAGTCCTCGACCACCTCGGTGTTCCCGGGGCTCCAGAGTTTCAGCTTCTTCGACGCGTCCTACACCAGCCCGTATCTCACCTTCACCGGCGTGGAGCTCTATTCGGATGTGGCCGCGGCCAACGGGGTGTTCACCAAGATCTCTACCCTGACTCCGGGCCAGCAGGCTCTGGTCACCCGCTACCAGTCCGGAAGCCAGACCGGAACCCGCGCCCAGCCGGCCGCCGGCACCTATCCGCTGGTCGATATCGACAACGTGATGGTGTCGACCACCTCAGGATTCAGCCCGGCGATGATCCTGCAACTTTCGCGGGCGACCATCATCGGCGACCTGAAGAACGGGACCACCTCCGACAGCCGGGCCATCGTGGCGTCGGCCAACTACCTGTCGGCGGGGATCTGTGTCGCCACCCACCAGAACCCGTCATCGGTGTGCACCTCGAAAGGGGTGCGGGCCGCGGCCCAGGCGCTGAGCGCAGGCTGAGCCGGAAACCGGTGGGTCAGCCGGCCCGACGGTCGGTCAGCAGCTTGCGCTCGACCTCGTTCAGGCCTCCCCAGATCCCGTGGGGCTCCCGGATCCGGATGGCGTAGTCGAGGCAGTCGGTCTGTACCGAGCAGGTCGCGCAGATCGCCTTGGCGTGCGCCTCGCGCTGGAGTTTCTCTTCCTTGCGCTCGGCGTGAGCGGGAGGAAAGAAGATCTCGGCATGAGGCCCGCGGCATGACGCTTTGACCTGCCATGTGTCCAAAGCTTGCGCCATTGTTTGCCTTCCCCCTCTTGCCTGTGGGTATTACCCCACGCCTGCGAACGTACTCGCGCCGAGACCCTGAAACAAGGGGTCTGACCAGGTTTTTCTTCTTGGCGGCCCTCACCGCCTCCGACCAACGGATCTTTCCCGCCCCGGCGGCCGTCGGAGAACCCTCAACGGGTGGTGGGAACGCTACGCTCCGGAGGGTCATGGACGTCAGAACATTCTGTACGCAGAGTCACGTCCTGATCGTGGCGGGCAAGGGTGGGGTGGGGAAAACCACCATGGTGGCGGCCATTGCCCGGATGGCAGCCGACGCCGGTCTGTCCGTCCTGGTCATCGAGTTGGAGGGCCGGTCGGGGGTCTCTGACGCCTTCGGTCACGGCGACTCCCTCGACTACGCCGGGGCGGTCTTGAGCGCGGCGGGAGCCGACGAGGTCGTAGAGGACCCCGAGGACGGGGTCGAGGCCCCGCACCTGACGCCGGGGAGCGTCCAGGCCCGGAGGATCACCCCCGACGACGCCCTCATCGAATACCTGGCCGACCACGGGCTGCGACGGATCTCCAAGCGCCTGATGTCGTCGGGGATCATCGACATCGTGGCCGGGGCCATCCCCGGCATCCGGGACATCCTGGTGCTGGGCAAGGTCAAGCAGATCGAACAGGCCGGCCTCGCCGACCTGGTGCTGGTCGATGCGCCGGCCACCGGCCATGCCATGACCTTCCTGTCGTCGGCGAGCGGGCTGCTCGATGCCGCCCGGGGTGGGCCGGTCCGGGCCCAGGCGGCCGACGTGGTCGCCCTGCTCACCGACCCGGCCCGGAGCCAGGTGGCCCTGGTGACCCTTCCGGAGGAGATGCCGGTGAACGAGGTGGTCGACGCCGCCTACCAGCTGGAGGACAAGGTGGGCATCACCCTGGGTCCCATCATCGTCAATGGCTGCTACCCGTCGGTACCCGGGTTGGAGGTCCCCGCCGCCGAGGCCGCCGAGGCGGCGGGTGTGGCCCTCGACGGCGAGTTGCGCGACGCGCTCGACGCGGCCAGCTCCTTCCGGCGCACCCGGGAGGAGCTCCAGCAGGAACAGATCGGTCGGCTGGCCCACGAGCTGCCCCTCCCCGAGCTCCGGGTGCCCTTCGCCTTCACCGCCACCATCGGTCCCAAGGAGTTGCAGGTGCTGGCCGATGCTCTGGCTGCGGGGATCGCCACCCTGCCCGACGTCGAGGCGGAAGCCTCGTGAGTGGCGACCTGACCCTGGGCGAGATCGTCGGGGACCGGTCGATCATCATCTGCGGCGGGTCCGGAGGCGTCGGCAAGACGACCACGGCCGCGGCCTTCGCATTGCAGGCCGCCCGCCAGGGACGCAAGGCCTGCGTGGTGACCATCGATCCGGCCCGCCGGCTGGCCAACTCGCTGGGCCTCGACGCCCTCTCCAACCAGCCGTCGAAGATCGACGGCGATTGGCCGGGCGAGCTCCACGCCATGATGCTCGACCCGAAAGGGACGTTCGACGACCTGGTCCGCCGGTATTCCGACACGCCGGATCAGGCAGACGGCATCCTCGCCAACCGGATGTACCGGAACCTGACCGGGGCACTGTCCGGCACCCAGGAGTACATGGCTATGGAGAAGCTCCATGAGCTGGTGGAAGAGGGGGGCTTCGACGTGGTGGTGGTGGACACCCCGCCCACCCGCAACGCGCTCGATTTCCTCGACGCCCCCCGGCGGCTCACCGGATTCCTCAGCAACCGGTTGTTCCAGGCGCTGATGATGCCCACCCGGGTGTCCCTCAAGTTCGTGGGCATGGCCGCCCAAGCCCTGTTGCGCACCATATCCAAAGTGGCCGGCGCCGACGTGGTCCGGGACGCCGTCACCTTCTTCCAGGCATTCGAGGGAATGGAGGAAGGGTTCCGTACCCGGGCCATCCGGGTCAACGAGCTCCTCAAGCAGCCGGGGACCGCCTTCGTGCTGGTCGCTTCGCCCCGGCCCGACTCGGTTGACGAAGCCGTCCACTTCGCGGCCAAGCTGGCCGAGGCGGACATGTCGGTCACCGCCCTCATCGTCAATCGGGTCCAACCGCGGTTCATCGATGACGAGCGGCTCGGGCAACTGGCCGCCCTGGCCGACCGGGCCCCCGGAGACAGCAAGCCGCTGCAGGTGCTGATCGACAACCTGGCCGGCTACGCGGCGGCCTCGGATCGGGACGAGCAGGTCTACGGCGACCTGGTGGCGCGCATTGCCCCCGCCCCGGTGTCGCGGGTGCCGCTCCTCAATACCGATGTCCACGATCTCGACGGCCTGCGGCTCATCGCCGACCTGCTGTTCCTCACCGACGGACAGGGCACGGCCTCGAGCCCGGCACCGGCCGAGTCGCCCCAGAAGGCGGGCTAACCTCGTGGCTGTGCGATCCATCCTGGTGGCCAGCGACGCTCCGTCGGTCAGAGCCGAAATCGCCGCCATCGCCGGACGGCCGGACATCACCATCCGCGAGGCCCGCTCCGGCCCGGCGGTGCTCGAGGAAGTGGCCGAGAGCCTTCCCGACCTGGTGGTCGTCGACCTGCAGATGGGGAACATGGGCGGCATGGCCGTCTGTCTCGAACTGCGACTCGAGGAGTCGTACGGCAGCCTCGAGCATGTGCCGGTGCTGATGCTCCTCGACCGTCGTCCCGACGTGTTCATCGCTCGGCGATCCGGTGCGGAAGGCTGGGTGGTCAAGCCGCTCGATCCGATCCGCCTGCGCCGGGCCGTCACCTCGTTGCTCGACGGTGGTACGTACTACGACGAGTCCTACCAACCACTGTCGGTCGTTCCCGCGGCCGGCGTCTGAGGGCCTCCACCAGGCCGACGAAGGCAGGGTCCGTGTTCCGACGACATCAGGAACGGCAATCCCCAGCAACCCAGAAGCGCCGGCGGGCCCTGAGCGGGGGGAAGGCCGCGGCCGGTGGCCGGGGTGGCGAGGACGGGATCAACCTGGCCCGCACCGGTGATGCCCAGGAGCAGTTCATCGTGGATGCCCTCAGCGACCTGCGCGACACCGTGGTGGGCGAGATCATGACCCCCCGGGTGGACGTGGTGGCCCTGTCCATCCCGGTGACCGCCGACGACGTCACCCGGGCCATCCGGGAGTCCGGCCACAGTTGCTTCCCCGTCTACGACGACAACCTCGACGATCTGATCGGGGTGCTGTTCGTCAATGACCTGTTCCGAGCCGGGTGGAAGGTCCAGAGTGGAAGGCCCGAAGCCCAGCGGGCGGTGGCGCCCGATGCCGGTGACGCGGTGCCCGGAACCCAGGCCGCCACCGATCCCGTCAACCAGGCCATCCCCGATCCCGTCGACATCTCCCGGCGCCTCCGCCAACCGTTCCTGGTTCCCGAGTCGCGGCTGGTGTTCGATGTCCTCGCCGAGATGCGGCGGCAACGACGGGCGTTCGCGGTGGTGGTCGACGAGCATGGCGGGGTGGAAGGAGTGTTGACGGTCAAAGACGTGCTGAGCGCCCTGGTCGGGCCGCTGCCCGACGAGTTCGACCCCGACGACGAGCCCGAGGTGGTCCGGGTGGACGGCAGCCGCTGGCTGGTGGATGGGCGGATGAGCGTGGACGACGTCATCGACCGCCTGGGGATCGACCTGCCGGAGGGGGAGTATGTCACCCTGGGAGGCTTCCTGTTCAACGGGTTCGGGCACATCCCGAGCGAGGGCGAGGTGCTCACCGTCGATGGTTGGGAACTCCGGGTGGCGGAGATGGACAAGCGGCGGATCGCCAAAGTGGTGGCCAGGAAGGTGAGCGTGCCCCACCCGGATCCTGATCCGGGCAAGGTGGCCGGCGACACGGGGAGCGAGCGGACGCCAGTCGGCTAGCTTTTTGCTGTTCTGGACCGGCACAGGCGCCGAATCCGATCAACGGGCTGTGGCGCAGTTTGGTTAGCGCGCTGCGTTGGGACGCGGAGCAGGCGACGTCCGCAAGGCGACCAGGGCTAAGCCGTCGCATCTCGAAGGCTCGGGGCGGCCCGGATATCGGCGAATCCGAGATCATCAATGCGTGAGCAAACCGACTCTTACTGGGTCCTTGATTCCCTCTGTGTTTGCCACATCGCCCAAACATAGGCTCAGGGCCCCAACGAAATGGGCCGATAGTACTTGTAGCGCCGCCCGAATTCGAGAAGGAGGAGCAAATGACAACGCCAATGGGCGGAGTTTCGCCGTGGGCGCATTTGCCTCCTGCGCCCCGAACAGGCCGTCACGGAGGTAACCGAGCACTCGCCGCACTTCGGTGGCGGGCACCGTTCCCCAACCTGCCCCCGCTTCAGACCGTCGTCCCCATCAGTTCACCATGGTGAAGGCAAGGCGGCACCCGAAGGTCCACGCCCTTGCCGCCCTGGTGCTCGTATTCGCGGTTGTGGCGACGTTGGTTGGCTTTTCCGCATCGAGAACGTCTCTGGGCCACAACAACGATCGCCTTTTAGTCGAAGAAGCGAACCAAGCCGCCCTCTTGCTTGGCTCGGTGATCCCACCCCTCCTCGGGTCCCCCCCGACGGCCCTCGGTTCTATCGTGACCCCCCTCGGGGTCACGCCCTCAGCGTTCAATGCCGCGGCGGCTCCGTTGGCCAAGTCTGAAAGCGTCGCTCTCTTACGTGTGGTCGGCTCCCACCTCCAAGTTGTCAACTCGCTCGGCCCCCTTCGGCGCGCTTTTGGCGGGGAACAGGACGCCGGACTGATCACAATCATCACCAAGCATCCGATGAACACCTTGGCCGGGGCCGGCGAGGTGGGCTCGAGTCGCTATCTCGCCCTGATCTGGAGCAAAGGAGTTGTTCCGCCCGGCTTCGCCATCTACGTCGAACGGTCAGTCCCGTTGCCCGCCTCGGGCCTCTATCACCTCCCCGGGAAGATCTTTGACGGCGTCGATGTCGCGATGTACGTGGGGACGGCCCGGCCCGGCAATCTTCTGTTCACTTCGACCACGAACTTGCCCCTGACTGGCCAAGCGGCCATCGCGCCCCTGAGTGCGTCCGGCGCCCCTGCCAGTGCTCTCGACCTCACTGCTGTTCTGACGAGGCATGCAGGAACGGCCGCCGCTCCCGGGCAGTTCCTCTTGGTGATGCGAGCCAACGAGAACCTCTCCGGCGGCTCGGCGGCGGCCTTCCCTTGGCTGCTCTTGATTGTGGGACTGTCGGCCGCCGCTCTCTTAGCTGGGCTCTTGGAGATGACGCTGCGGCGAAAGGACCGGGCTCTCGTGTTGGTGGCTGACTTGAAAGTCAGCAACAGCGAGCTCGACCACAAGAACACCGAGCTCGACCACAAGAACACCGAGCTCGACGCGAAGAATGCTGAGCTGGACGCGTCGTTCACACGTCAGGCGGAGACGGAAGCGAATCTTCGTCAGGTCCAGAAGCTTGAGGCGGTCGGCCAGCTCGCGGGCGGCATCGCACACGATTTCAACAACCTTCTTCAAGTCATCATTTGCTACAGCGAGTTCGCTGCCAACACGGCTGCCGATAACGATGACATCCAGGCCGACCTGGGCGAGGTCCAGAAAGCGGCAACGCGGGCAGCCGAGCTCACCCGCCAACTCCTTACCTTTAGCCGAAAAGAGGTAACGCGCCCTACCGTGGTCGATCTCAGTGCTCTGGTGGACGACAGCGAGCGGCTACTGCGTGGAGCCGTGGGGGAGGACGTGACCCTCCAGTGCCACACCATTGCCGAGGCCTGCAGCGTCCGGGCAGACGCAGGTGAGCTGAACCAGGTCCTTATGAATCTGGCTCTCAATTCGCGTGATGCCATGCCCCACGGGGGGACCTTGTCCATTTCGGTGCGGCGTGTAGTAGTGGCGGACAAAGACTCGGCGCTCGCGCCGCCCTGGGCAAGGATCGAAGTGACCGATGACGGAAAGGGAATGACGGAGGAGGTCGCCGCGAAGGTCTTTGAACCCTTCTACACCACTAAGGAAATGGGGCGAGGAACCGGTTTGGGAATGTCGATGGTATATGGGATCGTCCATCGATGGGGCGGCCAGGTTGAGATCGACACGGCCCCTGGGATGGGGACGACCGTGATCATTGAGTTCCCTATTTGTGACGAGCAGCCCGTATCAGTTGAGCCCGAGGTGATCACGGGACCCGTCGAGGTGGGAGGGGAAACTGTGCTGCTCGTCGAAGACGAGGAGGCTCTGCTTCGCTCGACCACCCGCATCCTGGAAGCGGCCGGCTACCGCGTGGTTGGGGCACGGAATGCAATCCAGGCTACGGAAGGATTCACCACCGAGCCCATCTCGGTCCTGGTGACCGATGTCATCATGCCGGGTGGGATCTCAGGGAAGGATCTGGCCGATCACCTTCGCGTCGCGCACCCAGACCTGCCGGTGGTCTTTGTCTCAGGCTTCGACTCAGAAACCATCGCCGAACGAGGGATCCTGCCGCCGTCGACGGTGCTCTTGAACAAGCCGTTCTCCCCGCTAGACCTGTTCGAGTCCATTCGCGAGGCAGTCTCCGACCGTAGTCGGGAGAGCCCTGGTGACGGCGGCCGCGCGAAACTCCCGATAGGGGGCCACTGAAAGTCAGTTTGACTCCCCCTGTCTTCTGCGTGCTCACGTCGTCGCATCGGTCAAAGTAGAAATGCGGTGGAGAATCGATCTGGGTCATTGCTCAGATCGCGGGAGAAACCCCAGGACAGCAAACCGGAGGATCGACCAAGCCGCAGTCGGGTAGCATCTCGCAGGTCAGGGTCGGTGTTCCACTGAATTCCCTCGACGGGCTGTGGCGCAGCTTGGTTAGCGCGCTGCGTTCGGGACGCAGAGGTCCCCGGTTCAAATCCGGGCAGCCCGACCACAGAAGAGCAGGTCAGCCGGAGAGCAGGTCCCCGGCTGTGGTCAGGTCACCGAGCTAGGACCGACTATTCACTGGTTCTGAGTAGTAGCCGATACACGATGAACCCCGGCACACCTTCAGCCGAGGCGAGATCGGCAGGGAACCGCTCGAGTCCCTCCGGGGTCGGTTGCGGTTCGCTTACCCGATCGATGACGAATCCGGCGTCGCTGAATGCCCGTACGACCGAGGACAGAGGTCTCCGCCAGAAGTACTGAATCACGTTGACATCCCCTTTCTGCCAGGAGTCAGAGACCAACTCGGTATCGAAATAGCCACCTTTCTGCGAGGACAGTGGGCGGGCGAAGGGGTGATCGAGGGAGATCACGGCCCATCCGGCCGGACGCAGTGAATCCCGAAATGACCGGAGAGGCTCTTCCCAGTCCCGGATGTAGTGGAGAGCCAAAGAGCACGTAATACCGTCGAGGCTCCCGGATTCCAGTGGGAGCGGTTCGGCGAGATCAGCCACGAAGAAGCGGCCGCGATCATTGCAGCGCCGGGTAGCTTCCTCCACCATCGCCGGACTGAGATCGATCCCGATGACGTCGGCCCCCTCATCGAGCAGCCACTCGCATTGCGCTCCTGACCCGCACGCCGCGTCCAGCACGACCTTCCCCGCCAGCGGGCGAGGGACAAGGGCGCGAAGGGCAGGACGCTCAAGTAGGCCGTTGAACGGTCCATCGTCGGTCGTTGAGGCCCAGACTGGCGCCAACCGATCGTAGGTGTCCCGCGTGTGCCGAGTATGTTCCGCTTGCGTGTGCGGGGGCTCAGCCGTCATCGTTGCTTTGTAGCAGAGCCGGTCATCCAGCACCCGTCCGGCTCCACACGGCTGTTGGTGAGTACGCCTAGATCAAGCCCTGGGACTTCAGCCACGCCTGGGCCACGGCGGCGGGTTGCTTCTTGTCCGCGGTGACCTGGAGGTTGAGCTGGGAGATGGCGTTGGTCGTCAACTTGGCGTCCAGGTTGGCGAGAGCAGTCACCACCGCGGTGCTGGCGGCCGACTTGCGGATGACCGGGACGATGTAGTCGGCCCCTTCGAGATGCTTGTCGTCGGTCAGGGCGACGAAGTTGTTGCTCACGACATTGCCGTCACTGGAGAACAGCTCGACGACCTGGACCTCACCGTTCTTGAGGGCGGCCACGCTGAGCGGACCGGCTTCGTCCAGGGACTTGAAGCTGGCGAAGTTGAGGCCGTAGACCTTCACCAGCCCGGCCTGGCAGCCTGCGAAGGTCGGGCACTCGGGCGGACCCCCCAGAGTCATCGAGGACACGTAGGGTGCGAGGCTCGAAATGGTGGTGAGGTGGTCCTTGGAGGCGGTCGCCTTGGTCACCGCGAAGACGTTGGTGTCGAGCGCCTTGGACGCGGCCAGCACCGTCACCCCGGAAGAGGACAGCGCGGCGTTGTCCGCGGCGATGGCGGTATCGATCTGGCCGCCGGCGGCCTGGGGATTGCCGCCGTTCAAGTAGCTCAACAACGAGGCGGCGTAGTCGGGTTCAAGGGTGATCTGGTTGTGCTGCAGGGCGGGCACCACGACCGGCCGGGTCCCGAGAGCCGGCTCGACCTTCACCGGATAGCCGGCTTTGGAGAGCACGTCCCCATACATGTTCGCGACGATCTCTTGTTCCTCGAAGTTCGTGGACCCGATGATGATGGTCGGCTTCGAGGCCGAGGAACTGCCGCTGCTGCTGCATCCGGCCAGCGACACGGTGGCAACCGCCAGGGCTGCCGCACCGATCAGTGAACGTCGAAACAACATGAGATGACCTCCCTCGAGTGGGGCGCAAACCCTATACCCAGCCCTTTTACGATGACGAGGCCGCCTGCCGGATTTAAAGGATTACCAACCTGGTCGAATTTGTCAAGGGAAATACCTCATCGCGCGGCAACCACGGGCATGGCCACAACCCCGGGTGTGGACCGCGCTTGGCGTCGGAGAGGCAGTGGAGTGAGGGCGCGCTGGATGAGACCAAGGCCCAAAGCCACGACCGCGGCGAGGACACCGACCAGGATCGCCCCGGCGAAGGCTTCCACCGTGTTGTTGGTATTGAGACCGGAGATGATCGGAGTGCCCAGGTCGGTGTAGCTCACGTAGGCGGCGAGGGTAGACGTGGCCACCACTTCGATGGCCGCAGTCCGGACTCCGGCCATCAGAATCGGTGTGGCCAACGGCAACTCGACCCGCCACAAGATCTCCCCACCGGTCAGGCCGACGGCTTTGGCGGCATCTCGTACATCGGCGTCCACCTCCCGCATGCCCACGTAGGTGTTGGTCAGGATCGGGGGGATCGCCAGGATCAACAGAGCGAGAAAGGCAGCCAGGAAACCGCCCCATTTGAGCGATATCGACGGCAGGATCGCGAACAACGTCAGGAGGGCCAGGCTGGGTATGGCCCGGGCGGCGTTGGCGGCGTTCACCGCCACCAAACCCCCGCGACCGGTGTGGCCCAGCACCAAACCGACGCCCCCGCCGATGATCACCGCCCCGGCGACCACGGCCAGGGACAGGAGGATCTGTCGCCAGAACAACTCGGGGATCCCGTTCGAGCCGGTCCAGTGCGCCGAGGTGGTGAACCAATCGGCCACGCTGGCGATGAAGTGCCGGAAATGGTCCCAGATCTGCATTTCAGACCTCCCGTGCCCGGCGGCTCGAACGGGTCCAGGGGATCGCCAGTCGCTGGATCCCCACGATGATCAGATCAAAGACCGCGGCGAGTACGACGGACAGAACCAGCCCGACGATGATCGGGGTGTAGAAGTCGATGTTGAACCCGTAGGTGATCTGCTGGCCCAGGCCGCCGAGCCCGATCAGCGCAGTCACCGTCACCAAGCCGATGACGGTTGCCGCGGCGATCCGCAGCCCGGCGAACATGTAGGGCAGCGCGAGCGGCAGATCGACTCGCAGGAGTGCCGACAATGGCGAATAGCCCATCGCGGTGGCTGCCTCTCTGGTTTCGTCCGCCACCGCGTCGAGACCGGCCACGGTGTTCCAGATCAGGATGAGCAGGGTGTAGCCCACCAGCGCGAACTCCGCCGTCGTATACGACGCGACGTACCCGGTGATCGGCCCCAGGATGGCGAAGAGGGCGAGGGACGGGACGATGTACAGCGCACTGGCAATGCCGAATACCGGGAACCGGAGAACCCGATAGCGCCAGGCCAAAAGGGCCAGCGGCACCGAGATGGCCAGACCGATGGCGAGCGCCAGAAGACTGAGGGCGATGTGCTGGAGAAGGTCGTCCCGGATCTGGCTCCACTGGCTCGACACGTAGCTCCACTGGAAAAAGGGCTGCGCGGCTCCCATCTGGACGACGTTACCGAAAAGGGAGGCGCGAAGGCGTCTCTCTGGCCCGCCGACCCCCGGACTCCAGCCGCGCCCTCCGTAGACCCACTCGGCGGTCGGGTACCGAAGGGTCGTTGTCCGACAAATCAGATCGCTAACGTATGGATCAATGATCACCCTGGAGCGAGTCTCCAAGAACTACGGCAACGGCACCGTTGCCGTCACCGACCTCGACCTCGAGATCGGTGACGGTGAGCTCAGCGTCCTGGTCGGACCGTCCGGGTGTGGCAAGACCACCACCCTGCGCATGATCAATCGCCTCATCGAACCGACTTCGGGCCGTATCCTCATCGGCGGAGAAAACGTTCTGACCAAGGACCCGGTACAGATGCGCCGGGGTATCGGCTATGTGATCCAGCAAGGCGGGCTCTTTCCTCACCGGCGGATCTTCGACAATGTGGCGGTCGTTCCCCGCCTACTCGGTTGGGACAAGTCCCGGGTTGAGCACCGGGTGAACGAACTGCTCGAGATGGTCGGTCTCGACCCCAACGACTACACCCGGCGCTTTCCCCATGAGCTGTCGGGCGGCGAGCGCCAAAGGGTCGGGGTGGCGAGGGCACTCGGTGGCGACCCTCCCGTCCTGCTGATGGACGAGCCATTCGCCGCCGTCGATCCGGTCACCCGTCAACGCCTGCAGGACCAATTCCTCGAACTGCAGAAGGACCTCAAGAAGACGATCGTCTTCGTCACCCACGACATCGAAGAGGCCGCCAAACTCGGAGATCGGATCGCGGTGCTCTCCAAGGGGGCGGTGGTCGAACAGTACGACAGCCCGGCGGAGATCCTCGGGCGGCCGGCCACCCCGTTCGTGGCGGACTTCGTCGGCGCCGACCGTGGTGTGCGGCGACTGGCGGTGGTGAAAGTAGAAGCCGCCGACCTCGCGGCTCCTCCGGTCGTCGCACCCTCGGCCAACATGGATGAGGTCCGGCGGGTCGCCATGGACTCCGACGCCAAGACCGCGGTGGTGGTTGGCGACGACCGTCGGTTGGTTGGCTGGGTCTCGGCCGCGCTCGGCACGGAGGGCTCGGTGGAAAGCCATACGGAGAAATTCGCCGTCCAGGTTCCGCTCGGCACCACGTTGCGCGCCGCGTTGGGAGAGATGCTCCAACACGACATTCGCTGGCTCCCGGTGATCGACGAGTCGGACCACTACCTCGGGGTCCTCACTCCAAACCGGATCCACGCGGCTATGCGGCGCTCGGTCGGTGGAAGCCCCGTCGAGTCCTGATCTGAGTCCAGAGTGGGCTACGCGCTCCATTCGGTCAAGAGTTCAGGGGGCGGGCTGCCGTCCGGAGCGGCGAGATCTACTCCCGTGGTGTCCTTCACTTGTGCCCGGAACCAGGTCGGAAATTCGTCTGTGTCAGTAGCCAGATCGGCAAACGCCTTCTCAACGTCACCTTCGAACCAGACGAGGACAAGAGATCCCATCGGGGTCTGCTGCAAAGTCCACGTCTCACGGGTGATTCCCGCCTTGGCCTGCAGTGCGTTGAACTGCTCGAGACGGGAACCGAACACCTCTTTGGTAAAGGAACGAATGGCATCTTCCTTGCCGGGTAGAACCGGGAACGCACCATTGAACACCGCCATATTTCGACCCCCCTCTGTGTAGTTACTGCTGCAATGCAGTGCTAATGGAAGGCGGCAAAGATGTCAACGGGGCCGCGGACGGCGTGCGCTGGCTAACCCGTAGGATCTCGGAAACCGACAGGGAGGAATCACCGTGGAGATGGAGTATCGACGCCTGGGCGGGACTGGGCTCAAGGTCAGCGTGCTGTCATTCGGATCGTGGGTGACCTTCGGACCCCAGCTGGCCGGTGATCTGGCCGAGCAATGTCTGAGTGCGGCTTACGATGCCGGGGTCAATTTCTTCGACAACGCCGAAGCGTATTCGGGTGGCGAGTCGGAGAGCATCATGGGTAAGGCGATCGCCTCCCTGGGGTGGCCTCGTCACAGCTATGTGATCTCCACCAAGGTGTTCTGGGGCCTCCATGAGGGTCCCAACATGCGGAACACCCTCAATCGCAAGTATCTCCTCCAGGCGATCGATGGCTCGCTGGAACGATTCGGTCTCGACTTTGTCGATATTCTCTACTGCCATCGTTCCGATCCGGAAACCCCCATCGAAGAGACGGTGTGGGCGATGTCCGACATCATCAACCAGGGGAAGGCGCTCTATTGGGGAACCTCGGAATGGTCGGCGGCCTCGATTCGCGAGGCGTGGGACATCGCCGATCGCCACCACCTTCACAAACCGGTCGTGGAGCAGCCCCAATACAACCTGTTCTGGAGAGATCGGGTGGAAGAGGAGTATGCGCCCCTCTATGAAGGCATTGGCCTCGGCCTCACCATCTGGAGCCCACTCAGCTCCGGCTTGCTGACCGGAAAGTACCTCGACGGTGTTCCCGAGGGTTCGCGGGCCACGCTCCCCGGGTACGAGTGGCTGCGCAACCTGCTCACCGACCCGAAGCGCAATCAGAAGGTCCGTCAGTTCCAATCCATCTCCGAAGAGTTGGGGTGCACGCTGGCGCAGATGTCGCTCGCCTGGTGCGCCAAGAACCCGCATGTCTCCTCAGTCATCACCGGAGCCAGCCGAGTAGAGCAGGTCCATGAGAACCTCAAGGCGCTCGAGGTCATCCCAAAACTGACCGACGACGTATTGGCCCGCATCGACGCCATCGCCGGCTGACCGGGCCCGGTTGCCCGGGTTGTCGGTTTCTTTCCAACTTAAGGCGCGCCGATCGCGCGGCCTACGGGACCCGATCGGTGGGGATCGGTGCGCCTCGCTCCTGGGGCGCCCAGGAGAGGAGCACCTCGTCGTGCGGCACGTTTCTGGCCAGCGCGGTTGCCTGCAGCGACTGCTGTGCACTGACCCCGGCCACCGTCGGAATCCGGTGCCAGCTGCCGTCGGCAGCCAGGGACCAGGATTGGACGTCGTCAGCCAGGTTGAAGTTGAGCGTCTCCTCCAACTGGGCCACCGCGACCGGGTCGGCGATGGGAACCATGGCCTCGACCCGTCGATCGAGGTTTCGTCGGCGGAGGTCAGCCGATCCGATGTAGTAGTGGGCCGGCCGATCGGCGTTGCCTCCGAATCGGAGTATGCGCGAGTGCTCGAGGAACCGGCCGACAATCGAGCGGACCCGAATGGTCTCGGACAATCCGGGAACCCCCGGACGGAGACAGCAGATTCCCCGGATGATCAGATCGATCGGGACCCCGACCTGGGACGCCCGGTACAGCGCGTCGATCACCACCTGGTCATCGAGCCCGTTGACCTTGATCACGATGCGACCGTCGGGTCCCGCCTTGGCCTCCTCCTCGATGCACTCGACCACCCGATCGCGAATACCCCCCGGAGAGGTGACCAACTCGAGGTACTCGGGAGGCTGACTGAACCCGGTGATGTAGTTGAAGAATCGGGTGATGTCCGCACCGAGCTCCGGACGCGATGACAAGATACCGAGGTCCTCGTACATACGGGCCGTCTTCGGGTTGTAGTTGCCGGTGCCGACGTGGCAGTAGCGCCGCACGTCATCGCCCTCTTGGCGGACGACCAGGGTGGTCTTGGCGTGGGTCTTCAACCCCATGAGGCCGTAGATCACGTGGGCCCCCGCCTCTTCCAACGCCCGGGCCCAGCCGATATTGGCTTCCTCGTCGAATCGGGCGGTGACCTCAACCAGCACCGCCACCTGCTTGCCGTGCTCTGCCGCCCTCACCAGCGCCGCGACCACCGGGCTGTCCCCCGACGTCCGGTACAGGCATTGCTTGATGGCGAGCACGTGCGGATCGATGGCGGCCTCGTCCATCAACTCCTCCACCGACGCCATGAACGAGTCATAGGGATGATGAACCAGCACATCCTGTTGATCCAGGACCGCGAAGATCGAGGGGTTGTCGTCCATCTCCGCGGACAGGAACGCGACCGGTACCAGCGGCGTCCACGGCTCGTCGTGAAGGGCCGGCCGGTCGAGAGCGTGGATGGCCCACAAACAGTCGAGACCCAAGGGGCCTCCGAAGCCGGCGACATCCTCGGGCTGCAACCCGAGATCGGCGGTCAGCCGGGGGACCGGTTCGGAAGATGTCCGGCTGTCGATCTCCAGTCGCACGACCGGTAGAAACCGCCGCCGCCTGAGTTCCTCCTGGAGAGCCAAGAGCAGGTCGTCGGCCGCGTCGTCGTCGAGGGCGAGGTCGGCATCCCGGGTGACCCTGAAGACGCAAGCGGG
Organism: Acidimicrobiales bacterium; assembly: GCA_035948855.1. Taxonomy (GTDB): domain Bacteria; phylum Actinomycetota; class Acidimicrobiia; order Acidimicrobiales; family RAAP-2; genus DASZIT01. The sequence continues at coordinate 2,286 of DASZIT010000150.1, read as the reverse complement.
CCCCACCTCCATGCCGGGGAACACCTCGTCGAGGAAGGCGACCAGAACCTGCTCCAGCGGAACGAACCGATCGCGGCCGGGCAGCGGAACAAGCCGGGGAACGTTGGGCGGCACTTTCAGCCGTGCGAAACGAGTGACATCCTCGGTGGGGTCCCTGACTTCGACGCCGATATTGAGGGACAGATTGGAAATGTAGGGGAACGGATGGCTGGGATCGACGGTAAGCGGGGTCACCACCGGGAGGATCAGCCGGTCGAAGAGGTCGTGAAGATGCGCCCGGTCCTTGTCATTGAGCGATTCCCAGTCCAGGAGCTCGATCCCCTCTGCCGTCAGCGCAGGAATCAGCTCCTTTACCAGCAAGGACTCTTGGCGACGAACCATGCGTTCCATCGAAGCCCGCACATCGCCAAGCAACTCTTCGGGGGTCCTCCCGCTGGGTCCCCGGGTCTTGATGCCGGCCACGACCTGGCGCTTCAGGCCCGCTACCTGAACCTGGTAGAACTCGTCGATCCTCTCGCTGGTCAGGATGAGAAACTTGACCCGTTCGAGCAGAGGAAGATTGCCGTCGTCGACCAGGTCCAGCAGCCTTTGGTTGAAATCGAGGTCGGAGAGCTGGCGGGCGAAATAGCGCTGGGGATCAGGATCGTCCCCATCAGTGAACCCGCCCACGTCCGAACCGCTGGCTGGATCTCCGCTCATCCGCCAACGATACCGGCCCGGTCACCCCGTAGCTGCCGGGCGGCGTTTGGCGATGATGGCCTGCAACGGGAGGCTCGTGCCGAACCGGAAACCCCTCGTCCGGCTCCGACAAGTTCCGAGCCGGGACGGTCGGCCGGGTTCCCAGTCACCTAAGTTGTGGACCTCCCGTTGGCGCCACGAGCGGGGTTCGACCGGTGACAGAATGGGCCCAGGATGGGTGATGAGCATGGATGATGAGCGGCTGCTCGAGGTAATTGTCGAGATCCCCCGTGGGAGCCGGAACAAGTACGAATACGATCACGAGCGCCACCTGATCAGACTGGATCGCCGGCTGTTCTCGGCGACCTTCTATCCGGCCGACTACGGGTTCGTACCCGACACGCTGGCCGAGGATGGCGACCCGCTCGACGCCCTGGTCCTGATCGACGAACCCACCTTTCCCGGTTGCCTGGTGGAAACCCGCCCGGTGGGTGTCTTTTGGATGTCCGACGAGAAGGGCCCCGACGCCAAGATCATCTCCGTGGCCTGTGGCGACCCGAGGTGGGATGGCGTCACCGATCTCGAAGGACTACCCCCTCATCTGACGTTCGAGATCGCGCATTTCTTCGACGTCTACAAGGACCTGGAGCCGGGGAAGCTCACCAAGGTGGACGGGTTCGCGGGGGTGGACGAGGCCTGGGAAGAGATCGACCGCTCCTACGCCCGGGCGAAAGAGGTTCCCCCTCAGAAAACCGGCGTGTGACCGGCGTAGTCGGCCCGTCCACGGGTGAGTGAACAAGCCCGGGAGTGTCGAGGCCGGACTCCCCTACGATCTACGCTTGAGACACCGGGCCAGCGAATTCGACTTCCCTATCGAAAGATGGGCGGGCTCATCGACATCACGGTCCCCGGGGATGTAGCTCAGTTGGCTAGAGCACCTGCTTTGCAAGCAGGGGGTCGTGGGTTCGAGTCCCATCATCTCCACTAAACGTTCTACCTGGTCAGCGGCCACTTTTGCCTCGTCGCTGGTCTGCTTCGAAGGCCGCGAAAGGGCAGGCGTGCCATTGGCGTGCCATTGCGATTCCTGAACTCCGGTTCACGCTTCCCATCGCCACCACGGATCGTGAAGGGATCGCGCGCGAAATACGTTGACTTACGTCTCATCGCGCGTCGCCCAGGCACTTCCGGGCTAGGCGGGGAAGGGGCGTCCCCGCTCGGTAACCGGCAGTTGCGGACGGTCGGCCATGTCGAGAGTTCGTACAGACTCGCAGCCCGACCGACCTGGGTCAGATGTCGAGGTCGAGCCGCATGGCCACCTGCCCCTTAGGCGATAGGCCTCCGGCCACGTCGTGCTCCCCTCTGGCCAGCATCTCGGGTCCCAGTTCCGCCTCATCCAGCACTCGGAAGCCGAGGTGCTCGTAGAGCGGACCGTTCCATGGCACCTCATAGAAAGTCGCCAGAGTTATTGCCGGTCGTCCCGCTGAACGCGCCCAGCTCTTGACCTGCTCGATAAGTGCTTTCCCGACCCCGTGTCCCTGGTGGCCGGGATGGACGCAGACGTGGAAGATGTGGGCGGCGTTGTCAAGGACACCTACGAGTATGTAGCCC
>DASZIT010000149.1:0-1609 GCA_035948855.1 Acidimicrobiales bacterium | reverse complement strand
GAGATGGCCGAGGCGTTCCGGGTGTTCCGACCCTTCCGCCGGCAACGGAAGGTCACCATCTTCGGATCGGCGCGCACCCGGCCCGACCATGCCGCCTACCGTTCGGCCCGAGATCTCGCCGGATCGCTGGCCGGTGCCGACTGGATGGTGGTCACCGGGGCCGGCCCGGGCATCATGGCCGCCGGCATGGAGGGGGCGGGGCGCGACCGGTCGATCGGCGTGAACATCCGACTCCCGTTCGAGCAGGGGGCCAACGACTTCATCGCCCAGGATCCCAAACTGGTCGAGATGCGCTACTTCTTCACCCGCAAGCTCATGTTGATCAAGGAGTCGGATGGCTACGTCGTGCTGCCCGGTGGGTTCGGGACCCTCGACGAGGGATTCGAACTGCTGACCCTCCTGCAGACCGGAAAGGCCGAACCGGCGCCGGTGGTCATGCTGGACACCCCCGGGGGGGCGTTCTGGAAGGCCTGGAACGAGTTCCTCGACACCGAGGTCGAGCCGCGAGGCCTGGTGTCGCCCGACGACCGCGCCCTCTTCATGATCACCGACGACGTGGGCCGGGCCACTGAAGAGCTGCTGGGCTTCTACCGCAACTACCAGTCGTGCCGCTGGGTCGGTGACCTGCTCGTCATCAGGCTGTTGGTGGCCCCGGGCAGGGCCGAGTTGACGGAGCTCAACCGTGCCTTCGCCGACATCGTCGCCGAGGGCGTCATGCGCCTGTCCAAGCCGCTTCCCCCCGAACGGGCCGACCACGACCACCTCGACCTGCCCAGACTGGTCTTCCGGTTCGACAAGGTCCACTACGGACGGCTCCGACAGTTGATCGACACCCTGAATCGACCCGGCTGACGGATCAGACCGCCTCGTTCCCCGACCTTGGTCCGGGCCCCCGGAGGGCTGAGCCCCGACGCCCGAAGGCGTTCAGGGGCCTTCCTCGGGGGCCACAGGCGCCGTCCGTGGCCCATCCAGCAGGGAGGCGGCCTTGTCCACCGACCGCCGGGCCCGGGTGATGCGCTTCTCCTCGGCGGTCACCGCCGGATCGAGGACCCCCCCGGTCCGCACCGAGTCGGCCGCCTCCCGCAGCCGGTCGAGGGCCAGGTCGGCCAGCTCCTCCCCGATCCCGCGCAGGCGCTCGGCGATGTCAGCCGGATCGGCACCCACCTGGGGTCAGCGCCCGGTCTTGATCTCGACCTCGACGACGTCGAACACCCCGTCGGCGTGCTGGGACCGAAGGACCTTCTTGTCGAACTTGCCCACACTGGTCTTCGGGATCTCCTGGATGAACACCCAGCGTTCGGGGAGCCACCACCGGCTCACCCGACCGCTCAGGAACTCGAGCAGCTCATCGGCGCTCAGTTTCGAGTCTGATTCGACCACCACGGCCACCAGGGGGCGCTCGCTCCAGCGTTCGTCGGGCACCGCGATCACCGCGGCCTCCACCACGCCCGGATGGGCCATGACCTCGTTCTCCAGCTCCACCGAGGAGATCCACTCCCCTCCGGACTTGATGACGTCCTTGGTTCGGTCGCTGATCTGCATGTACCCGCGGCGGTCGAGGGATCCGATGTCCCCGGTTCGGAGCCAGCCGTCGTGGAACCGCTCCGGC
>DASZIT010000148.1:0-70019 GCA_035948855.1 Acidimicrobiales bacterium | reverse complement strand
GACACCGCCATGGTGATGGGTCGCCGCCCGGGGGTGGCCACCTCCTCCTGGCCGATCGCCGCCGCCGATCTGGCCGGGCTGGCCGGCCAACTGGCGACCGCCATGGTCCGGGTGCCGTTCCGCAGCCCATGGGCGGGCGAGGGCTCGCCGCAGCACAACCTGACGGTGGCGGTGACCCGGGAGACGATCCGCTCGTTCATGGGGTACAGCTCCTCGCTCCCCATCGACGAGTTCCGCTCGGTCGAGCTGGTCCTCGACGATCTGTGCAAGTACGTGATGCCCCCGGTGATCCGGGCCATCGGGGCGGACAGCCACCCGGAGGTCATCGCCGGGGTGCCCGGGGTGCGGTACCGGCCCCGGGGGGCCGAACCGGTCGGGACCATCCTGTATCTCCACGGCGGCGGCTACGTGGGCACCTCCCCGAGGATGTACGCGGCGTTCACCGCCTGGTTGTGCCGCCACACCGGGTGCGAGGTCTTCGTGGCCGACTACCGGCTCGCCCCCGAGTTCCCGTTCCCGGCCGGCCTGGAGGACGCGGTGCTGGTGCTGGAGGCACTGCTGGACGACGGGGTCGATCCGGCCAGGTGCTTCCTGGCCGGTGACTCGGGCGGCGGTGGCCTGGCCTCCACCATGGTCTACGCGATGGAGAAGACCCACCACCGGACGCTGGCCGGGGTGATGCTGTTCTCTCCGGAGGTCGATCTCCGAATGGATGAGCCGTCGCTGACCGAGAACGCCGGCAAGGACATCCTTCCCTGGAACATCCCGACCGCCGCCTACCTGCACGGTCGTGACCCCGGCGACGCCTCGGTGTCGGCGGTCGACCAGGACGTGGACGGCTGGCCCCCGACCCTGGTGGCCTACGGCGCCGACGAGATGTTCCGCGACCCCATTCGGGAGTTCGTGGCCCACCTGCAGGAGGCCGGGGTCGAGACCTTGGCCCTGGAGGAGCCGGGCATGTTCCATGTGTTCCCCATCCTGATGCCGTGGGCCGAGGCCAGCCGGCGGGTGTTCCGGGCGGTGGCCGGTTTCGTGGAGGGCCGGCTGGCGGCGGCCGACGCCGCGGCACCGGCGGGTTCGGCCGCGCCTCCGAAAGCCGGCTGACGCCGGAGTCAGAGGGTGTCGGGGAACTCGATGAACGGCGACGGCGGCAGGTACTTCTCGGGAACCTCCCGGTATTTCCGGAAGCTGGCCACCCGCACCACGTTCGACACCGAGCCCTCGACCACTCCGCAGAGGGTGAGCTCGCGCCCGAGGGAGAACAGCCCGGACAGCGGCGCCCATCCGTCCCGGACGTCCTGGACGTCGTCGATCTTGACCCGGGCCACCAAGCAGTAGAGGCACCCGTCGGGGGCCGACCCGACCCGGCGGGCCACCATGCAGTGGGAGGCCCCGTCGTCGATGACGTAGACGGTGTCGTCCCCGGTGGTGACGGCCAGCCGGAGCGCTTCGGGGGCATCGTGGCCGGTCAACGGGCCGTGCTGCCCGTGGCGAAGATATTTCATCGCCCAGAGCGGACCCGCCGGTATCGAACCCTCCGACTCGCCGATGGCCAACGGGGTCGAGGTGGCCGGCTCGGACATCGGGGCGCCACCGTTGAAGGCCAAGGAGGAGCCGAGCATCGATTTGAACAATCCGCTCCGGCCCGGGATCAGCGGGTGGGGCAGCCGGTCCTCGACCTCGTCGGCGATGCCGTAGACGACCTCTGTCTCCGGCTCCGAGCCGGGTTCGGGTTCGGGATCCTCGGGCGGGGGCGGCGGGGATGGCATCGTCAACCCGGCTCCGCCGCCGCCGCCACTGCCGAGGCACCGTCGCCCCCGCCGGAACGGCGCCGCCGGACCCAGCTGGCCGTGAAGAAGGCAACCCCCGCCGAGGCCAGCAGCAGTGCCCCCGAGGCGGTGAGGGCCAGATCGAGGCCGTGGCCGAAGGCGCCGTAGGCGGCGCCGACCACCTCGTTGATGATCTGTTGGACGCTGGCGTTGCCCTTCCCGGCGGAACCCCGGGCCTGGGACCCCAGCGAGCCGGTGGTCACCGCCGCGATCACCTGGGATCGGAAGGCGGGCGGGATGCCGATGGCCGCCAACCGGGTGATCAGGTTGACGGTGAGCTGACCGTTGACGATGGTTCCCAGGATGGCCACCCCGGCCACCGCCCCGAGCTCTCGACTGGTGTTGGTCATCGAGGCGGCCATGCCCGAGTGTTCGGCCGGCACGCTGCTGAGGGATGAGGAGGTGACCGGCACGATGGCCATCCCGAAGCCGATCCCGGCGATGGCCAGGGTCCAGCCCACCGACGAGATGTCCGAGTGGGGGGAGATGACCACGTCGGTGAGGATGATCCCGACCGCGGCGACCACGCAACCGATCGTCATCGGCGTCCGGTTCCCGACCCGGGCCACCCATCGTCCGGTCAGCAACGAGGCCAGCACCATTCCCACCGTCATGGGGATGAAGTCGAGAGCCAGGGCATAGGGAGAGGCGTTGCCCACCACCTCCAGGTAGAGGGCGACGAAGAAGAAGATGGAGAAGATCCCGAAATAGGTGGCGAACGCCACCACCGTCGACCCGGCGAACGGGGGTCGCTTGAAGAACCTGACGTCCAGCATCGGATTCTCCACCCGCAGCTCCACCAGGATGAAGGCGGCGATGGTCATCACGCTCAGCCCGTAGAGGAGGAGAATCCACCAGGTGATGTAGCCGGCGGTCTCCCCCATGATGGTGGCGAAGGTGGCGGTGGCCAGCGCGGCTGCCCCCAGGATGAACCCGCCCCAGTCCAGCCGGGCCTTCACCGGGTCGGCCCGCTCGGGCAACACGATGGCCGCCGCCACCAGGGCAACCGCCCCGAAGGCCAGGTTGAACCAGAAGACGGCCCGCCACGACCAGAACCCGACCAGGCCGCCCCCGATCACCGGACCGAGGGCGAGGGCCAGTCCGGAGACCGCCGCCCAGGTGCCGAGGGCCCGGGCCCGCCGTTTCCGGTCGGGGTAGAGGTGGCGGATCATCGAAAGGGTTCCCGGCTCGGACGCCGCCGCCCCCACCCCCATAACCACCCGCCCGACGATGAGCAGCGTGGAGGAGGTCGCCACCGCCGCCACCACCGATCCCGCGCAGAAGATGGCCACCCCGATCAGCATCAACCGCTTGCGACCGAACAGGTCGCCCAGGGTCCCGCAGATCAGCATCAGCGAGGCGAAGGTCAGGGCATACCCGCTCACCACCCACTGGAGCTGGGTGACCCCGGCGTGGAGGCCGGATTGGATGTCCGACAGGGTGGCGCTGATGACGGTGTTGTCCAGGAAGGTCAGAAACAGGATCGACATCAACACGGCCATGGCCAGGTGGGGCCGCTTGGGAGCCAGCCCGGCCCCCGAACCCGGGCCGGTACCCGACGAGTCGTCGGCCTCGGCGTCTTGCGCCGGATCTTCGAGCCCGACGGCAAGGCGGCCGATGGTCTTCATGGCGTCCAGTGTTGTCCGTTCCCGCGATCAGGTCGAGCACCGTGAGGCCGACTACCGGCAATGTACCCCCTGGCCCGGCCCCGAAACCCCGGGTCCGATGCCGGACAGTGGGCGGACCACGACGGACGGTGGGCGAACGGGCTCGGATACCGTGATGAGGTGACCCAGCCGACCCAGATCTCCGAGATCACCGCCGAAGAGGCCAGCCAGATGGTGGAGGCCGGGGCATTCCTGCTCGACGTCCGGGAGGAAGACGAGTGGGAGGCGGGGCACGCCCCGGTGGCCGTCCACATCCCCATGGGGCTGGTCTCCGACCGGGTGGCCGAGATACCGGTTGACCGCCCCGTGGTCTGCGTGTGCCGGCTGGGTGGCCGGTCGGGATCGGTGGCCACCGCCCTGGAGGAAGCCGGTTTCGACGTCCACAATCTCAACGGGGGGATGACTGCCTGGGAGATCACTGGGCTGCCGGTGGTCACCGACGACGGCGCCCCCGGCCAGATCATCTGAGCGGGAAGGCTGGAGAGGCAACCTTCGATGACCGTCTACCTCGACGACTGGCGCCAGCACGCCCACCTCGGACCGGTGGACGACCGGTGGTCGCACCTGGTCGCCGACACCCACGAAGAGCTCCACGCCTTCGCCGAACGTCTCGGCATGCGCCGGACCTGGTTCCAGTACAACCCTCGCCGCCCCTACCAGGCGCACTATGACGTCCCCGAGCGACTACGGGCCGATGCCCTCGGACACGGCGCGGTTCCCGTCACCTGGCGGCAGGTCGGACGCATGATGCGCGACCGCCGCGTCGCCGCCTCCCCGGTGGCCTCGCCCCGGGCCCCCTGATCCGGAGATGGCATCTCTGGATCCCCGCACCCCGGTGCTGGTCGGCGTGGGCACCGCTTCCGACCATGCCGAGGCCACCGAGTTGATGACCCGGGCATTGCAAGCGGCGGCCTCGGATGCCGGTGCCCCGCACATCCTCGAGGCCATCGACCGGGTGGCGGTGCCTCAAGGCAGTTGGGGCTATCCCGACCCGGCCCGACTGGTGGCCGACGGGGTGGGAGCCACCGAAGCCCGCACTCACCTGGTCGAGCTGGGGATCCCACAGCAGAGCCTCATCAACGAGGCGCTTTCGGCCATCCTCGACGGCGCCTCCGAGGTCGCCGCGGTGGTGGGCGGCGAGGCCAAGCGCTGGGCCCGCGCCCCCGACGCCGTCGAAACCGGTCAGCCCGGCGCCGCCCCCGACGTGATCCGGCGCCGCCCCGGCACCCTGCTCGAGCCGGTCGAGGTGGCCACCCGGTTGTGGGACCCGGTGCAGCAGTACGCGATGATCGACAACGCCCTCCGGGCGGCCGACGGGCTCTCGATCGAAGCGCACCGGGACGAGGTGGCCGAGTTGTGGTCCCGGTTCAACCGGGTGGCCCGGGGGAACCCGCAGGCCGCTTTCCCCCAACCGATGACCGCCGAGGAGATCGCCCGGCCGTCGCCGGACAACCGTCCCCTGGCCTTCCCCTACAACAAGTGGCACTCCACCCAGTGGACGGTGAACCAGGCCGCCGGGTTGCTGTTCTGCTCGGCCCAGGCGGCCCGCCGGTTCGGGATCTCGCCCGATCGGTGGATCTTCCCCCGGGTGGGGATCGAATCGAGCCAGGCGCTGTCGCTGCTCCGTCGGGAGCGGCCGGACACCTGGCCGGCCATGGGGGTCCTGGGCCGGGCGGCGGCGGCCCGCATCGGTCGCCCGGTCGCCGAGGCCGAGCTCATCGAGGTCTACAGCTGCTTTCCCGCCGCGGTCCGGGTGCAGCAGCGCGAGCTCGACCTGGACCCGCTGGGGACCCCGACCCTCACCGGCGGGATGGCCTTCGCCGGCGGCCCGTTCAACAATTTCGTCTTCCAGGCCACCGCGGCCATGGCCGGCGCCCTCCGGGCCGATCCGGGTTCGCTGGGCGTGGTGACCACGGTGAGCGGGCTCCTCACCAAGCCCGGCCTGGGGGCCTGGTCGGCCTCGCCCGACGGGCAGGGCCCACTGCTCGGAGACCTGGGGGCCGAGGCCGCCCGGGTCACCGGCTCGGTCGAGGTGATCGAAACGCTGGAGGAGTACACCGGACCGGCCACCGTGGTCACCTACACGGTGACCCCGGGCAGTTCCGGTGCCGTCGCCGGGACCCCCGCCTTACCCTGGTCGCGCACGGTGGTGGTGGCCGACGCCGACGACGGACGGCGCGGCGTGGCCATCAGCGATGACCCGGAGGTGGCCGCCCAGGCGGTGAGCAGTGAGCTCATCGGCCGGTCGGTGGCGGTGAAGGCCGGCGCCTTCGCGTTGTGAGAGCCGGACTGCCGGTCGGTCCGGACCCATCAAGTTCATCCGGCCGTAACCGGGACGAAATCTGACCGGTCCATCCTCTCAGGGTGGGGACGATCGGCAGCCGGCCCTCGTCGAGGGGGCCGGACTCGGACGACTATTTGACCTGGCACCGAACGCGGGTGGCGGGCCGACGCGCCGTCTATGGCGTCGGCGGCGCCGATGGGCCACCAGTGGTGTTCCTCCACGGCTGGGCCCTCGGCAGCCGGGCCTACAAGCGGGCGATCCGACGGTTGACCTCCCGGGGCTGCCGGGTGTTCGCCCCGGCCATGCCCTCCTTCGGCGGTACCGCCGACCTTCCCGCCGGCGAGATGAACCTGGGTGGCTACGCCGATTGGGTGGCCTCGTTCATGGCGGAGGTCGGGATCGGGGAGCCGGCGCTGGTCATCGGCCACTCGTTTGGGGGTGGCGTCGCCATCAAGCTGGCCCGGGACCAACCCGAGCGGGTCCGGTATCTGGTGCTGCTCAACGCGGTCGGGGGGGTGAATGAGCGGCACCCGTGGGAGTGGGCCGTGGGGTTCGGCCGGGAGTTCTGGCCTCCCTCCGATGCGTTGGAATTGATGCTGGCGATGCGGGCCGATCTGGTGCCCAACATCCTTCGAAATCCTTTGGGTCTGGCCCGGGCCGGGGTCCTGGCCCAGCGGGCCGACCTTCGCATCGATCTGGCCGAACTGAAGGAATCCGGGGTACCGGTGCTCGCGCTGACCAGCGAGCGGGACACGGTGGTTCCCCGCTCCGCATTCGAGGCGGTGTGCAACACGGTGGGCGCCGATCGTCGGGTGGTCAGCGGCGGCCATGCGTGGCTATTGGTCGATCCCGACTCGTTCGGGGAGGTGCTGGCTTCCACCATCGATGTCCAGGTGGCCGACCACGAGGCATCGAGGGCCGCAGATCGGAGAAGCGAGGTCGAGCGACTCCTGAAGCGAACCCATCTCTCGAAGCGGGATATCAAGTCCCTCCTCGGGTCATCGGCGCCGCTGTGGCTGCTGAGCGACTCGGCCCCGGCACTGGCCGGCGATCTGGTGCTGTGTCGACCCAAGTTGAAAAAGGGCGAGGTGCGGGCCTTGGCCCGGCGCATCGAGGCCTCGACCTTGGTCCGGCTCACGATCGTGGCCCGGGACCGTAAAGGCCTGCTCGCCGACAGCGCCGCCGTCTTGACGGCCAGCGGGATGTCCATCTCGAATGCATCGGCCTCCACCTGGAAACCGCAGCATCTTGCCCTTCATTCCTTCATCGTGGGGGGCGGTGCCCAGTTCGACCGCTCGGCGTGGGACGCCCTCGGAGCCCGGTTGCGGAGCATGGCGGCGGTGGAAGCCGCGCCCTTGCCCGCCCTCCGACCCCTCCGGCACGTGAGCGTGACCGTCCAGGGGGCCGACGATCGATCGATCGTGAAAGTGGTGGCTCCGGATGAACAGGGACTTCTCGCCACCATCTGCCGGTATTTCCAGGTGCACGACGTCAACATCGAGACGCTCCAAGCCCGCACCCGCAATGGCGTCGCCGATGACACCTTTCTGGTCATCGGCAATGTCGACGTCGAGGAACTCCAGGACCACCTCGAGCGCCCACCCTCCCTGCCGGGGACCGAGGACATCGGCACCCCGTTGGTGGCGGACAGCCGCAGATGAATCAGACCGCGCAACTTCCGTCGCTGCACGCCTCTCCGGCGTCGCCAGTGTCAGCATCGCCGGAAGGGCCACTGACGATGGAGAGGGGGTGCGCCTTCGACCACGCCTGTTCGAGGGCGGAAAGCAGTACATCCGGGGTCTGGGCGCCCGGGACCCCGATGGCCCGATCGATCACGAAGAAGGGGACCGCGCTGATGCCGAGCTCGCCAGCCAGTTTCTCGTCGCCCCGGACATCGTCGGCAAAGGCGCCGTCTTCCAGCGCGGTGGCCACCTCGTCGGCATCGAGCCCGACCTCTTTGGCCACCCGTTCGAGGGTAGGTCGCTCGCCGATCGGCTCTCCGTTGGTGAAGTAGGCGGCCATGAGGGCCTCCTTGGTGGCGTCACCGCGGCCGTGGGTAGCGGCCAGGTGGATGAGGCGGTGAGCGTCGAAGGTGTTGCCGGATTTGGCGTCGTCCCACCGGAAGTCGAGCCCCACCTCCTTGGCCACTCCGGTCACCCGGTCGGTCGCCGCCAGAGCCTGATCCTCGGTCATCCCGTACTTCTTGGCCAGCTGCTCCTTGGTCGAGAGCTGCCGCCGGGTCGGGGCGCTCGGATCGAGCTCGAAGCTCCGCCACTCCACTGTGACTTCGTCCCGGTGGGGGAACGAGGCCAGAGCCGCCTCGAATTGCCGCTTCCCGATGTAACACCAGGGACACACCACGTCCGACCAGATCTCCACCAGCATGTTCGATTCCTCAGTTCTCCCGGCGGGCACCAATTCACGCCTCTTACTAGGTGAAACGTTGGGCTCCTGAGGGTATTCCAGGGGACCCACGAAGGGGGCCATGGCACGTGACAGGATGGTCACCCGGCCACCCGGATGAAGGAGTCCCGACATGCTCGATGACCACGCCAGCTCGAGTGATCATCCCATCGACGAGGCCATCGACGAGGCGGAGAAGGAATCGTTCCCGGCCAGCGATCCGCAGTCCTCCTGGGCGGGTCCCGACCCAGTGACCCTGGCCTCGGAGTCGAGCCCGTCGCCGGCCAACACCGGGAATGACGGGTCATCCGGTCCCGACACGACCCCGGTGGCGTGAGGGGGTGCCGGCGATGAAGGGAAACGTCCTCACCGTGGAGCGGACGATTCCGGTTCCGCCCGCCACGGTGTTCAACGTGCTGGCCGATGCCGGTCAACACACCTTGTTCGACGGGTCGGGGATGCTGCAGGGGGCGCGGGCCGGAGCCTCGCAGCCCCTGGCCCTGGGCATGACGTTCGGGATGAACATGAAGCTCGGAATCCGGTATTCGACGGTGAACCGGGTGGTCGAGTTCGAGGCGAACCGGAGGGTCGCCTGGAAGACCGGCCCGGAGGGGACCTGGGGGCATCTGGTCGGCGGGAGGGTCTGGGCCTACGAGCTCGAGCCGGTGGAGGGCGGGACCCGGGTTCGGGAGAGTTGGGACATCACCACCGACCATCAGCGGGCGCTGTTGAAGTTGGGAAACATCTACTGGAACAAGACCCGGCGGGACATGGAACGGACCCTGACCCGGCTCGACCAGCTCTTGACCAGTGATCCGGCTCCCATCGGGTAGCCACCGGCCAGGAACGGAAGCAATCGAGCCCGGGCACTAACGTGCCGTGCCATGGTTCTCGAACATGCCGTGATCAACATCCGACCCGGGGGGAACCGGCAGTTCGAGGCCGCGCTGCGTGAGGCGAGGGCGGTGGTGGCCGAAGCCGACGGGTTTGTCTCCTTGCACCTCCATCGAGGCATCGAGACGCCCGACCAGTACCTCCTGTTGATCCACTGGGAGACGCTCGAAGACCACACCGTCGGCTTCCGGCAGTCCGAGCGCTTCACCCGGTGGCGGGCGCTCATCGGGTCCTACTTCCAGTCACCACCCGAGGTCATCCACTTGGCCCCGGTCGAGGGCCTGGTCTGATGGGGCTGCTCGAGGGACATCAGGCGTTGGTCACCGGCGCCGGTTCGGGAATCGGCCGGGCCACCTGCCTCCGCCTGAAAGCCGAAGGGGCCAGGGTGGCGGTCCTGGACATCGATGCCGACGCCGCCGCCGCGGTGGCCGCCGAGCTGGGGGGCAGCCCGGTGGTGGTGGCCGATGTCTGCGACAGCGAGGCGATGGCCGCGGCGGTGCCGCTGGTCGCCGCCCAACTCGGCGGGCTGACGATCCTGGTCAACAACGCCGGGGTCGGGAACGTCAAGCCGCTGCATCGCTACAGCGACCGCGAGTACCAGCGCATCGTCGACGTCTCCATGAAGGGGACGTTCATCGGCATCCGGGCGGCGGCACCGGTCATGCTCGAGACCGGCCGAGGATCGATCGTCAACATGGCCTCGGTCAGCGGGATGCGGCCGACAAGGGGCGAGGCGCCCTATGCCGCTTCCAAGGCGGCGGTCATCGCCCTCACCCAATCCGCCGCCCTCGAGTACGGCCCCACCATCCGGGTGAACTGCGTGTCCCCGGGCCTCATCGAAACCACGCTGACCGCGCCGCTCATGGGGGACGAGAAGGTCCGGGCCGGTTTCGACCGCAAGACCCCGCTGGGCCGGGTGGGGACGGCCGACGACGTGGCGTCGGTGATCGCCTTCCTCTGCTCGGACATGGCCGCCTACGTGACCGGTATCAACGTTCCGGTCGACGGCGGGAGCCTGCTCCCCTCCGCCCAGGTCGACGGCGTCCTGTCGGCCATCCTCGCGTTGTACGACTGACGCCGTCGGGATCCGTCCCGTCCACCGTCAGGCCGCGTCGGCCACCGTCATCGCCGCCCGCAGGTGGTCGGCCAGTTGGTCGACGGAGGTGCGGGCGTTGAGCCCGCTGGTCGACGGCATCACGTAGACCGGGCGGCCGCCCAGGCGCACTTCGTGGAGCCCGGGCTGGGCCCGGGGGTCGGCGGCCACCCGCCACCCGCCCAACCCCACCAGGCAGACCGCCTTGGGTTGCAGCCAGTCCACCAGCCGTTCCAGGCGACCCAGGCCCTGGCGGTACTCGTCGGGCATCACCTCCCCGGCGGTGCGGGTGGGCCGCTTGACCAGATCGGTCATCCCCATCCCGTGTGTCCGGAGGGCATCGAGGGAATCCCGGTCCTTGGCCACCAGTCCGCTGGCCAGCGCCGCCTTCCAGAATCGGTTGCCCGCCTTGAAGTACCCCACGTTGGCGTCGGCCGAGTGGAAGCTGGGATTCGACCCGCACATCAGCAGACGCATGCCCGGCGCGACGGTGTCGGCCAGGGTGCGGCCCCGCACCGCGGAGAGTCGCAGCTCGTCACCGGACACCACCACCGAGCCCGGGTCGACCTCGAAGCCGGCACCCACCATCACCTCCACCAACCGGTCAGGCATCCATTTCGCGAAGAAGCGACCCGCCTCCTCGCCGTCGCCGAGGTCGCTCCCCTCACCGTCACCGTGGAGGACCTGCAGCTCGAACGGCGCCCCGACGGCCAGCACCCGATGGAGGTCCCACAAGGCCATCGGCAGCCGGTCGCGGGCGATGTGATGGTGGGTCATCCACGACCAGGCTCCGGACATCGATCCTCGGGCCAGGGGCAGGGCTTCGATGTCACCTTGGAGGTAGCGCGCGTCGGGAACCCGCGACCGGCACTCGTCGAGCATCGGGGCCGAGGCGTCGAGTCCCACCACCGGTTTTCCGAGGAGATCGGTATAGCGCCCGGCACCACATCCGAGGTCGAGGCGGAGCCGCCCGGCACCGACCTTGTCGGCGAACCGCTGGGCGTCGGCACGACGACGTGGCGTGCGGTGGGTGGCGGCCCAGTCGAGGCCCCGGTCGTTATAAGTGTCGACGGTGGCCTGGTGCACGGACGCCGATGCTACGACGCCGGCCCGGTGACGGTGACCAGGGTGCCGATCGGGGTGAGCGGCCACGTCTTGGCCGCATCGGTGATGGCCATCTCCACGCACCCGTTGCTCTGCGGGCTGCCGTAGCTGCCCCGCACGAATCCGTGCAAGGCGTCACCGCCGTTGAAGTAGGCGGCCCAGGGGACGGCGGGGTCGTCGTAGGTCGAGCCGTCGGGATTGGTGCCCTGCATCCGCGACGAGGTGATGTGTTCGAACACCGGGTAGGTCCCGTCGGCGGTGTCGGCCCCGGGGACCCCGGTGTTGACCGGAATGGCGGCGAACTGCAGTGCGCCGTTGTTGTAGAGGTTCAGGTTCTGGGGCAGCGTCTTCTGGACCAGGACATAGGTGTACGGATTGGCGTTGGTCTTCCCCGCGGCGGCGTCGGTCACCAGCGCGGTCCACACCTTCTGGCCGGCCAACCCGTCCACCGTCAGCCCGTGTTGGTTCTCGAAATTCATCACCGCGCCCTTGGTGATGACATTCTCGGAGCCTTCCGTCCACAGCGCCATCAGGTCGGGCGGGGTGCCGGGCCACCTCCAGGCGAAGGTCCCGGTTTGGGGCATGAACGTCTCGGCCGGCGAGCTCAGCGGGGCACTGGGAGTGAAGGACAACGGCAGGTAGTTCTCCTGGGCCAGGAGTTGCTGCAGCCGCTCGGTGCTGGCCTGGCCGATGGTGAAGGTGACGGTGAGCGGCGTGGCCAGCACGCCTCCGGCCACCCCCCGCAACCCGCTGGGCCCGGCCGGGAAGGTGAGGTACTCGACGGTGGTGGGCAAGAAGGCGGAGGTGGGGACGAAGGTGGCAATGGTGGCGCCGGTCTTCTTCCAGGTCCCGGCCACCGGTGGGGCCAGAGACGGCATGGCGGCGACGCTGGCGATCGGCGCCGACAACTGGACGGCGACGGAGGTGTCGGTGGGGACGTTGGTGGCGCCGGACGCCGGGGTGGTGGAGACCACCGTCAAGGGCGGGGCGGCGACGGTGGCCGACGTGCTGGTGGAGGACGAGGTGGCGTTGTTGGCGTGGCCCCGATGGGTCACCACCACCACCGCCGCCACCACGATGATGACCGCGACGGCGACGACACCGGCAATCAGGAGGGGCCGATGCCGGCGAGGGGGCGGGACCAGGATCTTGTAGTCAGCCATAGTTGGCGGTCAGAGGATGCGGAAGGTCATGCCGGCCCGTTCGAGGCGACCCCGGAGTGTCGCGCCGAGGGCGATGGCCGTGGTGACCTGGCCGGCGGTCGGAGGCAGTGCATCGTGGACGAGACAGAGCGCGGCTTCGCTGATCATCTTGGACGTCTCGGTGTAGCCAGGGTCGCCCCCGGCCACCTCGGTCAACACCTTCTTTCCCCCCCCTTCGCCCACGAACCTCACCGAGAACCAGGCGGCGGCGCGCTGGGCATCGGTGGGGCCCGAACCTGAAGGTCGCAGCTTGACCAGGGCTTCCCGAGCCGACCGGATGTGGGCGATCCCGAACAGGGCCCCGGCGCCGAGGGCGATGCCGGCCCCGGCCACCGGGTTGGGGACCGCCATTTGGTGGCAGTAGGTGAAATCCGGCCCGTAGCGGGGAAGGCCCCGGGCGGACTGGGCCACGATCAGCGGATCGATGGTCGGCATCGGGAGCACCCAACCGTCGCCCTCCGGATTCCTGTTCAAGCGGGCGGTGACAATCCTTGCCGTTCGGTTGGGGGGCAGGGGCTCGACCTGCATCCGCTCGGCATGCACCAATTTCGCCGGGCGGTATCGGGACAGGATGGTGAGGGCCGACGCCGCGGTGCCGCCGGAGAAGGTGCCCTTGACCCTCACCGTCCCGGTCACCGTGAGGGGGACGCCCTCGGGCAGCTGCTCGACGGTGAACTGGGCGCCGAGGTCGTGGGGCATGGAGTCGAATCCAGCCGAGTGGATCAACCGGGACCCGGTGGACGCCGCGGTGGCGTGGTATTTCAGATACATCAAGTCGAGGAACTCGGGTTCGCCGGTGAGGTCGAGGTAGTCGGTTCCGGCCGCGGCGCAGGCGGCCACCACCGGCTCACCGTGCTCGATGTACGGCCCCACCGTGGTGATGAGCACCCGGGTGGATTCGGCCAACTCCCGGACGGTGGGCGGATCGGTGACGTCGACCCGGGCCACCTCAACTTTGCGGTTCATGCCCTCGATGACCGACTCCAACTTGGCCGGGTTGCGGCCGGCCAGGACGATCCGGGTGTCGTCGGGCGCATGTTGGTCGAGGTAGTGGGCAATCAGCCGACCGGTGAACCCGGTGGCCCCCAGGAGCGTGATGTCATTGGGGCGATCGGTGTCCGTCATGACCGTCGATGCTACCGAGTTGCCGGGAACGTCCCGGGTCGGGCCCTTCCCGCCCTTGGTGAAGTGCGGCGCAGCCCGGTTACTGTGGGATTGGAGGGAGCGATGTCATGACCACTGCCGAATTGCTGCGGGACGCCTTCGAGCGGATCCACGAGTTGGTCCACCACGCCGTCGATGGCTTGACCGGCGACCAGCTGTGCTACCGCCCCGACCCGGACGCCAACTCGATCGCCTGGTTGATCTGGCACCTGACCCGCATCCAGGACGATCACGTGGCCGCGGTGGCCAGCACCGACCAGGTCTGGACGTCCGCCGGTTGGTTCAATCGGTTCGGGCTCGACCTCGGCCCCGAGGAGACCGGGTACGGCCACGGCAGCGACGAGGTGGCCAAGGTGACGGTGACATCCGGAGAGCTGTTGATCGGCTACCACGACGAGGTCTTCCAGGCCACCACCCGGTTCGTGTCGACGCTGAACGACAGCGAACTGAGCCGGGTGGTCGATGACCGCTGGGATCCTCCGGTCACCCTGGGGGTCCGGCTGGTGAGCGTGATCTCCGACGATCTGCAACACGTCGGGCAGGCGGCCTACCTGCGCGGCCTGGCCACCGGGTAGCGAAGCCGGGGGCGCGACTCGCCTGGCTAACCTGCATCACGTGCCCGACGAAGCGCCCCCCGAAGCCGAAGCTGGCGATCCGGTTGCCATGGCCACGCTGACCAGTGCCGCCGGATTCCTGGGCGAGGTGCGGGCCGGGGCTCACCGGTTCGTGGTCGACGAGGGCCCGGAGGTGGGCGGCAACGACCAAGGGCCGAACCCGTACCAACTCCTGATGGCCGCCCTCTGCCAGTGCACCGCCGCCACCCTGCGGATGTACGGCCAACGCAAGGAGTGGGAGCTGGGCCAGATCCGGGTGCGGTCCATCCTCATGCGGGTGGGTGAGGGAGCGACCAAACGGGAACATGTCGAGCGGTCGATCCGCTTTGGCGCCGGACTCACCTCGGAGCAGACGGATCGGCTGCTGGAAATCGCCGACCGGACACCGGTGACCCGCACGCTGGTCGCCGGCCTGCCCATTCACACCGTGTTGGGCTGACCGGTGAGCGCCTGTCCGACCCTCACCACCGAGCGGCTCGTCCTTCGTCCGTTCGTCGAGTCCGATCTCGACGCCTTTACCGAGATCTTCCTGTCCCCGGAGGTGCACGCCGCCCTCCACCTCCCCGAGTCGTTCTCGCGGGAAGACGCGTGGTCGGGCATGGTCAGCTGGCTGGGTCAGTGGGAGCTTCGGGGAACCGGGCAATGGGCAGTGGCCACTCGGAGCACCGGAGCGCTGGTGGGTCGGGCCGGCCTCCATCGACCGGAGCGGCCGGATTGGCCCGGCATCGAAGTCGGCTGGGTCCTCGATCCCCGGCAGTGGGGACACGGGTACGCCACCGAGGCTGGCAGCTGTGCGGTTGGCTACGCTTTCGACGTGATCGGCGCCGACGAGGTGTTCAGCGTCATTCTCCCGGAGAACCCGCGCTCGGAGGCGGTGGCGGCCCGCCTCGGCTTCACGCTCGTCGAGCAGCGGGTGATGTCCCACTTCCCGGAGTCGCCCCACGGGATCTGGCGCCTCGGACGGGACGAGTGGGAGTCGCGTCCCTAGCCCTTGCGGTTCCGGCTCGGTGGTCAGCGAAGATGGAGCCCGCCGTCGACCAGGACCACGTCCCCGGTCACGTAGGAGGACCGGACCAGACCCAGGATCACTTCGGCCACGTCCTCGGAGGTGGCGGTCCGCTGGAGCGGCGCCTGGGCGTTGACGAACGCCCGGACGGTATCCCACTCCGCCGTCCACGGGGTGTCGACCAACCCGGGAGCCACCGCATTCACCCGGATCTCGGGACCCAGGGTGTTGGCCAGCAGTCTGGTCATGTGGGAGAGCGCCGCCTTCGAACAGGCATAGGGGATGGAACTGCCGGTCGGACGCTCCCCGGCGATCGAGGACACGTTCACCACCTGGCCCCGCCCGGAGGCGATGAGGTGAGGGACGGCCGCCACCGTCAGCTGCCAGGTGCCGATCACGTTGACGTCGAAGATGCGCCGCCATATCTCGGGGGTGGCCGCCTCCAGGTCCCGGTGGGGGATGAGCTCGGTGACACCGGCGTTGTTGACGAGGACATCGAGGCGCCCGTGCCGTTGGATCACGGTGTCGATCAGCCGGTGGGCCTGTTGGATGTCGCCCACGTCGGCCTGGACGTAGTCAGCCATCGGCAGCTCGGCCGCCAGTCCCTCTCCGGCCGACACCGAGTGCACCGAGTTGATCACCACCGTGGCTCCCTCCGAGGCCAGCCGGCGGGCGGTGGCCGCCCCGATGCCCGACGATGATCCGGTGACCAGGGCCACCTGGCCGTCGAGGAAGGTGCCGGGCGCGGTGCGGGCGGGGGTGAGGTTCTCGGACATTGGAGGAGTGTAAGTCGACGGGTGGCGTACGGTCTGTCCGTGCGACTGGTGAGCATGCTGGACGAAGGGATCCGGACCGGCCGGGTGGTGGGCGACGAGATCGTCGACCTGACCGATCCGGTGATCGGGCTTCCCGGTGACATGGTCGCCCTGTTGGACCTGGGACCCGACGCCGCCGATGCCCTCGGGCGGGCCCCGGCCAGCTCCGCCCGCCGCCTGCCGATCGGCTCGACCCAACTCCTGGCGCCGGTACCCCGGCCCCCGTCGTTTCTGGCCATCGCCCAGAACTACGAAGCCCACAGCCGCGAGCTCGGTCGCCCGCCGCCCGAGTTCCAGACCTGGTTCGCCAAGCAACCCACCTGTGTGATCGGGCCCGGGGCCGGAATCGAGATTCCCCGGGTGTCGGCCCAGGTCGACTACGAGGGCGAGCTGGGCATGGTCATCGGCCGGCGGTGCCGGCATGTGCCCGCCGACCGGGCCCTCGAGGTGGTGGCCGGGTTCATGGTGGTCAATGACGTCAGCGTCCGGGACTGGCAGTGGCGGACCCCGACCATGATGATGGGGAAGGGCTTCGACACCCACGGCCCCAGCGGACCCTGGCTGGTGACCCCCGACGAGCTCGGGGACCCCCAGCGCCTGTCGGTGCGCACCTGGGTCAACGATGAGCTCCGCCAGGACGGCCACACCGGAGACATGGTCTTCAGCTGTGCCCAGATGATCGAGCACCTGTCGACCGCCTTCACCCTGGAGGTGGGGATGATCCTCTCCACCGGGACACCGGCCGGGGTGGGGGCGAAGGACGACCCGCCTCGTTGGCTGGCGGCGGGCGACCGCGTGCGGATCGCGGTGGAGGGCATTGGCGAGTTGGCCAACCCGGTGGTCAACGAACCGGGTGCCGATGGGGTCGGTCCCGCCTAGCCATGCCCCGTCCATCGACCGGTCCCGACCGGGTGCGCATCACCGCTTCGCTGTCCATCCCACTCTCCGAGCTCCAGTTTCGCTTCACCCCCAGCGGCGGACCCGGCGGCCAGCACGCCAACAAGGTGAATACCCGGGTCGAGCTCCGCTTCGACGTGGCCGGGTCTCCCTCCCTCGGACCCCGTCAGCGGGCCCGGCTCCTCGACAAGCTGGGTCCCGAGGTCAGGGTGGTCGCCGACGATGAGCGGTCCCAGGGGCGCAACCGGCAACTGGCGGTGACCCGGTTCGCCGAACGGGTGGCCGCCGCCCTCCACGTCGACAAGCCCCGCCGCCCGACCCGGCCTTCCAAGGGAGCCAAGGAGCGTCGGCTCACCGCCAAACGGCAGCTGTCCGAACGGAAGCGGGCCCGGCGACCGAACCTGGACGAATGATCGAGCCGGCTCAGGCCGACCGGACCGGCGACCGATCGCTTTCGAAGACTTCCCGGAGTCGGATCGCGCTCTCGGACCGGAATCGATCGATGCCAGCGAGCTTGACTCCCTCGTAGCCCCGGATGAGGTCGGGGAGCTCGGCCACCGCCGCCACCGATGCCGCATTGGCTGGGTTCAGATGAACGATGGCCTGGCCAACCAGCTCGCGGTACTCGGGGACCAGCTCCTGCTCGATTCGGCGCATCCGGGTATGGCCGAACGGATCGAACGGTGTGCCCCGCAGGTGGCGGGCGGCGTGCAACACCCGAAAGGCGGGGCGGGTCGCCGGACCCAGGCTGATCTTGCGGCGCAGTCCCAGCCGTTTCAGCAGCGGAGGCTGGAGCATCACCCGCAGCCGCGCTCCGGGCCCGAACTCATCGGTCAGCTTGGCCCGTTCCCAGGTGTCGAGGTGGAGCCGGGCGACTTCGTACTCGTCCTTGTAGGCCAACAGCTTGTACAGCCCGACGGCGAAGGCGGCAGTGACCGGCAGCTCCGGGCTCGGCGCCTGGGCCTGTTCGGCAAACAACACCGAGAGCACTTCGCCCAGATACTTGCTGGCATACCCGGGGCTCTGGTAGTCGATCAGATCGTCGAGCCGCCGCTCGAGGGCGGGTCGGAGGATGTCGGGGACCGGATGGTCGGCGAGCAGCCGGCGGGCGGCGTCACCGATCGCTGACGGTCCCCGCTCGGTCGGGGCCAGCGCCAGGCGGACGCCGGCGGGATCGATGACCGCCGCCCGACCCCAACGGAAGGCGGCGAGGTTCGCCGGCACGGCAATGCCGTTGAGCCGGATGGCCTCTTCGATCGCCCCGGCGGTGATGGGCAGGCACCCGTGCTGGAAGGCGGCCCCGGTGAGGACCATGTTGGTGGCCAGGTGGTCGGAGATCTTCTCGGCGATCCAGTCGGCGTCCAAGTAGAGGTTGTCGCCACCGCGGGTATCCCGCTCGACCCGGGCCACCAACTTGGCCGGGTCGGGAAAGCTGACGGTGGGGTCGGTCACCATCCGGGCGGTGGCGACTTCGGCGGTATTCATCACCAGTACCGTTCGCCGCCGGTCGGCGGTGGCCAGGGTGCCCGGATCGGCGGCCCCCAGCGGGTCGAAGGCGAGCAGGACGTCGACACTTCGGCCTCCGGCCCGGATGGCGGCGTCGATGGGGTGAGAGGAGATGCGCAGGTCGGACATCACCGGACCGCCCTTTTGGGCGAGACCGGTCTGCTCGACTCCGGCGGCAAACAGCCCGTCGAGGACCGCGGCCATCTGCAGGATCCGGGAGATGGTGACGACGCCGGTCCCCCCGATGCCAGGCATCCGGATGAGAAGGTCGTCGCCGGCAACCTTTCCGACCGGCGGCACCAGTTCCACCGGCGGCTCGGCGACAGCCGGCCGTTTCGCCCCCGCGGTTGCCCGCCGCTTCGGGAAGACCTCGACGAAGGAGGGGCAGTCGCCCTGCAGGCACGAATAGTCCTGGTTGCACGACCCCTGGTGGATGGTCGTCTTCCGGCCGAACTCGGTGTGAACCGGCACCACCGACAGGCAGGACGATTTCTCACCGCAGTCGCCGCACCCCTCGCACACCCGTTCGTTGATCCACAGCCGCATGGCCGGCGTCGGGAGCTTGTCGCGCTTACGCAACCGGCGTTCCTCGGCGGCACAGCGGTCGTCGTAGACGAGCACGGTGACCCCGGGGGTGGCGGCCAACTCCGCCTGGATCTGATCGAGCTCGTCGCGGTGCCGGACCTCGGCGATGGGGTCGAGGGCGACTCCCCGGTAGGTGGTGGGATCGGCGGTGGCCACCACAATCCGCTTCACGCCCTCGAGGGCCAAGGACCGGGTCAACTCGGGCACCGGCATGATGCCGACCGGGTCCTGGCCGCCGGTCATGGCCACCGAATAGTTGTAGAGCAGCTTGTAGGTGATATTCGCGCCGCTGTCCACCGCCGCCCGGACGGCCAGGGAGCCGGAGTGGAAGAACGTCCCATCGCCGAGGTTCTGGACGAAGTGGGCGTCGTCGGTGAACGGGAACAGCCCGTTCCATTGGGCACCCTCGCCGCCCATCTGGGTGAAGCCGACCGGGTGACCCCGGCCGTGGGCGTCGAGTGACGCCATGATGTGACATCCGATGCCCATGCCGACCAGAGCGTCGTCATCGGCCCGGGTCGAAAGATTGTGAGGACATCCCGAACAGAAGTAGGGGGTCCGGGAGGCCAGGGGAGCCGTGTCCACCCGGAGCCGCTCGGTGGCGTCCAGTCGGGCCAGATGTCGGCGGGCGGGCTCCGGGAGTTGGTCCCCGAGCCGGGCGGCCAGCACCCTGGCCACCAGATCGCTGGTCACCGCCGAGTGCTCGATAACCAGTGGGCGACCCTCGGGGTCGCGCTTGCCCACCACCAGCGGCGCGTGGGGGTGCCGGTAGAAGGCGTCTTTCACCTGGGTCTCGAGGAATGCCACCTTGTCCTCGATCACCACCACCTCTTCGAGCCCGGCCAGCAACCGTCTCAGGTGCTCGGGGTCTCCCGGCCAGAGCATGGCCACCTTCACCAAGCGGATGCCCAGCCGCTCGAGTCCCTCCTCGTCGATCCCGAGATCGACCAGGGCCCGGCGGAGGGCGGCATAGGCCTGGCCGGAAGCGACTATCCCGAGGCGGGGACGGACCGGCTGGTAGGTGACCCGGTTCAACGAGGTGGCGACGGCGTACTCCGCCGCCCTCGGGAGCCGCACTTCCATCAGATCCTGTTCGGCCGCCATCGACTGGGCCCCGAGCAACGTCGCCGGTCGGAACGGGCGGGAGAGGTCGGGGGCGGGGACCCACCCGGCCGGGTCGGTGAGGTCGACGGTGCCGGCCCCGTCGGCGACGTCGGCCACCACCTTCACCGCCGACCAGGTGCCGGCGAAGCGGGAGAGGGCCACCGCGTGGAGCCCGAGTTCGCGGACCTCGGCGACGGTGGACGGCGCCAGCAGCGGAACCATGAGGCTCTGGGCCATGTATTCACACGAGCTCGGCACGGTCGACGACTTGCAGGTCGGGTCGTCGCCGATCCAGGCCACCGCCCCCCCGAGCGGCGCCGTCCCCGACAGATTGCCGTGCCGGATGGCGTCGGCCGACCGGTCGAGCCCCGGGTTCTTGCCGTACCAGAACCCGACGACTCCGCGGTGCCGGCGCCCCGGGAGCTCGACGAGGAGTTGGGTGCCGGCCACCGCGGTGGCGGCCAATTCTTCGTTCAGGCCCGGGCTCATCACGATGCCGACCGCATCGAGCAGGGCTTGGTTTCGCTGCATCTCGAGGTCGAGGCCGCCGAGTGGTGAACCTTCGTAACCGCTGACGAACGCGGCGGTGTCCAAGCCCCGGCTGATGTCCAGACGCCGTTGGTCGAGGATGGCTCTGACGATGGCGTCGATTCCTGACAACAGGACCCGTCCCTCGGGCGCCGCGTACTTGTCCTTCAGCGTCACCCGCCGTTCGAGGCTGATTGGGCACGGTACCAGGTCGATGACGCTATCGGTACCCCCAAATTGTCGTCCTTGCCCGTCTTCTGCGTCCGACGCCTCGGGCCGCGAAGCCCGCCGATTTGGATGCCGCGTTGGTCGGAACGGGATGGTGGTCATGGCCGGCTCAGAGGGGTACGGAAACCGGGTGCCCGAGCCGGTCGGTGGCCATCTCCTCGGCGATGTCGAGAGGTGAACGCCCGGACGCATCCGCCCGTTCGAGGACCTCGCCAGTTCGAATACCGATTTCCATCACCGCTTCTCCCAATCGTCGGCGATCCCATCCGGACCGGATCGCATGTATGTGGATGACGCCTCCAGCGTTGAGCAGGAAGTCGGGTACGTAGGTGATCCCCGCCCCGGCCAGCTCGGCGGCGCAGGATCTCTCGGACAACATGTCGTTCGCCGCGCCGGCCACGATGCGGGCCCCGAGGATTGGCGCGTTGGCGGGGGTGATCACCCGGGCCTGGGCGCAGGGCGCCAGCACGTCACAGGAGATGGCGAGGGCCTCCTCCGGCTCCACCGCCCTTCCCCCCACCGAGGTGGCCACCCGTTCGGATCTGTCTGGATCGATATCGGTCACCAACACCTCGACGCCGGCATCGGCCAGCCGGAGGGCGAGGCTCGAACCGACGTGGCCGGCGCCTTGGACGACCACCCGATGACCGTCGAGCTCGGAGTGATCGACGTGACGGACGGCGGCGGCGATGGCGGCGTAGACCCCGAGGGCGGTCCACGGCGACGGGTCTTCGTGGTTGCAGGCCACCTCCGCACCCACGCTCCCGATGACCGCCAGATCTTCGATCGAGGTCCCCATGTCGACACCGGGGATGTAGGCACCGCGGAGATCGGCCACCATCCGCCCGAAGGCCCGCAGCACCGAGGCTCGATCGGCCCCGTCGTCGTGGCTGAGGATGACCGACTTCGCCCCGCCGTAGGGAAGCTCCGCCAGCGCGTTCTTCAACGTCATCCCCCGGGCCAGCCGACTGGCCTCGGCGACCGCGGCATCGAGGTCGGGATAGGGCATCCAGCGCACGCCGCCCAGGCCCGGCCCCCGGGTGGTGTCGTCGATGGCGATGACGGCTTGCATGCCGGTGGCGTGATCGTGGGCGATCGCCACCCTGGCTGCCTGAACCTCGGGAACCACGCCGGTCAACGTGCTCACACTTGAAGTAACGCTCATACACACAGTAAACGGCGCGCCCGGGGTCGATAGGCGAAAATTTCAGCAAATGTGCACTCATACGCATCGGAACCCTGGATGTTGCATCGCAACCGCATCTATTGTGCGCTATGGCGGCTTCCACTACCGTTCTAGGCGTGGCCGAGCACGAGCTGGACGACACCGATCATCAGATCCTCGAACTGCTGTCCCGCAATGCCCGGCGCACGATGGCCGACATCGCCGAACGGGTCTCGCTGTCGCCATCGGCGGTCACCCGACGGGTCGAGCGACTCGAGCGGAGCGGGGTCATCAGCGGTTACACGGTGGTCGTCGACCACGCCAAAGCCGGACGCCCGCTCCAGGCGTTCATGGAGGTCCGGTTTTCGGGGACCGCCGATCTCGAGGAGATCCGGGCCACTTCCAGCACCCTGCCCGAGGTGTTGGCCGTGTTTGCCATTGCCGGGGACCCCGACGCCCTGATCTGGCTCCGGGTGCCCGACGTGGAACGCCTCGGGCACGTCATCGAGCAGCTCCGACGGAGCGGGCGGGTCACCGGGACCAAGACGCTCATCGTGGTCGATACCTGGACGAGGCACCTCGAGGTCGACGACGAACCGACGGCCTTCTCCGCCTGAGGACCCATCCGGGACGGGTCAGATGCAGAGCCCGTCGATCAGCAGCCGGCGGCGAGCTCGACGGGTTCGCCGGTGTCCCAGGCCTGATCCAGCAGATCGGCGATCTCATTGGTGAGACGCTCGGGCCGCACCCGGAGTTCGAGGAGCGAGCTGGCTCGCACCAGGCGGGCGTTGGGCATCCGGCGGGCCAGTTGCTGGGCATCGTGGAAAGCGTGGATGCGGTCGGCGCCGTGGCCGATGACCAGGGTCGGCATGGTCATGGCCTCCCGTTCGTCGACGGTCGGGGTGATCGGACCGGCGAGGACCCCGTGCAACACCGCGGCGGTCTCCTTCGGTTCGTTGGACAGGGTGTTCAGCACGCTGTCGACGGAACCGACGTGAGTGCGTGGGAGGTGGCGCACCAGGCTGGCGGCCGCCCGGACCAGCGGGGCGGCATAGTGCACGGCCAACAGCAGCGGGATGAAGGTGAGGGCGGCGGCGGGCAGCGCCCACTCGAGCACCGGCATCTCGATGACCAGTCCCTGCACCCGTTCCGGCGACTGGGCGGCCACCATCAGGGCGACGCTGGCTCCCAGTGACACACCCCCGATCACCGCGGTGTCGATGCCGAGATGATCGAGGAGGGCCACCACATGGCGGGCATAGGTGTCCATCCGGTGGAAGGACGCCCGCCTCGGCTTGTCGGAAAGCCCGTGGCCGGGAAGGTCGAGGAGGATGACCCGGTTGCCCTTGGCGGCCAGGTCGGTGGCCAATCGACGGTTGAGGTTGGCGTCGAGGAGGATCCCGTGCAGGTAGACCAGCACCCTCGGCCCGTGCCCATGGATCTCGTAGTACAAGCGCTGACCGCCCGACTCGAATTCACCGACCTCGTACGGGGCGGCGACCGGCGCGGACGAGATGGGGGCCACGGTTGGGGTTACTGTCAAGTCACTCTTACCATCAGCGTTTGGCTTCGCGCTCTGAGTTGTCATCAAAGTTAAGAGTACGTGTCCGGCCGCCGATTTGCCAGAACCGGGAGCTCGAGGCGGACCCGCCGCTGCAACTCGAAATCGAGGTGGGCGATCACCACGCCGGGCGAGGGGTCGATGCGTTCGATCAGCACCGAGCCCCAAGGATCGATGATCATCGAATGGCCGTGGCCGACCGGCATCCCCGGGGGCAACGCTCCCACCTGGCCGGCGGCGATGACGAATACCTGGTCCTCGATGGCCCGGGCCCGCAACAGCACCTCCCAGTGGGCCTGCCCGGTGGTGGCGGTGAAGGCGGAGGGCACCGCCACCACGGTGGCGCCCCTCAGGGCCAGCGCCCGGTAGACCTCGGGAAACCGGAGGTCGTAACAGAGGGAGAGACCGAGCATCACCGGAGAGCCATCGCCATCCGGCCGGGATGGGATCGCCGCCAGGCTCAGTGCGTCACCCGGGGCGATGGCGTCCGACTCCCGATGGGCGGCGCCGGCCACACTGATGTCGAAGAGATGGATCTTCCGGTAGGTGGCGGCGACGTTCCCGTCCGGATCGACCAGGCAGCTGGTATTGCTGAGCCGAGATTCGACACTGGGGCCGTCGCCGGTGCCGACCGGGGGCGCCTCCGGGAAGCTTCCCGCCAGCAACCAGATCCGGTGACGACGGGCGAGGTCCGAGGCCCAGCTCACGGTGGGGCCCTCCAGGGTCTCGGCGTTGGCCCGGAGGTGGTCGGGGTTGCCGGCCACCGAGAAGTATTCGGGGAGCACCACCAACCCGGCGCCGCCCGCCGCGGCGTCATTCACCAGTTCGGCCGCCGCCTGCAGGTTGCGATCCCGGTCGGCGGTGGCCGTCGTCTGGATCGCCGCAACCCGCATGCCGCCATGCTACGACCGTGCCCGAAACGGTCCCCGCCTCGCACATTCTGTCAGTCAGTCGGCATCAACGGAGAGTTGGTACTACCGCCTATACGTACGAGGGCATTGTACATATAGTTTGAACAACAATGGACCGGAATGTTCATATAGACGGGTAAGCTAGCCGACTTGACCTGTCACTCGGGCGGGATTTAGAGGGCAGTCTACCTGCACTAATGCCGAGGAAATACGGCAGGGTCGCTGACAGAATGGTGCGGTAAATAGATTTGACTATTCGCAATCCATAGATGAATAATGCTCACATAGTCTGACGCAGATGACCTTGAAGCGGTGAGAAGGGCAGGTGGTGGGTGATGAGCGCATTCGGGCTCGATGCGCCGGCGCCAACCGCCCCCGCGTTCCCCGGCACCGCCCAGCTGCTGGCCAAGGCGGGCGAGGAGAACTTCCCGGTTGCGCTGTGGTTCCTCCCGGCGAAGATCCGCCACCGGCTGATGGCCGTCTACGGCTTCGCCCGCCTGGTCGACGATGTCGGCGATGAAGGATCCGGTGCCGACCCCGCGGCCCAGCTCGACTGGCTGGAGGAGGATCTGGGCCGGGCGGCGACCGGGTCGGCGGTCCATCCACTTGTCCGGGGGCTGACGCCCCTGTTGGTCGATCTCGGCCTGCCGCTCGATCCCTTCCGCCGCCTGATCGAGGCCAACCGGCGCGACCGGCAGGTCCGGCGCTACCGGACCTTCGAGGATCTCCGGGCCTACTGTGCGCTGTCGGCCACCCCGGTCGGCGAGTTGGTGCTGAGGATCTTCCAGGTACCGACGGCCGAGCGACTGGCGTGGTCGGACGACGTCTGCACCGCCCTGCAGCTGGTCGAGCACCTCCAGGACCTGGGCGAGGATGCCCGACGGGGACGGGTCTACCTGCCGGCGGAGGACTTGGCCCGGTTCGGTTGCCCGGAGTCCGACCTGTTGGCGCCGACGGCCAGCCCGGCCCTCCGGGAGGTGGTGGCCTTCGAGGTCGACCGGGGCCGCGGCCTGCTCGGCCCGGCCACACCACTGGCCAAGAGTCTCCCGGTGTTTGCCCGCTTGGCCGTCGCCGGGTTCGCGGCCGGGGGTCTGGCCACCATCGACGCCTTGGTGAAGGCCGACTACGAGGTGCTGGCCGAGACCCGGCGGCCCACTCGGGGACGGCTGCTCGTCCATCTCGCCCGGTTGGCCTCCGGGAGCTCGGGGGGCGGAAACCGATGACGCTGGAGTCCGCCTATCAGTACTGCGAAGAGGTCACCTCGCGCCAGGCCAAGAACTTCGCCTACGGGATTCGTCTGCTCCGGCCGCCCGAACGGCGGGCCATGACCGCGGTCTACGCCATGGCCCGGCGGATCGACGACATCACCGACGGTGAGCTTCCGCCCGAGCGCAAGCTCGAGGCGCTGGCCGGGGTGCGCAAGGACCTGGGTGGCCGCGACGCCACGGGACAGGACCCGGTGCTCACCGCCCTCGCCGACGCCGCCGAACGCTACCCGTTGCCGTTCGATGCCTTCGGGGAGCTGATCGACGGCTGCGAAATGGACGTCACCGGTACCACCTATCTCACCCGTGACGAGCTGGTGGGCTACTGCCGGCGGGTGGCCGGCTCCATCGGGCGGCTGTCGCTGGCCATCTTCTCCGCCACCGATCCGGAGGCGGCCATCCCGCTGGCCGACGATCTTGGGGTGGCGTTGCAGCTCACCAACATCCTGCGCGACGTCATCGAGGACCGGGGGATGGGAAGGGTCTATCTGCCGGCCGACGATGCCCGGTCGGTCGGCTGCCCTGCCGATCTGATGGCTGACACCGATGGGCTGGGCCGGCTGGTGGCCTACGAGTGCCCCTATGCGGCCGGGTGGTTCGACCGTGGGCTCCAGTTGCTGCCGCTGCTCGACCGCCGGAGCCGGGCCTGCGTGTCGGCCATGGCGGGTATCTACCGCCGTCTGCTCGATCGGATGGCCCGGGATCCGAATGCGGTCACCCGGGGCCGGGTGTCGGTCCCCACCTGGGAGAAGGGCTGGGTGGCGGTCTCCAGCCTCGCCGGTCTGGGTCGATGACGGTTGCTTCCGGCCGGAGCCGGGGTCCGATCCGATGAGCCGGTCCCGCCTGGTGGTGGTCGGCGGGGGCCTGGCCGGGATGCGGGCGGCGCTGGTGGCCGCCGATGCCGGGTGCGAGGTGACCCTCATCGAGCGCCGCCGGAAGTTGGGCGGGCTCACGTGGTCGTTCGAGCGACACGGGCGCTGGTTCGACAACGGGCAGCACGTCTTCATGCGGTGCTGCAACGAGTACCGCTCCCTCCTCGAGCGGTTGGGGATGTCCGGGTCGGTGACCCTGCAACCCAGGCTCGACGTGCCGGTGCTGTCACCCGGCGGGACCCGGGCCTCCATCCGACGCTCGGGGCTGCCGGCTCCCCTCCACCTGGCCGGGGCCATCGCCCGGTACCGCCACCTCTCGGTGGCCGACCGGTGCCTGCTGGCCCGGGTGGTATTCGCGTTGCAGAAGCTCGACCCTGAGGATCCCGAGCTCGACAACGTGACGTTCGGGGAGTTCCTGGCCGGTCGCGGCCAGAGCCCCCGGGCGGTGGCTGCCCTGTGGAACCTGATCGTGCTGCCGACACTCAACGTCTCGGCCCAGCGGGCGTCGCTGGCCCTCGCGGTCAAGGTGTTCCGCACCGGTCTGCTCGACACTCCCGACGGAGGCGACATGGGGTGGTCGAACGTCCCGTTGGGTCAGCTGCACGGTGAAGCCGGGGAGCGGGCCCTTCGCTCGGCCGGGGTGGAAATGGTGCTCGGGGCGGCCGCCGAGCAGATCTCGCGGCGCGGCGACGGATTCGTCATCGGGGTCGGGGCCCGGTCGGTCGACGCGAACGCGGTGGTGGTGGCCACCCCACCCCCGGTGACCGCCTCGCTGGTGCCGGCCTCGGCCGGTCTCCCCGACCTGTCCGGGCTCGGGACGTCGCCGATCGTGAACGTGCACCTGGTGCTGGACCGCCGGGTGACCGACCTGCCGTTCGCCGCCGCGATCGACTCGCCGGTGCAGTTCGTCTTCGACCGCACCGGGTCGTCGGGGAGCGGGTCGGGGAGCGGGCGCGAGCAGTGCCTGGCGGTGTCCCTGTCGGGGGCCGACGCCTACATCGGACAGCCGAAGGACGAGCTGATCCGGATCTTCTTCGCGGCGGTGGGCGAGCTGTTCCCGAAGGCCCGGCACGCGACCTTGGTCGATGCGGTGGTCACCCGCGAGCGGGCGGCGACCTTCGCGGCGGTGGCCGGCAGTCACCGGTTCCGGCCCAAGGCGGCCACCGCGGTTCCCGGGCTCTTCGTAGCCGGGGCATGGTGCGATACCGGATGGCCGGCGACGATGGAGGGCGCGGTCCGCAGCGGCAGTGCCGCTGCCCGGGCCGCGGTCGAGGCCGTCGCCTCTCTTGACGTGGGCGGCGCGGATGCACCCGCGCCGCCCGAAGCCATCGAGCCGGTCGCACCGATCGACCGTCGGCCGACCGCTGTCCCTGGACCCCTTCGAGTCCCCGAGGAGGCATCGTGGTAAACGCCCCTGCCCTGGACGTCACCGAGCCGGACGCGTCCGGGCGCTACCGCCCCGGATCGGATCCGGTGGCCGCCGTCCTGGCCCATACCGCCGAGCTGGTCGGGCCGGCGATCGACTCCGAGGTGGCGCGGTTGGGATCCGGGCTCAGTGCGCCGGTCGCCCACCACCTTGCCGGCGGCGGCAAGCGGATCCGAGCCGCGCTGGTGCTGCTGGCCGCCCGGGCGGCCGGGGGAGAGGAGGGCGACGCCCTGCCCGGCGCGGTGGCCATCGAACTGGTGCACAACTTCTCCCTGCTGCACGACGACCTGATCGACGGCGACCGGCAACGGCGTCACCGCTCGACGGTGTGGGCCGAGTTCGGGGTGGGCCCGGCAGTGGTGGGAGGTGACGCGCTGGCCACCCTGGCGTTGCAGGTGCTGCTGGCCGAGCCCACCCCGGCGCGGGTCCGGGCGGCGGCGACCCTGGCCAACGCCACCCTGGCGATGATCTCCGGGCAGGCCGACGACATGGCCTTCGAGACCCGTTCGTCGGTGTCGGTGACCGAGTGCCTGGCCATGGAGGCGGGCAAGACCGGGGCCCTCATCGAATGCGCGATGTCGCTCGGCGCCATCCTGGTCGGAGCCCCCGACCCGGTGATCGAGGCCTTGCAGGACTTCGGGGCCTGCCTCGGCACCGCCTTTCAGGCGATCGACGACCTCCTGGGCATCTGGGGCGACCCGGCGGTGACCGGCAAGCCGGTCGGCAGTGATCTCCTGGCCGGCAAGAAGACCCTGCCGGTGGCCATCGCCCTGGCCGGACTGGATGGACGGTCCAGGGAACTGCGGGACCTGCTCGACCGACGCTGGTCACCGGCCGGCATGTCCGACGCCGAGATGGAGCGGGCCGCCCGGCTGGTCGAGGCGGGGGGCGGCCGGCTCGGCGCGGCCGACACCGCCACCCGCGCTTTGCATGAGGCCGAGGCCGCCCTCGATCGATTCCCGCTCGAGGCCACCGCGGTGGCGCAACTGGCCGAGGTCGCCCGATTCGTGACGGAGCGGACCTGGTGACCTCCACGGTTCCCGCCACCCTCCGGACCGCCGATCGACTCGATTCCCCGGCGGCCGACGACGCCCTCCGCCGGGCGTCGGACTATCTCGTCGGGCTCCAGCACCCGGACGGGTGGTGGAAGGGTGAACTGGAGACCAACGTCACCATGGACGCCGAGGATCTCCTGCTCCGGCAGTTCCTCGGCATCCGGACTCCGGAGCAGACCGCGGCGGCCGCCACCTGGATCCGCTCGCAGCAGCGTCCGGACGGGACCTGGGCCAACTTCTTCGGTGGACCGCCCGATCTGTCCACCACCATCGAGGCCTACGTCGCCCTCCGGTTGGCCGGTGACCCCGCCGATGCCGCCCACCTGCAGAAGGCGGCGGTGTTCATCCGGGACTCGGGCGGGCTCGAGCAGAGCCGGGTCTTCACCCGGATCTGGTTGGCCCTGTTCGGCCTGTGGCCGTGGGAGAGGCTCCCGGTGCTGCCCCCGGAGATCATGTTCCTGCCCTCCTGGTTCCCGCTCAACATCTACGACTTCGGCTGCTGGGCCCGCCAGACGGTGGTGGCCCTCACCGTGGTCAGCGCCCACCGACCGGTGCGGCCGATCCTGATCGGGATCGACGAGTTGTGCAACCCCGGAACCGCGGCGACCGAGAGGGCCTCACGATCCTGGCGGACCTGGCCGGGGCGGTTCCAGAGGCTGGACGACCTGCTCCATCGCCACGAGAAGCTGCCGGTCAAGCCGTTCCGCACCCAGGCCCTCCGGCGAGCCGAGCAATGGATCGTCGACCGCCAGGAGGCCGACGGTTCGTGGGGTGGTATCCAGCCCCCGTGGGTTTACTCGCTCATGGCCCTCCACCTCCAGGGGTATCCACTCGATCATCCGGTGATGGCCGCCGGCCTGGCCGGGATCGACGGGTTCACCATCGAGGACGACAAGGGTCGACGGGTCGAGGCTTGCCAATCGCCGGTGTGGGACACCGGCCTGGCGGTGATCGCGCTGGCCGATTCCGGGTTGGACCCCGACGACCCGACGCTGCGGCGGGCCGCCCGCTGGCTCACCGCGGAGGAGGTCCGGGTCCAAGGGGAC
This sequence comes from Acidimicrobiales bacterium, assembly GCA_035948855.1. Classification (GTDB taxonomy): domain Bacteria; phylum Actinomycetota; class Acidimicrobiia; order Acidimicrobiales; family RAAP-2; genus DASZIT01. Next base: position 39,795 of record DASZIT010000148.1, on the reverse strand, counting down.
TGGTCGGTCCGGCGTCCGAAACTCGCGCCCGGGGGTTGGGCATTCGAATTCGCCAACGACAACTATCCCGACATCGACGACACTGCCGAAGTGGCTCTGGCCTTGCGCCGGACCACCGAGCCGGACGGCGGGGCGGTGGAGCGGGCGATTGCCTGGGTGGTCGGTATGCAGTGCGCGGACGGCGGCTGGGCGGCGTTCGATGTCGACAACACCCAGACCCTCTGCGCCGAACTTCCGTTCTGCGACTTCGGCGAGTTGATCGACCCCCCGAGCGCCGACGTGACCGCCCACGTGGTCGAGTGGCTGGCCTCGACCGGGCGGTCCTACTCGGCGACCCGCCGGGGGGTGGAGTGGCTGCTCGACCATCAAGAGGTCGACGGGTCGTGGTTCGGCCGTTGGGGGGCCAACTACCTCTACGGCACCGGCGCGGCGGTGCCGGCCCTGGTCGGCGCGGGCATCGCCCCCGCTCACCGGGCCATCCGCCGGGCGGTGGGATGGCTCCACGACCACCAGAACCCTGACGGCGGGTGGGGGGAGGACCTCCGTTCCTACCGCGACCCGGCACTGGCGGGCCGCGGGCCGTCGACCGCGTCCCAGACCGCCTGGGCCCTCCTCGCCCTGCTGGCCGCCGGGGAGCGGGGGGAGGCGACGGCACGGGGGATCGAATGGCTGGTCGTCCACCAACGGCCGGACGGCGGTTGGGACGAGCCGTGGTTCACCGGCACCGGCTTTCCCGGTGACTTCTACATCAACTACCACCTCTACCGGATCGTCTTTCCGATCATGGCCCTGGGTCGCTATGTCGGCGGCGGGCCCGAAATGGTGAGGGGCGGTGTCGACCATGGGTGAGCTGACCGTGGTCAGCCCGCGGCGGATCGAGGCGGAGGCGGTGGGCGAGCCGGTGACCACCATCGGCAGCGGGCCGGTTCGGGCGGCCGCCGCCGGGGCCGAGCTGGCCCGAGACTTGGGACCCCACGATCCGGTGGCCATCGTCGGCGCGGTCGGGGGTCTGGCCGGTCACCTGTGGCCCGGGCATCTGGTGGTGGCCACCGAGCTGCGCACCATGGAGGCCGCCGCCCCCCGGCAGATGGCCGGTGCCCACCTGCTGGCCGAGGAGCTGCGCCGCTACGGACACTTTGTCCACACCGGGCCGATCGTCTCGTCACGACAGGTCATCACCCAGTCCGAGCAGGCGGCGATGGCGGCCGATGGTGCCATCGCGGTGGACACCGAATCGGCGTGGTTGGTCGAGGCGCTGGGCCCGCGTCCGGTGGCGGTGGTCCGGGCGGTGGCCGACTCTGGTGGCCACGCCCCGGTGGCCGGTGGCCTCCGGGCGCTCGGCGCTCTGCTCCGGGTCCGTCCCGCCCTCGAGCGCTGGGCGCGGGTCGTCCAACCCCGCACCGTGCTGCTGGCCGGGCCGCGGTCGTTCTGCGCCGGAGTCGAGCGGGCCATCGACACCGTCGAGCGCGCCCTGGTCCGATTCGGGCCACCGGTCTATGTCCGCCGGCAGATCGTGCACAACACCCACGTGGTCGCCGGGCTGGAGGCCAAGGGTGCGGTCTTCGTCGAGGAGTTCGACCAGGTGCCCGACGGCTCGACGGTGGTCATCGCCGCTCACGGGGTGTCGCCGGCGGTCCGACGGCAAGCCGCCGCCCGCCCCGACCTGAACGTGATCGACGCCACCTGCCCGCTGGTGGCCAAGGTGCACCACGAGGCGCGGCGCTTCGCCGACGGCGACCACCACATCGTCCTCATCGGGCACCCCGAACACGAGGAGGTGGTGGGGACGGTGGGCGAAGCCCCCGACCGGATCCATCTGGTGGAAGGCGCCGACGACGTCGCCCGCCTGGACCTGCCCGAAGGTGTGCCGCTCGCCTATCTGACCCAGACCACCCTGGCCACCGACGAGACCGCCGAGGTGGTCGAGGCGCTCAACGCCCGATTCCCGGCCATCGTCGGCCCCAGCGCCACCGACATCTGTTACGCCACCCAGAACCGCCAGGATGCCGTCCGGGCCCTGGCCGGCTCGTGCGACCTGATGCTGGTGGTCGGGTCCGGCAATTCATCGAACACCGCCCGGTTGGTCGAAGCCGCCCGGCGCCAGGGTTGCCGCACCGAGCTCATCGAGGACCAGGCCGATCTCCGGCTCCCCTGGCTGCTCGACGCCGACACCATCGGGGTCACCGCCGGGGCGTCGGCACCCGAGTCTCTGGTCCAACAGCTGATCGAGGTCCTCGAACAGCTGGGTCCCGTCGATGTTCGAGAACACCGAATCACCGAGGAAACCGTCCAATTCGCTCTACCAAGGCAGGTGCGCTGATGGCCATACCCGTGCGACAGAACCTCAAGATCGGATCCCATCTGCTCCGGCAGCGGATCAAAGGGTCCAAGCACTATCCGTTCATCGTGGAGATCGAGCCGTTGTTTGCCTGCAACCTGTCCTGTCCGGGCTGCGGAAAGATCCAGCACCCCACCGACATCCTCCGTAAACGCCTGTCCCTCGAGGACATCGTCGGCGCGGTGGAGGAGTGCGGGACCCCGATGGTCTCCATCGCCGGCGGCGAGCCGTTGCTGCACCCGGACATGGAGAACATCGTGGCCGAGCTCATCCGCCGCAAGGTCTACGTCTACCTCTGCACCAACGCGGTGTTGCTGCGACGCCGGCTGGACAAGTTCACCCCGTCGCGGTTCTTCTCCTGGGTGGTGCACATCGACGGCATGCGCGAACGCCACGACGCCGCCGTCGACCGTGAAGGGGTCTTCGACGAGGCGGTGGCCGCCATCCGGGAGGCCAAGGAGCGGGGCTTCCGGGTCACCACCAACTCGACCTTCTTCAACACCGACTCGCCCAAGACGGTGCGGGACGTGCTCGATTTCCTCAACGACGACCTCAAGGTCGACGCCATGATGATCTCCCCGGCCTACGCCTACGAGAAGGCCCCCGACCAGGACCACTTCCTCGGCGTCGAGCAGACCCGAAAGCTGTTCCGGGACGCCTTCGACGGGAAGCGCAAGAAGTGGCGCCTCAACCACTCGCCACTGTTCCTCGACTTCCTGGAGGGGCGCGAGGAGTTCTCCTGCACGGCCTGGGGGGTGCCCAGCTACTCGGTGTTGGGCTGGCAGCGACCGTGCTACCTGATGGCCGACGGCTACGCGTCCTCCTACCGCGAGCTGGTGGAGACCACCGACTGGGACGCCTATGGCCGGGGCAAGGACGTCCGATGCGCCAACTGCATGGCCCACTGCGGGTACGAGCCGTCGTCGGTGATCGCCACCATGGGCTCCTTGCGCCAGTCGCTCCGGGCGATGGTCAACACCCACTGACGATGGCCACCACCGATTCCCCTCCCGTCGGCGCGGGGCTGCTGGTCCTGACCGAGCCCGGCATCGGGTCGGTGGTCTCCTCGACTCCGGCGTCGTCTCCGCCCGAACCGGTGAGCTCCGCGCCGGCGTCTCCGCCGCGGCTGGCGCCGCCGCTGGGCGTGGTCGACCCCCAACACCTGCGGCGTCTCGGAACCCAGGAGCTGGTGGAGCTGGCGGCCGAGATCCGACGCCTGGTGGTGTCGACCCTTTCCACCACCGGCGGGCACTTGGGCTCGAACCTGGGAGTGGTGGAGCTGACGTTGGCCCTCCACCGGGTGTTCCACTCTCCGGCGAACGCCATCGTGTGGGACACCGGACACCAGGCCTACATTCACAAGCTGGTCACCGGGCGGGCGGAGGAGTTCGCCACCCTGCGCCAAGCTGGCGGGCTGTCCGGGTACCCCAACCGGGCCGAGTCCGTCCACGACCTGGTGGAGAACAGTCACGCCTCCACCGGGCTCTCCTACGCCTACGGGCTGGCCTCGGCCCGGCGCCTGGCCGGGGATCCCCGCCGAGTGGTGGCGGTGGTGGGGGACGGGTCCCTCACCGGGGGCCTGGCCTTCGAGGCGCTCAACAACATCGGCGTCACCCGGACCCCGGTGGTGATCGTCCTCAACGACAACGGCCGGTCGTACGCCCCGACGGTGTCCCGGTTGACCACCGCCCCACCGATGGGCACCCCCCGCCGGGGCGGCCCGGCGGCGTTCTTCGAATCCCTCGGCCTCTCGTATCTCGGCCCGGTCGACGGGCATGACTTCGAGGCTCTCGACGATGCCCTGTCGGTGGCCGATGCCACCCGCGGGCCAGTGGTGGTCCACGTGCACACGGTGAAGGGCCGCGGCTACGGCCCGGCCGAGCACGACCCGGAGAAGTGCCTCCACGACGTCGGGCCCTTCGACCCGGCCACCGGGGCGTCGCGGCGACCGGCTTCGTCGAGTTATACCGAGGCCTTCAGCCGGGCCATGGTCGCCGCCGGTGAACGCAACCCGTCGGTGGTGGCCCTGACCGCGGCGATGGGCGGCCCGACCGGCCTGTTGGCCTTCCAGGCGCGGTTCCCCGACCGGTACTTCGATGTCGGCATCGCCGAGCAGCACGCAGTGACCGCCGCCGCCGGGATGGCCATGGGCGGGCTTCGCCCGGTGGTGGCCATCTACTCGACGTTCCTCAACCGGGCCTGGGACCAACTGCTCTTCGACGTGGCCCTCCACCGGGCCCCGGTGGTGTTCTGCATCGACCGGGCCGGAGTCACCGGCGAGGACGGCCCCAGCCATCACGGCATCTTCGACCTGGCCCTGTTGACCAAGGTGCCGGGACTCACGGTTTTCGCCCCCTCCTCCTACCTGGAGCTCGGGGTCATGCTGGAGCAGGCGCTCGAGTTGCCCGGCCCGTCGGCGATCCGATGGCCGAAGACGGAGGCCCCCACAACCGGAGGGGTCGGCCACGGTCTGTCGGCTCGACAGCTGCGGTCGGCGCCCGAGGGCCGGCCCGACGTGTGCCTGCTGGGGGTCGGGAAGATGGTCGCCGCCTGCCAGGAGGCCGCCGATCGGCTGGAGCCCCGGGGCCTGGGGGTCACGGTGTGGGATGTGCGGGTGGCGGCTCCAGTGGATGGGTCGATGGTGGCAGACGCCGCCCGGCACCGGCTGGTGCTGAGCGCCGAGGACGGGATTGCCGATGGCGGTGTCGGCGCCTCGATCGCCGCCGCGGTCCGACGCGCCAGTCCGGGGCGCACCTCTGAGGAGGGCGACGGCCCGCTGACCGAGACCATGGGTCTGCCCCGGGCATTTCTGCCCCATGGCCGGGCCGCCGACATCCTGGCCGATGCCGGCCTCGACGGCGCCGGCCTGGCCGCGGCGGTGCTCGACACCCTCTACCCGGCTCCGGCGCGACCCTGACCTCGCGACCCTGACCGGTCGAGCCTCCTGACCTCCATTGAAAAGTTGCTGCCTACGAGGCAAGGATGGGGTCAGCGTGCTTGTGCGGTCGGAAACCTCTACCGGGGTGTCACCCGATCATCGGCAGAGGTTCATGAGAGGAGAACAGTATGCGTGCCGTCATCGTCAATGACTATGGATCGACTCCGGTCGTGGCCGAGGTGCCAACGCCGCAACCCCAGGCGGGCCAAGTTCTGATCAGGCTCATTGCCGCGGGTATGAACCCCATGGATCGCACGCTGGCCAGCGGCGACTGGCGGCCGATGCCGGCGATCTTCCCCATGGTGCTCGGCGCCGACGGCGCTGGTGTCATCGAAAACGTCGGTGGAGGAGCGACTCGGTTTGCCGTCGGCCAGAACGTGTTCGGACAACTACTGATACCCCCATTGGGATCGGCGGGGACCTATGCCGAGTATGTCGCCGTCACCGAGGATGCCCCCATGACCCTGGTGCCCGACGGGTTCGACCCGGTGGTCGCATCGGCCCTTCCGACAGCCGGCATGGCCGGACTCTCCCTGGTGGAAGATGCGCTCGGTCCGCTCGCCAACAAAACCGTGTTGATCGTCGGGGCCGGGGGCGGTGTCGGCACGTTTGCCACCCAGTTCGCCGTTGACGCCGGCGCGCGGGTTATCGCCAATGTCCGCGAGGCCGCCGCAGATCGGATGCGAGGGTACGGGGCCGAGGAGATCGTCGATCACACCGCGATGCCGATAGCGGAAACAGTCCAGAAGGCCCACCCTGACGGCATTGATGCTCTCTTGGATGTGGTGAGCGACGCAGACGCATTCGCGGAACTCGCGTCATTGGTTCGTCCCGGAGGCACGGCGGTCACCACCCAGTACGTCGCCGATACCGCCGCCCTCGAGGCCCGCGACATCGTTGGAATCAATTTCGCGCTGCAGGCCAGCGCGGAGATCCTCGACCGCCTAGCTGACGCAGTGCTCACCGGTCGCATCGTCGCTCCGCCGATCACCCGCATTTCGCTCGATGAGGTGCCAACGGCTTTGAGCGGGACCGGTGCCCGACCGATCGAGGGGAAGACCGTCATCACCTTGTGACGAGGGCCGCCCGAGATCGGCCCGCGGAGCTGGAAGGGATCTCCGAACCGGCCGATCTGGTTACAACTCGGCCCGTGCTGCATCCTCATGCCCTCACGATACGGTGCCGACCATCATGTCGTCTTGACCGCCGACATCCTGGCCGATGTCCACCGCGACGGTGGCAGACAGTGCAGCTGGAGAGCCAGACCCTTGACCTAGTGTCGAGAATCCGCCGATCAGAATCGAGCCGTTGTGTCCTTCGGAGACTCAGACATCATCCGCAGCGCCATCCGGGTGGAGGGGTTTCGCGACGAGGAGTTCGACTACCAGCTGATCAAGGCCATCGGGGTGGCCGACTACGGCGGCTCCACCGTCGGGGAGTGTCTGGCGGTGGCCGACGAGATCACCGACGGGAGCCCCCAGAGTTGGGCCCGGGGGTTCGACGAATTGGCCCGTCGGGTGGAGGCGACCGCCCGTGGGTGCCTCGAGGCCGGCCATCGGGTGAGCGGGCGCGACCATCTATTGCGGGCGTCGACCTATTACCGGACGGCGGAGTACTACGTGGACCCGGCCACCGAGGTGTCCTGGCGCACCGGCGAGCGGAGCCGGGCCTGCTTCGCCGAGGCCGGATCCCTGATGGCGCCCCCGGTCGAGCTGGTCGACGTGCCCTTCGACGGCTCACGGCTACCCGGGTACTTCCTCCGGCCGGACACGGGGCGAGATCCGGGTGACGGTGGGCCCGGACGGTTCCCCACCCTGGTGTGCGTGGGCGGCTTCGACTCGAGTGCCGAAGAGCTCTACTTTCACTACGGAGCGCCGGGGGTGGAGCGCGGCTGGAACGTGTTCGCCTTCGACGGTCCCGGACAACCCGGTTGCATGCGGCTCGACCCGGCGCTGCCGTTCCGGCCCGACTACGAGGTCCCGATCGCCGCGGTGCTCGACGTGATCGGCGCCCGCAACGATGTGGACACCGACAGGCTGGCGCTGGTCGGGGAGAGCTTCGGCTCCTACTTCGCCGCCCGCAGTGCCGGCAGCGACGATCGGGTCCGGGCGTTGGTGGCCAACCCGCCCATCGTGGACATGCGCAGTTACATGGAGGCGTGGGTGGGTCGCGACGTCTTCGGGATGACCCGGGACATCCGGCCCGAAGACGTGGCCGGCGTTCCCGAAGACCTGATGCCCAAGCAGATGCAGTGGGGGATCGAGTCCATCTGCCGCCGGTTCGGGGTTCCGTCGTTCTCCGCCTGGCGGGATGCCATCGCCGGGTACCGGCTGGGCAACCAGCTGGCGGCCATTCGTTGTCCGGTGCTCGCCCTGGTCGGGGATCGCGAAGGGATGGAGCCGCTGGCCCAGTTCGAGACCTTCGTGGGCGGGGTGGGCGGACCGGTCACCGCCCGCCGGTTCCGCGTGGACGACGGGGCGTCGACCCACTGCCAGTCCGACAACATCCGGCTCTCGGCCCAGGTGGTCTTCGACTGGCTCGACGAGCGATTCAGCTGACCCGACAGCACCGACAGCTCCGACAAACTGGCACGGTCAGATCGAGGAGACGGCTCGGATGGCGGCGCTGGCGGCGGTCTCGGTGGCCAGCTTGGCTCCCCGGGCCAGGCGAGCCATGCGGGGGATGCGCCCCGGATGCTTCAGGAAGTAGCGGGCCACCGCCGGCCCATTAGGAGTCCCGTCCTGGTGGCTGAGATGGAAGATCTCCTCGTCGATGCTCCCGTCGGTGGCCCGATCACTGAAGGCCCGGAACACCGACCAGGGGATGCCCCTTCCCTCACAGACCTCGGCGATGGCGGCGGTCTCCATGTCCAGGGCGACGACCCCTCGGGCCCGTAGACCGGCGATCACCTCGGGCTCGGTCAACACCACGTCGGTGGTCCACATCTTGCCCGAGGGTGAGCCGTCGCCCAGCGGTGCCGGGCGGTACTCGTCCCCGGTGGCACTGTTCACCACCAGCTCGGGGAGGACCAACGACCCGATGGGAGTGGTGTCGTCCACCGCACCGGTGATCCCGACGACCACCACCCGGTCGACCGGGGTGGCGTCCAGGAGACGGGTTGTCTCGGCGGTGGCCAACCGGGTGCCCATCCCGGTGACGACGGCGACGACCTTCTGGCCGCCGAGCTTCCCCGACCGGCACCGGAGGTCGCCGATCCGGTCCGGGTGGAGTGAAAGCTTCCGGGCCAACGGGCGCGCCTCCATCGGCATCGCGCAGACGAAGGCGATCACGCCGGGGGTTCGGGACTCGGTCACCCCCGAAGCCTGCCGCACTTGGCCGGGATGACCAAGTGGGGAATTGTCGCGCCGGCTACCGCAGTCCGAGCTCGGCCGAACATGCCGGCCACTGGCCCCACCCGCTCTGGGCCTGCAACTGTTGGGCCGCCTGATCCTGCAAGCTCGGCGACGCGTCGCTGGGAAGACCCGAGTAACCGATGCCTTGCCAGGTCTGCAGGGAGAACTGGTAGGCGCCGTAGTAGCCGTTGCCGGTGTTGTCGCTGTAGTTGTTGCCCGACTCGCATTCGCGGAGCTCGGCGAATTGACCGCCAGTGGACACATAGGGCGCCGCCGGAGGCGCGGAGGTGGTCGTGGTGGTGGTCGGGGAAGTGGTGGTCGACGTGGTGGTGGGGGGAGCCGGGTTGGTGGGTGCCGGGGCGACGGCGACAGCCGGGGCGGCGGCCACCGGGACGTGCAGGGAGGTCAAGGCGATGTCGAGCCCACCCATCGGTCCCTCGACGGTGGTCGAGGCCGGGCTCGAGCCCGAGTTGGCGCCGGCCAGGCTGTCGGCCGCCAGCCGAGATCCGAGGTCGGCGGCGGAACTCCCGGCGGCAGCCTGGGATGACTGGGTTTGATGGATGGCGATGCCAACAATCACGGCAAGTGCAGATACGAATAAAAGAAAAAAGCGGTGCTTGCGCATATCTTGCGCCTCCTCAAAGTCGCGGAAGCCCGGGGGGCTTCGAGGGTGGCATGGGTATGCGGGCAACCGTCTTGGGTGCATTCGACTCGCGAACTGTTGCCGGGCAGGGCAGGCGGCTCGGGACTTTCAAGGAGGTCCGTACGAGGTGCAGACGGGGTAACCCTTAACAGGTCAGCGTTTGGCGGCTCCTGGTCGGCGCAGTCGGTGGGTGAACGGTGTGTTGTTCATATGTCCTCGACCCAGCTGACCTAACGACACAATGAGCCGACCCTCATGTGGTTCCGCCGGCAGCCATTCGGCTACCGCATCACCGCCGTTTCGCCATATCGCTGAGCGAGTTCTTTGTACCCTAGCGGGGGAGTAACAACGTTGCAATTACGTTACGACTGGTGAGATTACCGGTGCACAGAGTGGTAAAAGCCGTTCACACAACCGAAACAAAGGCGCGAGCTCAGGCACCCGACGGCTGGGGAAATCGGGGCGAAACCGCGCCCAGTGCCTTGGCCAGGGCGTCGGATCCCTGGTCGGAGAGATCTTCCCTCACCCCGAGCAACGGGGTCAGCGACGCCCACCCCTCGGCGATGGCCCCGGCGTCGGAATCGGGGTCCAGCTCCGCCTGTTCCTGGCGACGGTTGGACCCGCGTCCTCCCCGGAGGGTCAGGGTGATCGCCCCGCCGGTGTGGTCGACGGCCGAGTCACCGACCGGTTCCCCCGACCGGTCCGGGCGGGCCGCCCGGATGAGCCCCACCGCCCCGAGGGAACCATGGCGGATGCCGCCGAGCCGGTCGAGGGGGAGGGCCGGAACGTTGAGGTTCAGGACGGTCCCGCGCTCCATGGTGGCCAGCTCGGGCACCAGCTCGTTGACCAGGGCCACCGGTGTCTCCCACGGCACCGGGTCCGCGCCCCAGGCGATGCTCACCGCCAACCCCCGTACCCCGAATTGGGCGCCGGTAAGGGTGGCGCCCACGGTTCCCGAGTGGAGAGCTGACCGGCCGGCATTGATCCCGTGGTTGATGCCGGAGACGATCATGTCGGGACGATCGCCGAACCCCTCGATGCAGGCCAGGATCACCGCCAGCGCCGGTGGCCCGTCGATGCCGAATACCGGGACCCCCTCGAGCCCGGGGACCTGTACCGCCTCGTAGGGAATCGACTCGCGGTCGTACACGGGTCCGACCGCGGCCCCGGCCCCGCTGTGGTCGACCAGCGGCGCCACCACCAACAGCTGGTGCTCGTCCTCGAAGGTGGTGGCCAACCCCCGGGCCAGCGCAGCGATGCCCGGTGAGAACACGCCGTCGTCGTTTGTCACCAGAATGCGCATCGGCGATCCCATTCGGAGAGGTCGGGGCGGGTCCGGGCGCCGCGGGTTCGACGCGCCGACGCCGGTAGGCCCTTCACCGGGCCACGGTGGCCCGATCGCCTACCATACCGGTCGACATCCACCGCCCTTCGCAGGCAGACCGGAATCTCGATGACCATGACCCCACGAACCACACCCGACGATCAGCGGCCGTCGGAGACCACTTCTTCTACCGGCGACCAGTGGGTCATCGGGCACGGCCATCAACGGGCGGTCATCACCCAAGTGGGAGCCACCCTTCGGTCCTTCACGGTTGACGACGACCCGGTGATCGACGGGTTCGGAACCGACGAGTGGAGCCACGGCGGCCGGGGTCAGGTCCTCGCCCCGTGGCCCAATCGGCTCGGCGACGGTCGTTATCAATTCGAGGGGGTGAGCGCCCAGGCACCCCTCGACGAGCCTTCGAGGCAGAACGCCATCCATGGACTCGTCCGCTGGCTTCCCTGGGCGATGACCGGCCGGGCCCAGAACCGGGTGACCATGGCGTGCGTCCTCCATCCGTCGCCCGGCTATCCGTTCACCCTGGGGCTCACCATCGAGTACCGGCTCGGCCGGGACGGCCTCACCGTGGTCACCGACGCCGAGAATCACGGAGCGACGGACCTGCCGTTCGGTCTCGGCTTCCATCCCTATCTCACCGTGGGAACCCCGACGGTCGACATGGTGCGGCTCACGGTGCCCGCCGATCGACGGGTCGTCACCGACGATCGCGGGCTACCCACCGGGTTGGCGCCGGTGGCCGGGACCGAGTTCGACTTCAACGCCGGCCGCTTGCTGAGCACCACCCGGCTGGATACCGGCTACACCTCGCTCCATCGTGACGCCGACGGACGCCTACGGGTCGAACTCGACCATCCCGACGGGACCAATGGAGTCACCCTGTGGGCCGACCACCAGTTCGACTACGTGATGGTCTACAGCGGCGACACCTTGGCCCCCGACCAGCGACGCCGGGGACTGGCGGTGGAGCCGATGACCTGCCCGCCCGACGCCTTCCGCACCGGGAACGGCGTCAACGTGTTGAGCCCCGGTGCCCAGTGGACGGGTTCGTGGGGCATCACTCCCCGCTAAGCCAGCGCTCCGGGTCGTTGTTGACTCAGTGAGGTAGCCGGTTGATCGGCGTGGACGGGGCGACGGACAGCCTCCATCCCTCGGGCGAACACCGCCTCGGCTTCGATCGGCTCCAGCGGTTTGGCGAAGTAGAAACCCTGCGCGAACCGGCATCCCAGCTGGACCAGGCGATCTCGTTGGGACAGCGTCTCGATTCCTTCCGCCACCACATCGAGCCCGAAGGCGTTCCCGAGGGTCACAACCGCGGTCACCACCGCGTCGTAGCGGCTGCCCAAGCCGTCGATGAACGCCTTGTCGATCTTCACGATGTCGAGGGGAAGCCGGGACAGGGAGAAGAGTGACGAGAAGCCGGTGCCGAAATCGTCGATGGCCAAACGGATGCCCAACTCCTTCAACGCTTGGAGCCGGCGGACCGCGGCTTGGAAGTCCCGCATGAAGAAGGTCTCGGTAATTTCCAGGATCAGGAGCTCCGGCGGTACCCCGGTCGACAGGAGCGCCTCGGCGACATCGTTCACAAAATGATCGTGTTCGAGCTGCCGACTCGAGACGTTGATGCTGATCGACTCATCGGGACGATCCGGGTACCGGTCTCTCCACTCGGCCAGCTGTCGGCAGGCCTCATGGAGGACCCAGCGGCCGATGGGGACGATCAGCCCGGTCTCCTCGGCGGTGGAGATGAATTCCATCGGTTGCACCACGTCCCGGGTCGGGTGGTGCCAGCGGATAAGGGCCTCCATTCCCACCAGGTGGTCTCCATCCAGCGAGATCACCGGTTGGTAGACCAACCGGAACTCGCCCCGGTCGATGGCCATGTGGAGCTGGGCCTCGGTCGCCACCCGATTGGCGGCCTGGAGGGTCAAGGCCTCGTCGAAGAACTCGAATCGGGAGCGCCCGTTCTGCTTGGCCCGGTTCACCGCGGCATCGGCATTGCTCATGATCGTCTCGGCCCGGTCGGAGGCGTGCCCGAAGGCGATGCCGATACTGGCCGTCACATAGCAGTCGATGTCGTCGACGACGAAGGGTTTGTCGAAGGCGGCGAGGAGATGGTGACCGAATCCGACCGCGTCGGTATGACCGGCCAGGCCTTCGACCAACAGGCCGAACTCGTCGCCACCCACCCGGGCGATGAAGTGCCCGTCGACCGAATGCTCGAGGCGTTGGGCCACCGCCACCACCAACGAATCGCCGACCCGGTGGCCCCGGCTGTCGTTGAGGTACTTGAAGTGGTCGAGATCGAGGAAGCACACGGTCATCGGCGAATCGACGGTCAGCCGGGTATGGAGGGAGCGGGACAGGCGCTGCATGAACAGCTCGCGGTTGGCCAACCCGGTCAACTGGTCGTGGGTGGCCTGGTGGGCCAACCGGCGCTCGAACTCCTGGCGCTCGGTGACATCCCGGACGGCGACCGAGAACACCTCGCCCCGGGCGGTGCCGAGGGTGCTCAACGATGCCTCGACGGCAATCTCCGATCCGTCCTTGCGCATGGCGAACATCGTGCGAACCTCGCCCGCCTCGGCCGGGTCGAGCCCCTCGATCCAGCGGGCCATCCTGGCCATCTGCGCCGAGCGAAGCCGTTCGGGCATCAGCATCGACGCCTTCTTTCCCACCAGCTCATCGGCCGAGTATCCGAACAGCGCCTCGGCCTGGTTGCTCACCTCCACGATCGCCCCGTTGGTGTCGGCCACCACCACCGCGTCGGGGGCTGCCTCCAGCAGCAATCGGAAATGGTCGGCGTCCCGCATCTGCTTTTCGAGCAGCTGAGCATTCTCTAGTGCATGCCCGGCCTGGGTGGCCAGCATTTCGAAGGCGGCGACCTCCTCCGGGGACGGGACCCGGTGCTGGCGGGTACCGCCTTCGAGGATGGCGGTCAGTTCACCGTTGACCCATATCGGGCCCCCGATCACCGTCTGGTAGCCGACGCCGGCGAGGACGGGCACGCTCCCCGGCTGCGAGGCGTAGTCGCGGATGACCACCGTTCGCCGCCGCTTGACGACCATGCCGACCATGCCGAAGGAAGCGGAGTGATGCTGGCTGGTGTAGTCGGTGTCGAGATGTCGGGCGTGAAGCACCCGGTAGGTGGTTCCGTTGTCATCGATGGCACAGATGTCTGACGACTCGAAGCCCAGCGTCGCCAGCGCATCGACCACCGCCGAGAGGACGTGGTCGACATCGGAGGCATCGATCTGCCGGGCCACCGCTGCCACCCGGCTCCACAACGCCACCCGGTTCTCGGAGGCGTCGCGTTCCTCCATCTGGCGCCGGAAGGAGCGGCCGAGCTCGTGGTTCAAGAGTCCGACGGCCAGTGAGGACGCCATGATCACCCCCAGCCGGAACACCAAGGTGGCGAACCCGATGCCCCAACCGGTGGCGGCCAGGGTGACGAGATAGCCGGCGGTGGTGGCCGCCCCGAGGGTGAGCTGCACGGAGATGGGATAGTTCGGCCCGGCCAGGAAGATGGAGGTGACGATGAGCAGGATGAAGAGCTCCGACTGGGCGCCGTGGGTGAAGGCGATGCTGATATCGACCATGGCCACCATGCCGATGGCCCAGGCGTAGACGGCGATCCGACCCCGCGGACGGGCCAGGATTCGCTTCCAGGGAAGGGTGCTGACGACGTAGGTCAGCGCGGTGACCACCAGGATTAGGGTGAAGGCGCCGGCCCGGTTGACCTGGTTGTGCCCCGGCAACACCAGGTAGAGGGTGACCACCAGGATGATGAAGACCGACGAGAGGAGCCCCCCCCGGACGGTCTGCAATGTGTACCTGGCCCACGGATCGTCGGATGGCGCGCCGGGAGAGTGGTCACCAGCCGTGCCTTGTTCCGAACCTGACATCCGGCCCTCCTCGTTGGCCTGCATCGTAGCGGCCGGTTGTTGATTAAAACAGGGCGGAGCTGGATATATGACGCCGAACCTGAGGGATGGGCCGGTTTTAGCCGTTCCGGCCGGGACGGCCCGGGCCCACTTGGCCCGCCACCGGGGGCGTCAGGTACGGTCATGGCACTTATTAGGGTGAAGGTTGACATGATCGGGGAGGGATCTCTTGAGTGACCAGATAACGCTGGTGGACTACCTGGAGCTGGGGGACGATCCTCATCTGGTCGCCAACCAGTGCCGAGCCTGCGGCGCCCGGTTCTTCGATCGGCGCAACGCCTGCGCCTCGTGCGGGAAGACGGAGTTCGAGCGGGTCCGGATCGCCGGTGAGGGCGAGGTACGGGCGTTCACCATCGTGTCGTTCGCGGCTCCGGGGGTGCCGGTCCCGTTCGTGGCCGCCCTGGTGGACTGCGATGGAACCAGCGTGCGGGGCAACCTCATCAACGTGGAACCGGATCCCGACCACGTGAGCCTGGGTATGAAGGTGCGCCTGGCCACCTATTCGGTGGGGACCGACAGCAGCGGGACGGAAGCGATCGGATTTGGATTCGAGCCACAGGAGGCAGCGAGCAATGGCATCTGACGACATTTGGATACTCGGGATCCACATGACCAAGTTCGGCAAGCATCCTGATCTCGACGTGGTCGACCTGGCCGCCGAGGCGGCGATGGGCGCGCTCGACGACGGCGGCGTCGGCATCAAGGACATGGGGGTGCTGGCCGCCGGTTGCCTGATGATGTCCAACGCCGGCATCGGCCAGCAGCTGCAGAAGCAGATCGGCCAGACCGGCATCCCCGTCTTCAACGTGGCCAACGCCTGCGCCACTGGGGCCACCGCGTTGCGCACGGCCATCATGGCGGTGCGGGCCGGGGAGTGCGACATGGGCCTGGCCGTGGGGGTCGAGAAGCTGGCCGGCGCCGGGTTGTTGTCGGGAGGGACCCGAAAGACCGACGATGACACCTGGACCCGTCACGGCCGGTACGGGGCGGTGGCGCCGGTCGACGGCCGGATCGGGACCGAGACCATGCCCGGGGTGTTCGCCCAGATCGGCATGGAGTACGGGCACCGCTACGGCGGGACCAGCTTCGAGCTGTTCGCCCGGATCTCGGAGAAGAACCACTCCCACTCCACCCTGAATCCACTGGCCTCCTACTCCAAGGCGATGAGCCTCGAGCAGATCATGGGCGACATGATGATCGCCTACCCGAACACCCGGCCGATGTGCTCGGCCAACTGCGACGGTGCCGCCGCCGCGGTGGTAGTGAGCGACGCCAAGCTCAAGACCCTCGACCCCGATCAGCGACGGCGGGCGGTGAAAGTCTCGGCCTCGGTGCTGACCAGCGACCCGTGGCAGGAGTCGTGCCAGGTGCTACCCGACGTGAACACCCTCACCCGGAATGCCGCCACCCAGGCGTACGAGCAGGCCGGCATCGGTCCCGAGGATCTCGACCTGGTCGAATTGCACGACTGCTTCGCCACCGCCGAACTGGTGCACTACGACAACCTGATGCTCTGCCCGGAGGGAGAAGCCGTCCCCTTCTTCGAATCCGGCGCCACCTGGCGGGACGGGGCCACCCCGGTCAACGTCTCCGGCGGGCTCGAGTCCAAGGGCCATCCCATCGCCGCCACCGGCATCGCCAACATCTGGGAAGTTGCCCACCACCTGCGGGGCGAAGCCGGCGACCGGCAGATCGAAGGAGCCACCGTCGGGCTGGCCCACGTCATCGGCCTGGGCTCGGCCTGCGGCGTCCACATCCTGGAGAAGGCGGCTAGCTGAGTCCGGACATCGGCGCAATCGCTCCTGGGCTCCTGCGATTTCATCCCTTGGGAGCCAGGCCGTAGACCACGGTGACCTGGGCGGTTGACTGTTGGGTGCCGGGCTGCACGGGAACGCTGGGGCTGTTCGCGGTAGCTCCCGTGGCGGCGCCGGCGCCCGCAAAGTCCTGAGCGAGGGGATACGTCGTCGTGGAGTCGGTGATCGAGCACACTCCCGTGATCGACTCACCGGCGGCGGCGGCCATCGAATGGGCGTGGGCGGCAGCGACCTGGATGCCATCAGCTCGGGCGGTGCCATCGACCGTTTTGGTGTCATCCACCGAGAAGGTGAGCCCGCTGATACGGATCGCATCCGCGGCTGATCTGGCAGCGGCGTCGATGACCGCTCCGGAGGCTGCCAGGTTGTGCAACTTCACCAGCATGGTATTCGACACCTGGTAGCCGGTGATGGCGCCCTTGGTGTCGAAGTTCGGCTGAATGGAGAAGTTGGCCGTCTGAATGTCGGCGCTGGCCACTCCGGCCTGTTCGAGCGTGGCCGACAAGCTGCCGGCTCTGCCGTTGGCGTCGGTGAGGGCGGCCGACGCGGTTGGGTCGGAAACGTTGACCCCGATCGACAGCGTCAACAAGTTCGGGGTGGCGGTGGCTTGCCCGGTGGCTTGCACGGTGAGCTTCGGGTCGGAGCTCCCACAGGCCGGAGTGGTGGTCGCCGCCCCGGCTCTTGAGTTGGTGCCGACCGACAGGATGATGCCGGTCACCGCGGCACTCATCAAGGCGATGACACCGATCACGGTAACCATTTTTCGGTTGGGGATGACGCGTTTCATTCAACACTCCTTCACTAGTGGGTAGAGGGCAAAGCGATCGAGGTCGGAGCCAACGGCTTTCGAAGATCGAAGATCGGGGGCCGGGCTAGGGAGTACCGCGACAACTCGGCGGCGGCTTGCCGTGGTCAGGAGTGAACCCGATGGTCCCGTCCGGACCGATGAATCGGAGCTGGCCCCCCGGAACCAGCCGCATCCACACCCAGAGATCGGGGCCATTGGTGGGTGGGAGGAGATCCGAGTCCCACCGGCGACCGTTGAAGATGATCCGGCCATCGCAGCGAACCGGGAGGGTGTAAGGGTACGAGGTACCGACCACCGCCCCCGGGCCGCACGGAGGCGCCGTCTCCCTACCTGAACATTGTCCGCCGGGACCGCTCCCGTTCCCGGGCTGGGGGGAGGGACCGCAATACTGCCCGCCCGCCCAGGTCGGATCGGGGCACGGCGCCACCGTTATCCCCGGTGAGAACCCCGGGCCGGATGAAGCCGAGTTCGGAGCTCCAGTTGCCACGCCCGAACCTGACCCGGCGCCGGCGCCGGCGGTGGCATTGGATTGGTCGTTGAGGGTTTTTGTTGACGGCCCCAGCGGGGACAGCTCGACGGGTGCAGAACCAGGACCAGGTGACCCGACGGTCGGCCAGAACATCTGGTTGAACCCGCCCGAAGCCGCGCCGAGAGCATTGGTGACCGGCACCGGGTTC
The DNA here is from genome assembly GCA_035948855.1 of Acidimicrobiales bacterium. Taxonomy (GTDB): domain Bacteria; phylum Actinomycetota; class Acidimicrobiia; order Acidimicrobiales; family RAAP-2; genus DASZIT01. Next base: position 21,938 of record DASZIT010000148.1, on the reverse strand, counting down.
CGGAGATTGACGGCGGTGAACGCGGCACCGAACACGACGGCCACGGCCAGACCGCTGAACATGACCTGCCGCCGAAGCCGGACCCGGCGGACACGCCGGGCCACCTCCCCCCGATGGGCCGAGGACATCCGCGGGGGAGAAGGATCATCGAGGTCCTCGAACCTGCCACCGTCACCGGAGCTGGTCATGGTTCTCCCAGCTCCTGCTTGAGGGCGACCATGGCCCGGGACGCGTGCTGCTTGACGGTCCCGGTCGAGATGCCCAGAGCCTCCGCGGTCTGGGATTCGGTGAGATCGGCGAAATAGCGGAGCACCACCGTGTCCCGCTGGCGACGAGGAAGATGCTCGAGCGCCCGCACCAGGTCGATCCGCCGGCTGTCGATCGGATCGGTCTCGGAGCTCGGTAGGTGGATCGGCGTCCGCTTCCGGCGCCGCCAGATGTCGATGGCGAGGTTGGCCGAAACGGTGGTGACCCACGGCGCCGGATCGGTCCGCACCTTTCGCCAGTGGAGGGAAGCCCGGGTGAGCGCGTCGATGGCCACGTCCTCGGCATCTTCCCGGGAGCCGAGGAGTCGGTAGGCGGAGCGATAGGCAATGCGAAATAGACGGTCGAAGGCATCGTCGAAGCTCTCAATCTCGGCGCCATGTTCCATACGTCTCTGCCTATCTTCACGAACGAGCGTCCCCAAAGGTTGACATCCCAACCGAAGTTTTCCGGTTTGATCCCGAAAAGGTGGGTGGACCGTCGTCAAACCCGATGGATTCGGCTCACTGAGAGGTCCCGCGGGCCTTGCACGTTGGTCCTATGGCACCAGTTGGGCTTGCGACCGTGGTAGAAGTCGATATGCCCTTGGCGTCGCGTCACATCCCGCGGGCCGGATGGGGTTCCCGTGGGCTCCACCGATTGGCACTCGTGGCGTTGGTCGCCTCCCTCGTCCAGCTGGGCGCGCCTACACCCACCGCCGGCGCGGCCGTGCTCGGCAACGACTACCCCGCCAATCTGGCCAGCGCCGCCAAAGACGCGGTCATCGATCCCTGGAGGTTCTTCAACCGGGAGTGCACGTCGTTTGCGGCCTGGCGCCTCAACAACGCCAACGGGGTCGCCTTCAACGACTTTTACGGCGGTCCCCAGTGGGGGAATGCCAACAACTGGGGAGTGGCGGCGATGTCGCTCGGTATTCCGGTGAACGGCACCCCGGCGATCGGATCGGTGGCCTGGAACGCCGCCGACAGCGGGGGCACCGGGAGTCTGGGCCATGTGGCCTGGGTAGCCAACGTCGAGCCCAACGGGACCGTTGACGTCGAGGAGTACGACTACAACACCCTTGGCGGGTACGACGTCCGTAGTGGTGTGCCGACATCCGCGTTCACCGGGTTCATCCATATCGACGACATGACCGGCCTGTCGGGGAACCCGACCGGGAATCTCGAAAGCGTCAAGCGAATCAACGGAGGCGTCGAAGTCATCGGCTGGGCCTCCGACCCCAACGCCGGGAGCAATCCGGTGTCCGTGCAGATGACGGTCGACGGCGTGCCCACCGGCGGAATTGGATCGGCCAACCTTCCGCGCAGCGATGTCGGGCCCCACGGGTTCGATATGAAGATCGGAGTCGACGGCTCACCCCACCAGATCTGTGTGGTCGCCTACAACGTCGGACCCGGCACCGCCAACACCACCTTGCCGGGCTGCGCAGGGGTGGCGGCGGGGCCGCCCGGTTCGTCGCCTCCCCCCGGGGTGGGAACCTTGACCGCACCGGTGGTGGGCATGGATGCCACCCCGGACGGCGGCGGCTACTGGTTGGCCGACGCGGCGGGAGGAGTGTCACCTCATGGTGACGCGGTGTCCTACGGTCTGATCGCCGGCCAGCCGCTTAACTCACCGATCGCCCACATCGTCTCGACCCCGGACGGCAAGGGCTATTGGCTGGTGGCCGGGGACGGGGGGACCTTCTCCTTCGGTGACGCCGGCTTCTTCGGCTCGATGGGTGGGCAACACCTCAACGCCCCCATCGTGGACCTGGCGCCGACCCGGGACGGCGCCGGCTATTGGCTGGTGGCTTCGGACGGTGGCATCTTTGCCTTCGGTGACGCCACCTTCCACGGATCCATGGGCGCGGTCCGCCTGAACAGGCCGGTGGTCGGGATCGCCTCCGTCTCCGATGGGGGCGGCTACTGGCTGGTGGCCACCGATGGCGGCATCTTCGCCTTCGGCGATGCCACCTACTTCGGCTCGACCGGGGCCATGTCCCTGAACAAGCCGGTGAACGGGATGGCCCCGACCGCCGACGGCCGGGGATACTGGTTTGTGGCCTCCGACGGTGGCATCTTCGGCTTCGGTGATGCGCGGTTCCACGGTTCGACCGGAGCCAGCCCCCCGGCCACGCCGGTGGTGGGCATGGCCTCCAACCGGTCCAGCGCAACGCCGGGATACTGGCTGGTCGACGCCGCCGGTCAGGTCTTCTCTTTCGATGCCATCTATTTCGGAGGCGGCTGAGGCACCGACGCCGTCGGGTGAGGTAGATACGACGGTTGTCCTACCCGCCGATGGTTCCGAGCTCCTGGCGGGAAGTCTCGTCGAGCTCGATGTCCGAGGCGGTCAGGTTCTCCTCCAGGTGGGCGAGCGACGAGGTTCCTGGAATCAACAGGACGTTGGGGGAGTCGTCCAGTAACCAGGCCAGAGCCACCTGGGCAACCGTGGCACCCAGCCGACCCGCGGCGGCAACCACGGCCGGAGCCTCGAGGACGGTGTTGTGCTCACCGCCGAAGGCCGAACCCAACGGGAAGAAGGGCACGAAGGCAATCCCTTCGGCTCGGCAGGCGTCGAGTACGGCCTGCGACGAACGGTCGACGACATTGAAGGCGTTCTGCACGCAGGCGATGTCGGTGACGGTGCGGGCCGCCGCCAGCTGGTCGGCGGTGGTATTGCTCAGCCCGATACCCCCGATCAGACCCTCGGTGCGCATCTCGATCATGGTGCTCAGTTGGTCCTCGAGGGCGACCTCGGGGTGGTCCATGATCCGGAGGTTCACCACGTCGACCTGGTCAACCGCGAGGGTTCTGAGATTGTCCTCGACGCCGGCCCGGAGTTCGGAAGGAGTCTGGGCGGGCAACCACTGCCCGGTGTCGTCCCGGCGGGCCCCCACCTTGCTCACCAGAACCAACTCCGCCGGGTAGGGATGCAACGCCTCGTGGATGAGCTGGTTGGCGACGTCGGGCCCGTAGAACTGCGCGGTGTCGATGTGGTCCACCCCGCGTTCGACGGCCCGGCGCAACACCGCCAGCGCCTCCGCCCGGTCACGCGGAGGACCGAAGACGCCGGGACCGGGGAGCTGCATGACTCCAAATCCCATGCGGTGCACGGTCTTCGGGCCCATCGGAAAGGTATCGCCAAGAGTCATTTCGGCAGGCTACCGGCCGGCCCCAGACATCGGTCCGCTGCGATACGTTCGACGTCCGGGACAGACCGATCTACCGTGAACCACCGGAGAACGGCCACCACCGAGGAGCCAGCCAGATGTATCCAGGTGCCCACGCCATCGAGCGGGCTGAACAAGCGGCCTTCATCATGGCCTCCACCGGCGAGACGGTCAGCTACGCCGAATTCGAAGCCCGGACGAACCGCCTGGCCCACTTGCTCCGAGGCCATGGGCTAGGCCGCTCGGACCACTACGCCATCTTCATGGAGAACAACAGCCGGTACCTGGAGACCTGCAGTGCCGGTGAGCGAGCCGGCCTGTACTACACCTGCGTGAATTCCTTCCTCAATGCCGAAGAACTGACCTACATCCTCAACAACAGCGAATCGAAAGTGCTGATCACCTCCCGGGCCTGCCGGGAGGTGGCGGAGGAGGCCCTCCGCCACTGCCCGGGCGTGTCCCTCTGTCTCCTGGTCGACGGCGCCGGTGAGGACGGACCCTTCGTCGACTACCAAGCGGCGACCGCCGGATTTCCGGACACTCCGATCGACGACGAATCCCTCGGCAGCGCCATGCTCTATTCATCGGGGACCACCGGCCGGCCCAAGGGAATCCTCCGGCCGCTGGACGAGAGCCCGCCCGGGAGGCCGACCCGTCTGTTCACCTTCTTGGAGCAGCTGTGGCGGTATCGGGAGGGCCTCATCTACCTCTCGCCCGCCCCTCTGTACCACTCGGCGCCCCAGGCCGCCGTCGGCCTGGCCATCCGCAACGGCGGCACGGTGGTCATCATGGAGAAGTTCGACCCCGAGCGCTACCTGCAGCTGGTGGAGCAGTACGGGGTGACCCACAGTCAACTGGTGCCAACCATGTTCAGCCGGATGCTCAAGCTGCCTGACGAGGTGCGCAGCCGCTATGACCTGTCCTCGCTGGAGGTTGCCATCCACGCTGCCGCACCCTGTCCGATACCGGTCAAGCGGCAGATGATCGAGTGGTGGGGGCCCATCATCATCGAGTACTACGGGGCGACCGAGGCCATCGGGTTCAGTGCCTGTGACAGTGAAGAATGGCTGGCCCACCCGGGAACCGTCGGCAAGGTGATCATCGGCGAGTTGCACATCCTGGACGACTCGTTCGATCCGGTTGCCCCCGGATCACCCGGCACGCTGTGGTTCAAGCCGGCGACACGCTTCCGTTACTTCAACGACACCGAGAAGACCAAGGAATCGACGTCAACCGACGGCTCGATGATCACCGTCGGGGATGTCGGCTACCTCGATGACGACGGCTATCTCTACCTCACCGACCGGGCCACCTTCATGATCATCTCCGGCGGCGTCAACATCTACCCACAGGAGTGCGAAAACCTGCTCATCACTCACCCCAAGGTGGCCGACGCCGCGGTGTTCGGGGTCCCGAACCCCGACCTCGGAGAGGAGGTGAAGGCGGTCGTCCAGCTGATGCCCTCGGTCGAATCCGGTCCCGATATCGAGAAGGAACTGATCCAATTCTGCCGCCAGCACCTCGCCCATCTCAAGTGCCCGCGCTCCATCGACTTCGATCCGGAACTGCCGCGGCTGCCGACCGGCAAGCTCTACAAGCGACTGCTCCGTGACAAGTATTGGGGCAGCGGAGCCAACAAGATCCTGTCGTAGCTGGTTTGGCTACGGCTGGCCGGGCAGTAGCTCGACAAAGAGCCCCTCGGCGTCGGCGATCGGGGTGCCATGGTCGGAGAGACGCGCACTGACCCAGCGCTTTCGCCCTTCGATGCGCTCGACGGTGGCGTCAACCTGGAGCTCTACTCCGATTGGGGTGATCTTCCGGTAGTTGACGTGCAGGTATGCCGTGCGCCCGATGGTGCCACCGACGGAATTGGCCAGTCGGCCCAGCACGTCATCGAAGAGCAGCGGCAGGGTACCCCCGTGGGCGGCACTGTTCCCACCCAGGTGGAAGGGGCGGAACACGACTCGGCCCCGGACGTGACCCTCGGATTCGTCGTCCCAGACGAAAGGAACCAGCAGCGGATTCCCCCGGCCGGGAAGATCGACCCGCATGCCCGCCGGGCGTTGCCACTCGGGAGCGGCCCACGGTTCGAGGAGGTCGATCGCCGTCTTCAACTGGGCAGACACCTCGTCCCACACGTCCTCGGGCGGATTGGAACTGACCACCGTGTCCTGGAGGGTGCGAAAGAGCTCGAGGAAGCGCGCGTAGGGCGCACCACCCCGCTCGGTATCGACGGTGACGTTGGCGAATGGATCGATGAACGGTGTGACCGGGGGTCGATTCTCGGCAAACGGCTGGCTCGACATGGTCGAGAACGCTACCGGAGGTTGCCCCGGCCAACGATCACTCCGGTCGACGTGAGGCGCTCAAGAGGCGAGGCCTCCTCGGATGGCGGCGGCCTCGAACGAGGTGAACCGGTGGGTGTAGCCACGTCGATGCGACAACCCCACCAGGGGCCGGGTGGCGAACACCGACGGCACGGCCAGATGCCAGGATGCGTCGAAGCGGTCCCACTGGGCCGTCGGCAGGCTGTCGATCAGGGCACGATGGGCAACCGGCGGCATGGTGTCGAACTGGACGCCCAGCACATTGTGGCAGTGCTTGGGAAGGGGCTCGGCGGAATCCGGCTCCTTCCATGCGCTCAGCACCTGGACGGCCGGCGCGGCATTGTCAACCGCGATGGCCAGGCGGGTCGGGTGGGGCGAGTGAGTCTTCTCATCGCCGAGGCGGAGCTCGAGAATGAGGCAATCGCCTTCGATCTCTTGGAATTCGGGCTGCACGGACATCCCGATGGCGGAGGAAACCTCCGCGCATACCAGGGTGATGGCTCCCGTCTTGTCGGCGGTGGCGACGCGGATCTTGTTGGTTGCGGTCATCGGACCTCCAGGGATGGGTTCGAAAGGAATCGCGGTGCGTATCGGCTGCCACCAATCACGCTACGAGGCGAAGGTAAACAGACATTGATAGGGGCGTTGCATTTGCATGTGCTTTTGGCGACCGCACCATTTCCCTGCCCGGGAAGCTCTCCCCATGCCCTCCGGAGGCCGAGCTCCTGGCCTCCTACGGCACGACCACAACGATGGGCGCCCGCCGTCTTCGGATGAGGCGTCGTCCGAGGGAGCCGGCCAGATGGTGGCAGGCTTTGGCGGATCGACCGACCACAATCAGATCGGCGTGATCGGATTCCGCCACCCGCAGGAGTTCCTTGGCGGTGCCACCCCGCACGTGAACGAAGCTGAGATCGACACCTCGGTCGGCCGCGTACAGTTGTGCCTCGTTGCGCAGTTGCTCGGCCTGAGCGATGGCGACCTCATCGAATGCCCGAACGTCGATGGACACCGGGTAGCGAGCGGCGGCCGCCGCCGCACCGGTGCCGCCGATGGGACTGACGAACACCGCGATGGCCCGGCCGGATGTGCGCCCGGCTTCCCCGCACGCCCACCAGAACGCATCCCAGGAAGTCTCCGAGCCGTCGATCCCGATGACGATCACCGTCTTGGCCGGGGCTCCCTTGCGTTCGGTCGACCGTTCTCGTGGCTGCGAGTCGCGATCCATGTCGTTGGAGGCGGCCATGGTCAGCCGACTATCTGACCTGCCGAAGTCGGCTCATGGTCGGAACCGAGCGGCACGATGTGAACGGGGCAGGGTGCGTATCGGATCAGCTGGTCGGTGACTCCGGCGGAGAACGCCGTGGCGATCTCGCCGTCCGTCGGCGGTCCGACGACGATCATCCGGGCGTGGCATTCGGTGGCGAACTCAGCAATCCGGCGACCAATCTCGCCGTGGCCACCGATCACCCGGACCAGATGGGCGTCCCCGGCGATCCCGGCCGAGCGGAGTCGGTTTACGTTGTCGTCGATGATGTCTCGGGCCGCATCCAGGGTCTCGATGTCGACGGCCAGCTCCTCGATGACGTCGGTCTCGACGACGTGAAGGATCTCAACCGGGCAGTCGAAGAGCTGGGCGAGCCGGATGGCGGCGTCGGTGACTCCCACCTGGGAGCCGGCGTCGACCGCGGCCAGAATCGGAGGATGGCCGCGGTGGTGGTCAGGGGCAGGCGAAGGCGCGCCGGATTGGGCAACACCGTCAGATTCTTGTCTCGTGTGGATGGGCGCCATCAACTCCTCCTTTTCCGCTTGCTGTTCGGCCCGGGTCAGCAGTGAGTGGCCGGTGGCCAGCACCGCGATCGCCGCGACCACGGTCCCCGCGCCCAGGTAGAAGGGGACGTGGACGTTGAAGTCGGCGGCCAGCTTGCTGGCAACGTAGGGCGCTAGTCCTCCGCCGATGAAGCGCACAAATCCGTAGGATGCGGACGCCACCGGACGCTCGACCGGCGCCACCAGCATGACGGCTTGGGTGGTCAGGGTGTTGTTGAGCCCGACAAACGCCCCCGAGATGATGACGGCCACGATCAAGGTGGTCTTGGAGGAGGTGAAGGCGGCAATGACGACCAGATCGGCGGCGAGGAGGGCCAAATTGACGTACAACACCCGGGGAGTACCGAAGCGGGCTTGGAGCCGGGGGGCAGCGAACACCGCAAAGATGGCGACCAGGACACCCCAGCCGGTGAAGACGTAGCCGAGCTGATGGATCCCGAGATGCATCGGGAACGGGGTGTAGGCCAGCAGAGTGAAGAAGCCCCAGTTGTAACCCAGCGCGGTGATGCTCATGGTGGCCAGCCCGCGGTGGCGCAACGCCTTGAGCGGCTCGAGAATCGACGTCTTGCGAACCGGACGGGGCGTGTTGTCGACGAAGAGCAAGGTCGCCACCAGCGAGATGGTCATCAGCACCGCGACCCCGAAGAACGGCCCCCGCCAGCTGACGCCCCCAAGCTCACCGCCGACCAGCGGGCCGAGGGCGATGCCGACCCCGAGGGCGGTCTCGTAGAGGATGATGGCGCCGGAGAAGCCGCCGGAGGCGGCGCCGATGATCACCGCCAGCGAAGTGGCGATGAACAGGGCGTTGCCCAGCCCCCAACCGGCGCGAAAGTCGATGATCTCCGCGATGCTGTGAGACGCGCCGGCGGCGGCACTGAAGGCGACGATCAAGACCAGGCCGGCGACCAGCGTCCACTTGCCACCGATGCGGCTGGACACCCACCCGGTCACCAGCATGGCCACCGCGGTGACTACCAGGTAGCTGGTGAACAGCAGCTCGACCGAGCTCGGTGACGCGTGCAGCTGCTTGGACAGGGCCGGCAGGATGGGATCGACCAAACCGATCCCCATGAAGGAGACAACGCAGGCGAAGGCAACCGCCCAGACCGCCCGCGGCTGGTGAAACGGACTGACGGTCGTACGGTGTTCGCCGCTCACCGATTCGCCGCCGATCGGTCCCGGGCCTGCCGATTGCCGGGGTCGCGTTCCTCCTCGTCGAGGGCGCGGAGGTGTCGCAGGGCGGTCATGGCCGCGGCCAGCGTTTTGGCCTCGTCGGCCGGCAGCTTGTCGATCAGCTGATCGAAGGCTTTGGCGCCGGCAACCCGCCGGCCCCGGAGGTAGACCGAGCCCCTCGCCGTGAGCGCGACCAACGCCACCCGCCCGTCGGCCGGATCCGCCCGGCGTTCGACCAGGCCGGCCCGTTCCAGTCCGCTGACCAGTACGGTCATCGACGGCTGAGCCACCCCCTCCACCAAGGCCAGGTCGGTGATGCGCCGGGGCCCGGTCTGGTCCAAGGTGGACAGCGTCGACAGCGAGGTCAGGCTCATGTCCCGGGGCGTGCGCCTCACCGCGGCGGTCACCAAACCGAAGAGGGCCTGACCCGGGGTATCTCCGCTCTCGGACGCTTCGCTCGGTCGTGGAGCTCCTCGGGCCATGCCATAAGCATAGAGGAATCTATATAGAATGTCTATGTAGAAGCGGTCCGTCCGGAGCCGTCACCCACCGGAGACCGGAGGGATCACCGCCACCTCATCATCGTCGTTCACCGGTGCTGCCGGGCCGGCGGCATCGCCGTTCAACCAGATGCTCGACACCGCCACCACTCGAGAGAATTCCTCCCCGAACTTCTCCTCGGCGGCGGCCATGACCGCGGACACGCTCCCTCCGGGCAAGGTGATCGACGACAGCCCGGCGGCCTCTCTGGCCGGCCCGAACAGGCGGAGCCGGGCCACGGTTATCCGCCGGTCACGATGCCGCCTGGTGGATCGGCCCGGTGCCGTCCCGGAGGGAGGGCGCCAACACGCCGGCGCGCCGCGAGATGATCTCCGCGCAGATGGACACCGCCGTCTCCTCCGGAGTGCGGGCGCCGATGTCGATGCCGATGGGCGCCATGATCTGTCCGATCCTCTCCGGATCCACCCCTTCGGCCCGCAGCAGTCGGATACGTCCATCGTGGGTTGAGCGCGAGCCCATGGCACCGAGATAGCCGACCTTGGTGTCCAGCGCGGCCAGCAGGGCCGGGACGTCGAATTTGTGATCATGGGTCAGCACACAGATGGCGTCCAGCGGGCCCAACGGTTCCGTCAACTTGGCCAAGAAGCGGTGCGGCCAGTCCACCACCACTTCGTCGGCCTCGGGGAAGCGGGCCGCGGTGGCGAACGTAGGCCGGGCGTCGCATACCGTGACGTGATAGCCGAGGACCTTGGCCATCCGCACCAGTGCGGCGGTAAAGTCGACGGCGCCGAAGATCAACATCCGGCGAGGAGGCGCAAACACCTCGATGAACACGGTGAGTTCGGTCCGGCGCGCCTCCCCCCGGGGCCCATAGTGACGGGCCACGCTGTGACCGGCCTCGAGGGCTCCCTCGATGTCGCGGATCACCACCCGGTCGAGATCATCGTCCCCCAGGGAGCCGGCCGGTCCGGTGTCCGGCCGCACGACGAGCTTGGCACCGAGCCGGGGAAGGACCGCGGTTTCGCCCTCCGGCGCCGCCACCTCGACCACGGTGGCCAGCGCCACGGTCGTCCCGGCCCGTAGGCAGTCTCGAACCAGCCCGAACAGCCCGTCCATCAGTCCAGCGGCTCGACGAAGATGCGAACCGTCCCGCCGCAGGTGAGCCCGACCGAGAAGGCTTCGTCGTCCGAGTAGCCAAAGGTGCAGAGTCGGGGCTCCCCGCAGGCCAGCACCTCGAGTGCCTCGGCGACGACGGCGCCTTCCACACAGCCGCCGGACACCGAACCGGCCACTTCGCCTTTGTCGTTCACCGCCATGGCCGCGCCGGGCTCACGGGGTCCCGAGCCGGTGACGGCGACGACCCGGGCCAGGGCGACCCGGCCGCCCGCGGTCTGCCACCGTTCGATGTCGTCGAGCACGTCCTTCACAAGTAGACCTTCCCCCCTGGCGCGCCTCGAGATGAGGACCCGGCTGCCACACTAATCACCACCCGGCGATGGTTGGCGCGGCAACCGCTACCCGGAAGCGTCAGTGAGGCTGCTGTCCGGCGAGGAGGGCGAGGGCATGTTCGAGCACGTCGACGACCGCGTCAAGAGACTCCACCGCGCCTTTCGGCGATCCGGGAACGTTGAGTACCAGGCACTGACCGATCGTCCCGGCCGTCCCCCGGGACAGCCGCCCCAACGGACTGGCGGCGCGCATGGCTTCGGCCAATCCGGGAGCCTGGCGCTCGATCACCGACTCGGTTCCCTCCCGGGTGAGGTCGGTGGGGGAGAAGCCGGTGCCACCGGTGGTCACCACCAGTCCGGCGAAATGGGCCGACAACTGGAGAATCGCGGTGGCCACCGCGACCACGCCGTCGGGAACCACCCGCCGTTCGACGACTTCGAAGCCGTGGCCGGCCAGGACGCTGGCCAGCTCTTCGCCGGACCGGTCTTGGCGGGTGCCGTCACTCACCGAGTCCGAGACGGTGAGGATCTTGGCAAGCGGGGGCATCGATCTGACGATACTGCGGGGCCACCGTTTCCACCCCGGCCCGGGTGGGGGGACGCCTGGCGCGATACTGCAGTGATGGGTAAGACCTATGAGGGCATCGACGAGGGTCTGTCCGACTGGTTGGTCGCCCAGCCGGTCTTCTTCGTGTCCACCGCCCCACTGGATGCCGACGGGTCGGTGAACTGCTCGCCCAAGGGCAATCGAGACGAATTCGCGGTGCTGGGGGCTCGGCGGGTGGCCTACCTCGACCAGACCGGGAGTGGTGTCGAAACCATCGCCCACGTGCAGGAGAACGGCCGGATCGTCGTCATGTTCTGCGCCTTCGCCGGGCCGCCCCGCATCGTGCGGCTGCACGGGAGGGGTCGAGTGGTGTTCCCCGGTGCCCCGGACTTCGCCGACCTGGCGGTTCGATTCCCCGGTGGGGCGGGCGTGGGTGTCCGATCCATCATCGACGTGGACGTGCACCGGATCGCCGACTCGTGCGGTTACGGCGTTCCGGTGATGTCCTTCGAAGGACACCGACCGACGATGGAGCAGTGGTCGACCCGAAAAGGGCCGGAAGGCATCCGGACCTACTGGACCGAGAAGAACGCCGCCAGCATCGATGGCATCGAGGGATTCAGTCCCAGCTGAGCGGCTGCCGGTGCGGCCCAATTCGCAAGTTCACCGGTTGTGCACCGTTACACCATGGCTGGGAAAGTGTTGGTCGGTAGAACATTGATTGCGACCCGACCGGGGCTTACCCTGAAGTTCAGAACCGCGATGTAGCAATCCGAGGTGCGGCGATCATGGGGAGGGGGCCATCGATGAGGGCACGGCTACGCCGGGGGAACACGGAGACCACGGCATCTCCGGACATCGACCTCCCGACCCCTTACCCGCGGCCGCAGGTCGTGCCGGAGCTCGAGTCCTCCCCGAAGGGAATGAATCGACGTCGGTTCCTCGGCTACGTGCTGGCGGCGCCGACCCTGGTGGTCGCGGCCCGGCTGGTCGCCGACGACGCGGCACCCCAGCTGGCCGCCGCCGCGATTCCGTCGCTGCCCGAGCTCTCAGATCTCTACGACCTGGGCGACCTCCAAGACCTGGCGGCGTCGGCCACCTCGGGGCTGATCTCGATCATGGTGAACAGCGATGGGACCGCGTCCTTCGCCCTCCCCCGCGCCGAAGTCGGACAGGGCATCACCACCTCGATAGGGATGATCATCGCCGATGAGATGGACCTGCCGTTGTCCGACGTCATCGTCACCCTGGCCGACGCCCGCCCGGAGCTGCTGTTCAACCAGTTCACCGGCGGATCGAACACCACCCGGTCGATGTACCAAGCCGTGCGGGTCGCCGCGGCCACCGCCCGCGCCCGGTTGATGACGGCGGCGGCCTCCAAGTGGGGTCTCCCGGTCTCGTCGCTGACCGCCAAGAACGGCGTCATCACCTCTTCGTCGGGAACGACGGCCACTTACGGCTCGCTGGCCACGGCGGCGGCGGCCTCCCAGACCAGCTCGTTGAGTGTCCAACTCAAGCCGACATCGGCCTTCACCCTCATCGGGACCCCGCAGAACCGGACGGACGCGCTGGCCTCGGTCACCGGGACCAAGGTGTTCACCATGGATCTCGAGGTCCCGAACGCGCTCCCGACCATGGTGTGCCGGCCCCCGACCATCAACGGCACGGTCAAGTCGGTGGCCAACCTCGCCGCCGTCAAGACCATGCCCGGCATCACCGACGTGGTGCCCATCTCCACCGGCGTGGCCGTGCGGGGGGCGACCTTCGGGCAGTGCATCGACGCGGTGGACGCGCTGAGCGTCACCTGGGGCCCCGGCTCCGAGGACAACCAGTCCGACGCCACCGTGCTGGCCGAGCTCAAGAACGCCGAGCTGCCGCTGCTGGCCCCGCCCCTCAGCCTGTTGGCCACGACCATCGAGAGCGAGTTCACCTTCTACTTCCGCAGCAACAGCCCACTGGAGACCAACTGCGCCATCGCCGATGTCCGTGCCGACCGGGCGGAGATCTGGTCGAGTCTCAAGGTCCCGATCCTGGCCCAGGAGAACATCGCCCAGAAGCTCGGCCTGCCCACCGACAAGGTCACCGTGCACGTGATGCTGGGCGGCGGCTCGTTCGGTCGCCATCTGTTCTCCGACGCCGCCCTCGAAGCCGCGGAGATCTCGCAAAAATTGGGGAAGCCGGTCAAGCTGATGTGGCACCGCACCGATGACTTCCGCCACGGTCGCACCCACCCGATGGCCACCAACCGGGTCCGGGCCTCGTTCGTGGCCGGCAACGTGTTGACCTTCGAACAGCGGCACACCAGCGTGTCCACCGACTTCACCCATGGGTTCGGCGAGATCCTGTCCTCGACGCTGGCCGAGCTGCCCCTGGGCAACCTCGGCTACGCCGAGAGCATCTTCGAGCTCACCCAGAACGTGCCCTACAACTTCGGGGTCACCTCGCAGTTGCTCAACGAGGTCGACATGGGGTTCCACACCGGCAGCATGCGGAACATCTACTCACCCGACGTCGGCACCGCCCAGGAGCTGATGGTCGACCAGATCGCCAAGGGCATGGGGATGGATCCGTACCGGTTCCGGCGCCAATTCCTGAAGGAGGCCCGGTCGCTGGCGGTGCTGGACAAGGCGGCCCAGGTCGGGAACTGGGGCCGGACCATGGCCCCGGGGACGGCCCAGGGGATCGCCTTCCACGCCGAATACAAGGGAGTGTGTGCCGCCCTGGTCGAGATCGACTGCACCCCGGCGACGGTCAACCGGACCGTGCCCAACGCCGCCACTGGACCAAGGGTGACCAAGGCGGTGTTCGTCGTCGACGTCGGCCTGCCGATCAACCCCCGCGGCCTGGAGGCGCAGATGATGGGCGGGCTGATGGACGGGATCGCCCAGGCCCTCACCTCCAGCCTGCACTTCGAGAACGGGCTCCCGCTCGAAGGCAGCTGGGACAATTACTTCTATACCCGGCAGTGGAACGTGCCGCCGGAGGTGGAGATCATCGTGATGCCGCCTACCACCGGCCAGCCCGGGGGCGCCGGCGAGTTCGGGGTCGCCGCGTCCATGGCCGCAGTGGCGTGCGCCTACGCCCGGGCCACCGGAACCGTGCCGACCAGCTTTCCCATCAATCACAACGGCCCGCTCGGGTTCACTCCGACGCCGGTCATTCCGCCGCTTCCCGAATCGCCCACTGACGGCCTTTCCAATACCTTCTAGGAGTTACCGTGCCGACACAAACATTCAAGGTCAACGGGAAGACGGTCAGCGTGGACGTCGAGGACGACGTCCGCTTGCTCTGGGTGCTGCGCGACCTGCTCGGCATCCATGGACCCAAGTACGGTTGCGGGCTCGAAGTCTGCCGGGCCTGCACCAGCCACATCAACGGGAAGGCCTTCAACCCCTGCGCGGTCCCGGTCTCCGACATCAAACCGACCGACGAGATCACCACCATCGAGGGCCTGCCGGCTACCGTCGGCAAACCGTTGCACCCGATGCAAGAAGCCTGGCTGTCCTTCGACGTCGCCCAGTGCGGCTACTGCCAGCCCGGGCAGATCATGGCCGCGGTCGCGCTGGTCCACGAGGTCGAGGCCGAGGGCCGCACCATCACCGACGCCGATCTGGACACCATCCGCAACATCTGCCGCTGTGGCACCTACCCCCGAATTCGCCAGGCGATCGTGGCCGGCGAGCAGGGGATGTAGCCGACGGATGCGTCCCTGGCCCCTGGGGTGAGCCCGGCAGCCCACCGGTTACCGATCTCCCGCCCGTCGCGATGACGGCGGCAGTACTCCTCTGCGCCGGCGGGTCCAGCCGGTTCGGCGAACAGCCCAAGTTGTTGGCCCCGTTCCGCGGGCGACCGCTCGTCACCTGGGCCCTGGATCACGCTCTCGGTGCGGGCCTCGACGAGACGTTCGTGGTCGTCGGCCCGGTGGACCTCTCCGCGCTCCTGCCCGGCGCGGTGGTCGTTGACAACCCGGCGTGGGCATCGGGCCAGGCGAGCTCCCTCCTGGCCGGGATCGCCGCCGCCGAGCAGCGTGGACACGGTGTGGTGGTCGTCGGCCTCGGTGATCAGCCGCGGGTGCCTTCGGAGGCCTGGTCGGCGGTAGCCGAAACCGACAGCCCGATTGCGGTGGCCAGCTTCAACGGAACCCGTACCCCGCCGACCCGCCTGGCTCGCTCGGTGTGGGGCCTGCTTCCCCAACACGGTGATACCGGCGCCCGGGCCCTGATGCAGGCTCGACCCGATCTGGTGGTGGAGGTTCCGTGTGCGGGGGAGGCATTGGACATCGATACGACCGAGGACCTCCTCAGCTAGCCCGGGACGACGAGGTGGGGCGGGGAAGGAGTTGTTCGAGGGTCACCGAGGTCAGCCCTTTGGTTCGGAGGGAACTGGCCAGCGGTCCGAGGACGCTCCGGGTGAGGTCCCCGGTGCCGGCCCGGCAGGACACGTCGTTGTCATGGAGTAGGAGAATGGCGCCCGGCAGCAGGCCGGGCTCCAACCGCCGGAGGACGGGCTCGGGCTCGGACTCCACGAATTCCTTGCCCCATCGGCTCCACAGCACCACCTCCATCTGGTGGCGCCGGGCCTCCACCATCGTCGCCGCGCAGAGCTGGCCGTAGGTCGGTCGGTAGAAACGGGGCGGTCGGCCGAGGATGTCGCGGTGCGTCTGCACGGCATCGGCGAGGTCCTGGCGGATGGCGCGGGGACTCGAGTAGAGGTGGTGACGGTGTTCGAATCCGTGGCAGGCCACCTCGTGGCCCCGGGCGGCGATCGCCACCACGGTGTCGGGGTGGGCGCGCATCTGGGAGCCGAGGACGAAGAACGTGGCCCGCATCCCGAGCTCGTCCAGCACATCGAGCGTTTGATCGGTGTCGGTGGATGGCCCGTCGTCGAAGGTGAGGCCCACCTCGGGACGGGCTGATGGCGCCCGCCAACGGCACAACCGACCGGGAAGTGACTCGGGGGGTTCCTTCCAGAAGGTCGGGAGGACCAGCACGGACGGCAGGAAGTAGCCCAACGCCGCACCCGCCACCGCACCGGTTGTCAGTGCCGCCGGGTGCCGGGAGGTCGATTCCGCTCGCGCCATAGAACCATGACCCTGTCATATCCGCGAGGTCGATGAAAATCTCTCGCGATGGGGCCCAGACCGATGTCCCGGCGTTCGGGTGGAGTTACGGTGTGGCCGCGACCCCGGCGTGGTCGGCCACCAGCCCGATCCAGCGGTCCCAGAAGGCGGGCGGGTAGTCGTGACCCATGCCCTCCAGGACCTCGAAACGGGCACCGGGTATGCACTCGGCGGTGCGACGGCCCCCGCTGATATCGATGAGGGTGTCGGCGTCACCGTGCATGACCAGGGCGGGCACCCTGACCCCACGGAGGCCCTCGGACCGGCTTCCCGACGCCATCACCCCGGTCATCTGGCGGGCCACCCCGGCCGGATGGAAACACCGGTCGAAGGCTTCCCCCGCTATTTGCGCGAGGCGATCGGCGTCCAAGTGGCCGGGGCTGCCGAACGTGCGATTCCCTTCGAGGTGGCGGGCGATGGCCGAGTCCCGATCAGTGGCGGGTGGACCGGTGAGGATGGCGAACGCCTCCGGCGACGACTGACCGACGTCCGGGTCGCCGGTGGTGGACATGACCGAGGTCATCGAGGCCAGGCGTTCGGGATGGTCGATGGCAAGCTGCTGGACGATCATCCCGCCCATCGACACCCCCATGACGTGCGCCGTCTCGATCCCCAGGTCGTCGAGCACCGCCACCGCGTCGGTGGCCATGTCGCCAAGCCGGTAGGCGACATTCGGCTCCTTGCCTTCACGGAGCGCCTGCATCACCGCGCCCATGTCCGGGGTGACGTCCTCGAACTTGGTGGAGAGTCCGACGTCCCGGTTGTCGAACCGAATCGTGAAGAATCCCCGGGCCACGAACCGATCGCACCATTCCGACCGGTAGCTGATGCACTGCGAGCCGAGTCCGTTGATCATCAACAAGGCAGGATGGGCGGGGTCTCCAAACGTCTCGTAGTAGATGTCAACGGAGCCGTTGTGGGCGTATGGCATCGGGTCCTCCCTGCGGTCCAGCGCACTGTACCCGGCGGGCGCCCTAGTGCACCGGAACCCCGGTGCCCGAGGCGGGTGTCGGCGCCCATTCGACTGGGAGCGGGAGAACCTCCTGGGTTCGGGCGGTGCGGGCGGCTGCCAGAGTGCCCGGAGGGGCGGCATTCGGGAACAGGGCGACGGCGAGGAGGATCACCAGCGGCCCGGTGCTGGGATCGGTCCCGCCGCCGGTGAACATCTGGCCGAAGGCCTGACCGAAGACCCAGTAGTCGAGGGCGAGCGCCATCCCGGCCACCAGGTATGGCCAGGAGCGTTTGGTCACCAGGGGCCCGAGCCCGATGACCATGGAGGCGGCGGCGGTGACGACGGCCGTCGAGCTGCCCCGCCCGGCAAAGAGGTTGGATGCCGCCATCTCCAGGTGGGAGAGCCAACCCGGCTCTCCGGAAGCTGCCCCCTGGATGGCACCGGCGACCGACCCCGGAGTCCGGTTGGCCGGCAGTAGCCAGAGCAAGCCCATCCCGACCCAGAGCGCGGCCCAGACGGCGCGGCCACCGGCTGCGCCCAATGGTCCATCGGCTGCGGCCGGAGCCCGTCGATCCGGAGGGGCACGGGTTCGGGCGGCCGGCCACACCAGCAGGCTCACCGCGGCGTAGAGCAGGGCGGCGCCGGGCGCCCCGGTCAAGGGAGATGCCGATCCGGTGAAGAGCATTCCGAACCCCTCCCCGAACGCCCACACCCCGAGGGCCCAGCCGATGGAGAGCGCCAGTGCCGGTTTCACCGTGTCCCGGAGGAGCAGTCCGATGCCCACGAGGATCTGCACGGAGGCGAAGACGGCATTGACCACCGCCGGCTGGACCGAGATCAGGTGGGCCATGTGGGTCACGGAGCCGGAGAGAAGCCCGGGCTGCCCCTGTGCCGAGGGCAGGATGACGTTGTTGGCGAAGTCGGGCCCGAACAGCTTGGGCTGGAGCTGGAGGAGCCCGTCCAGGAGCCAGAGACAACCGAGTCCGATCTGGACGACGCGGGCACTGAGGCGCGGCGTCCGGGCGTCACCGTTGGTGGTCATGCCTGGCCGGTGATGATGGGAGCGAGCTCGGAGCGGGTGAGATCCGCCTGGAACTGGTGGGTCTGGGCCAGCGAGGGCTCCACCCAGACGTGGAGCATGAAATAGGTGTCCACGTTGTGGGTGCCGGTGGTGCAGGTGCCGCTGGAGTTGGTTTGCCCCACCACTTGGTGGGTGGACGACAGGCAGAGGTTGTCATGGGCATGCCATTGGGTCAGGGAGCCGCCGATGTCCGGGCCGGGCACGCAGGGTGCAGGTCCGAGGAACATGGCGCCGAGGAGTTTGGGTCCCTGCTGGGTGTTGGCATAGACTAGAAAGGTGGGATTGGTCGGGTCGAGCACGTCGCCGGATTTGGCCGTCTGCCAGTTGGCGTAGTGAACGGTGTAGCCCTTGGGGTTGGTGGCCGGAACATATCCAGCTGCGGTGGCCGCCGAGAGACTCGCATATTTCGTCAACGAGCTCTTGACGTTGGCTACCAACTGATCGGCCGCGGACTGCTGGGCGGCAGTCGGTGGTCCCGATGGCACCGGCGCCATGACCATCCCGTTGGACATGACGGTGGTGTTCTTGACGTTCGGACACACCGAGGACGACGTCATCGCCGGGCTCATCGACGAACCGCCGGAGGTTGCCGTCGACCCCATGGCCGGCATCGTGGACGTTGCCCCACTCTTGGCGGTGGCGTTGGCGGAGCCGTCGGTCAAGGTGACCGCCCCCAAGGCGATGACCGCCGCCATCGCCACCGATGCCGAGGCCGTCCACCACACCCGGGCGGCCAAGCCGGTCGCCGCCCACCGCTGCTGTGCTCGATGCCTGAGACTGCTCATGTCGGACCTCCTGGTCGTGTCCCATTACGAGCTTCGACCAGAGTTGTGAGCGGACAGACAACCAGCGGTTAGGGATCTGTGAGTGCCAACTGCGCCGCACCTCCCGTCGATCAGGGGCAAGTCGGCGGCGGGCGCCGGGCGCCTAGGCCACGTCTTCGAGGGCCCGACGGGCCCCTTCCACGCACTGTTCCATCTGCCCGTCGGTGATGACCAGGGACGGGCAGAACGCCACGGTGGAGGCGCCGATCGGTCGGGCGATGATCCCGTAGGTCAACAGCGCGTTGCGCAGGACGGTGGCGTCGACGTCGGCGCCGAGCCCGAGGGCCCAGACCCCCATGGTCCCACGCACCTCGATCACCGCCTCGCCATCTACCAAGCCCTGCAATCCGGTCCCCAGACGCGTGGCGATCCGGGCCGCGGAGCCCAGCAGGCGCTCGCGCTCCAAGATATCCAGGTTGGCGAGAGCGGCAGCGGCGCAACTGGGATGGCCGCTGTAGGTGTAGCCGTGCCGGAGGACCGAGGAGGGGTCTTCCTCTAAGGGACCCCGGACTGCGGGGCCCACCAGGACGCCGCCCAACGGCAGGTAGCCGGACGTCACCCCTTTCGCGAAGGTGATGAGGTCCGGGCGCACGCCGGCGTACTCGGCCCCCCACCACGAGCCGAGCCGCCCGAAGGCGCAGATCACCTCGTCGAAGATGAGGTGAGCGCCCCACGCGTCACACCGCTCCCGGAGCCCGGCCAGGTATCCCTCGGGCGCTGGCCATACCCCACCAGCCCCCACCACCGGCTCGGCCAACACCGCGCCGACCCGCCCCTGCTGCACCTCCGCAAGGTCATCGAGGGCATCCAGGTCGTCGTAGGGGACCCGGACGACGTCGGGTAGCAGCGGCCCGAACCCCTCCTGGTTGGGCGGTATACCTGATGCGGTCATGGCCGCATAGGTGACCCCATGGTACGAAGGCTGGCGACTCACGATGACCGTGCGCTCGGGGTGCCCAGCACGGACCTGGGCCAGCCGGGACAACTTGATCGCCGTCTCCACTGATTCGGATCCCCCCGACGTGAAGAACACCCGGGTATCCGGCATGGGAGCCAGACCGGCGAGACGGTCGGCCAAGGCGTCAGTCGTCGGGTTGGTGTACCGGTCGAAGGTGTGGAACCCACCGAGTGTGCCCATCTGGCGGGCCACGGCATCGGCGATCTCCTCCCTCCCGTGGCCGACCTGGCAATACCAGAGGCTGGCCAGGGCATCGATGTAGTGGCGCCCTGACGCATCGACGACTTCAGCGCCGGACCCCCTGACGATGTTGATAAAGGTGCCCCGGAGGGCGGCCGGGGCCGCGAAGGGATGGAGGAACGCCGGGAGGTGGTCAGGTCCGGAACCGGAGGTGTTCACGCCGCCATTGTGGCACTCGAATCGCTCAGAGCGTCTGGTGGCATCGGAGGACGCGGAGAGCCCTTCGGTGGAGCCCTTTCGAGAGATGGTGCACTATCGGCCCGAGCTCTCGATTGGGACGGGGCTCCGACTACGTGGCACGATCGGTCCGTGCGAGTCCACCGCAACTTCGCCTTCGTCGATGTCTCGGGCTTCACCGCCATGACCGAGCACGAAGGGGACGAACACGCGGTCGATGTGCTTACCGCGTTCCGCGCCCTCCTGCGCGACATCTGTGGTCGGCGGGGGGTTCGTATCGCCAAATGGCTGGGAGATGGCGTCATGCTGGTGGGTGTCGACACCCGCCCACTCCTCGCCAGCATCCTCGAGCTGCACTACGTCGTCTGTGAGGTCTCCAGCCCGGTCCAGACCGTGTCGATACGGTCCGGTATTAGTTCGGGTGACGTGATCTTGATGGAGGGGGACGACTACATCGGGCACTCGGTCAATGTGGCGGCTCGGCTGTGTGACCTTGCCCAAGCCGGTGAGGCCCTTGCCACCCCTTCAGTGGTCAGCGAACTGCCGCGGTGGGGCGCGGTGGTGGCGCAAAAGGACATCGCGGTGCGCGGGGTGGAGAAGCCGGTCCCCACCTCGAGCCTCGGCCTTGCAACCGTGGGGATGATGAGCTTCCGGGACCCCATCTGCGGAATCCCGCTTTCAGCGACGACAGCCGAGGCGACTGCCGACGATGGCGATTCCGGCACGGTCCTCTTCTGTTCGCCCGGTTGCCTGGACACCTGGCAGCGCCGACCGACCAAGGCGAGCGGCGCCGTCGCGGAAGCTGGCGGCCATCAACCGGAATCGGCCACCGGATAATCGACGATGGCGGGAAGGACCTCGTCGGCGAAGCGCCGGATGCTGTCGAGGGCGTCCTTGGTGCTGGTCCAGGGTCTGACCAACGCCCGACCCACCCCGGCGTCGGCGTGGCGCCGTAGGTCGTCGAGACCGGAACCCCGAGCGCCGAGGGTGATCTCCACCCTCTCATCTCTCCCGGCCTCGCGCTGCAGGTCGGCGATCCGGGCGACGGCGCGGGGGAGGTCCTCCAGCTCATGGTTCATGGGGATCCACCCGTTCCCGACCGTGGCTGCCCGTCGGAGGGCCGCCGGACCGTCCCCGCCTATGTGGAGAGCCGGCCAGGGGGACTGCGCGGGCTTGGGTTCAAACATCACCGGGCCGAAGTCGAAGAACTCCCCGTGATGCTCGACCATCTCCTCGCTCCACAGTCGCTGGCACACGCCGATCGACTCGTCCACCCGTCGTCCCCGGGTGGCAAAGTCGAGGCCAACTGCGTCCCATTCGGCCTCGAGCCAGCTGGCGCCGATGCC
>DASZIT010000147.1:0-23294 GCA_035948855.1 Acidimicrobiales bacterium | reverse complement strand
CGAACCTTTCGACCACGACAACCGGTCAAGTGTTACATGTTGGGGGCGTATCGATTCCTACCGGTCGGTCACCGCGCACGCCTTCTTCGGGGCCCCGACCTGCTCGGTGCCCGGGGCGGGACTCGAACCCGCACGCCCTTTCGGACAATGGATTTTGAGTCCATCGCGTCTGCCATTCCGCCACCCGGGCCAATGGCGGACCAGCATATATCCCGCCTCACCGGCCTCTCGGCGGCGCCAGCCGGCGAAACCCTAGGCTCCCGTCGTGTCCCGTCCCGTGCCCCCGGCCGCCTTTCCCTGCGAGCCGTTCTGATGATCATCGGGGTCGACCCGGTGGCCGCCTGGGCGGGACTCGGGGCGGGTTCGGCCATCCACCTGGAGTCGATGGAGATCCGCCTCGTCGAGCTGGAGCTCATCCATCCGGTGCAGACCTCCCGCGGCGAGCATCGGCGGCGTCCGGTGGTGCTGGTCCGCTTGTCCGCCAGCCGCGGGGGATCCCCCGTCGAGGGTTGGGGCGAGTGCGCCGCCCTCGCCGATGCCACCTACGACACCGAGGATGTGAACGGCTCGTTCTCCACCCTCCAGGAGAACTTCGGGCCGGCGCTGCTCCAGCTGGCCTCGACGACCGGAGCGCTCCCCGCGGTCGCTGCCCTCGAGGCAATTCGGTCCTCGGCAACCGGCGCGCCGCTGGCCTATGCCGCCTTGGAGATGGCGGTGGCCGACACCCACCTGCGTGCCACCGACACCTCGTTGGCGGACCTGCTCGGCGTCCCCAGCGATCAGGGGCCGGTGGCGGTGGGTGCGGTGGTGGGGGAGTTCGGCGACGACGTCCCCGGGTTGATCGACCGGATCGATGCGTTGGTCGACCAGGGCTACGGCCGCATCAAGATGAAGATCGGCCGCGGTGCCGATATCGAACCGATCGCGGCGGTACGCCGGGCCCACCCGGGATTGTTCCTCCAGGCCGATGCCAATGAGGACTACACCGAGGCGGACATCGACCATCTGGCCGAACTCGACAACTATGGACTGGCCTGCCTCGAGCAGCCTTTCACCCGGGACGATCTGGCCACCCACGCGCGGCTGGCGAAACGGATCGCCACCCCGGTCTGCCTCGACGAGAGTCTCGACAGTCCCGAGAAGGTGCGGTCGGCCGTCGAGATGGGAGCCTGCTCGGTGGTGTGCGTGAAGCCTTCCCGCCTCGGGGGCATCGGTCCCGCCCTCCAGGTGTTCCGGGACTGTGCGGCATCGTCGACACCGGTCTGGATCGGCGGGATGTTCGAGACGGGATTCGCCCGGGCGGTCAACACCATCCTGGCCGCAGCCTCCGGTTCGAACTGGCCGGGGGACCTGAGCCCGGCCAGCTCCTACCTTCGTCACGACTTGATGCCGGCAACCGCGCCCATCCCCGACCCCCGGAGGGTGGTTCCCAGCCGGGCGCCGGGGATGGGACCGGCCTTTGACCAGGCCGCCGTCGACCTCGATACCGCCCGAATCGTGCGGCTCGAAGCCGGCCCCGGCCGGGGGTGAACGGGTGGTCCCGGCCGTGTCTACAATTGCGGACCCATGCATCGCTCGACCGTTGAACGTCGCCTCAAGGACGCCCATCAGCGGCTGGAGCGCGCCCGCGCGGAACTTGCCGTCCTCGACGAGCAGTTTGCCGTGGTCAGCGACATTGCTGACGACACCCGCCTCAAAGCGCTGGTGGCCGAAACACCGATAGCCTCCCGGGAACACGATGAGGCCAGTCGTCATGCCGCGGCCATGGGCCGGACCCGTGAAGCGCTGCGGGCCACCATCGCCGAACTTGAACAGCGCCAGAATGACCTACTCGACCGCCTGGTGGTCGGGCCCAGTTGAACGAGCCCATCATCGTTCGCCTACGAACGAACAGTCTTACCGAGCAGGGCATCCCGCCTTCAGGTTGGGGGAGAGGAGCAGAGTCACCATGAGCAGGCGCGTGGTCATAGCCGAAGATGAGGCCATCATCCGGCTCGACCTGAAAGAGATCCTCGAGGCGGAGGGCTACGACGTGGTGGGGGAGACCGGCCGCGGCGACGAGGCCGTCGAGCTGGTGCGGAGCCACGCGCCCGATCTGGTGATTCTCGATGTGAAGATGCCCGGGATCGACGGGCTGTCGGCGGCGCGGGGAGTCCGCGATCTCGGCATGAAAGTAGCGGTGCTGGTGCTCACCGCCTTCAGCCAACGGAACCTTATCGACGAGGCCCGCGATGCCGGGGTGGCCGCCTACCTGGTAAAGCCGTTCCAACGCAACGAGTTGGTCCCGGCCATCGACCAGGCCATGGCCCGGTGCCAGCAGGAGTGGGCCATCGATGCCGAGTCCCAGGCGGCGGAATCAGCCAACGGCGGCAGCTCGGAGAGGACGACGTCCGCCGAGGACAAACTCGAAACCCGGCGGATGGTGGACGGGGCGAAAGGGGTGTTGATGGAACAATTCGGCATGGCCGAGTCCGACGCATTCGGGTTCATCCAGAAGACGGCGATGGGCACTCGGGCCCGGATGATCGACGTAGCCCGCCAGGTGCTCGAAGGCTCGCTCGTCCCCTGACCGCGGACAATCCCACCGCCATGGCCAAGGACAACCCCACCCGCCGGGACACCGCCAGGCCGCTCTTGCTCCTGGACGGGATGTCGTTGGCGTTCCGGGCCTACTTCGCCCTCCCTCCCGACCTGGTCACCACCACCGGGATCGTCACCAATGCCGTTCACGGGTTCTCTTCCATGCTGGTCAACCTGGTCCGGGATCACGAACCCTCGGGGCTGGCGGTGGCCTTCGATCTGCCCGGAGACACCTTCCGCGACGACGTGGTCGACGATTACAAGGCGGGACGGGCCGAGACCCCCAACGACCTGCTCCCGCAGTTCGACATGATCCGGGCGTTGCTCGGGGTGCTGGCCATCCCGGTGGTCGACGCGGTCGGCTACGAGGCCGACGACGTGATCGCCACGCTGGCCACCGAGGCCCGCGACCGCGGACAAACCGTCATCATCGTCACCGGCGATCGCGATTCCTACCAGCTGGTCGAGGACCCGTTCATCCGGGTGCTGTACAACCGACGGGGGGTGAGCGACTACGTCCTCTACGACGAGGCCGGCATCCGGGAGCGGACCGGGGTGACGCCGGAGAAGTATCCGTTGCTGGCGTCGTTGCGAGGCGACCCGTCCGACAACCTGCCCGGGGTTCCCGGGGTCGGGGAGAAGACCGCGGCCAAGCTGGTCAACGAGTACGGCGACCTCGACTCGCTCTACGCCCACCTCGACGCCCTGTCCCCCAAACTCCGGGAGAACCTGGCCGCCAACCTCGAGCGGGTCCGGATGAACGCACAGGTCATCCCCCTCATCCGGGATGTCCCCCTGGGAACCAGCATCGACCAGCTGCAACTCGGCGGCTGGGACACCGAAGAAGCCCGGGCGCTGTTCGCCGAGTTCGAGTTGAAGACAGTGTGGCCCCGGTTGCTGACGGTCATGCATGACGGTCTGCTCGGGCCACCGCGACCGGGCGGGGAACCCAGCGTCGACGTCTCGGTGTCGGAGCCCGGCCGAAGCGACACCCCGGTCGGCGACCAGCCGCCCTGGTTGGCGTCTCCGGAGATCGAGGTTCCCGAGGACGCGGCCGAGGCGGTGGCCGGGCTCGAGACGATGGTCGCCGCTGCCCAGTTCGGGTCCGGGAACCTGGCCGTGTTCGCCCAGTGGACCGGCGACCCGGGAAGGTCGCCGCTGTCCGCGCTGGCGTTGACGCCGGAGGCCGGGCCGGACGACACCTATCCGGTGCTCTATCTCGCCGGGCCCCGGATGCTCGACGATGCCAAGGTGATGGCCACGCTGGCCGACGTGGTGGGACCCGGCGGGGTGGGGGTAGTGGGCCACGACGTCAAGGAGTTGATGCGCTCCCTGCTGCCAATGGGAGTAGATGTCACCAGCCTGGTCATGGACACCGCGGTGGCCGCCTACCTCCTCGACTCATCGATCGATCGCTATCACGTGGTGGATCTGGCCCGACAGCAATTGGGGGTGGTGGTGGACGACGGGTCGGTCGGGCAGGGCAGCTTCGCGCTGGCCGACACCGGGACCGACGCCGAGAGCGGCGGGGACGAGGGCGTCGATGTTGACGTCCTGCAGGCGGCTCGACTCGTCTCGGTGGTGGCCCGCCTGCGGGCGCCCCTCGATGAGGCGTTGGCCGATACCGGCGGAACCGAACTCCTCCATGACATCGAGTCTCCCCTGGTGCGGGTGCTGGCCCGGATGGAGGTCACCGGGGTTCCGGTGGACCGGGAGGTGCTGTCCGAGATCACCGCCGGGCTGGCCGACGAGTGCAGCTCGTTGGAGGCGACCATCCAGGACCTGGCCGGTGAACCGTTCAAGGTGAACTCGGTGCCCCAGCTCCGGTCGGTCCTCTACGAGCGGCTCGGGCTCACCCCGCTCCGGAAGACCAAGACCGGGTTCTCGACCGACGCCCGGACCCTCGAGCAGCTGCGGGGCCAACACCCGATCATCGAGGCGCTGCTCCGCTACCGGGAGGTGGAGAAGCTCCGGTCCACCTACGGGGAGAGCCTGGCCGCGGAGATCGCCGACGACGGGCGGATCCATGCCACCTTCCGCCAGACGGTGGCCCGGACCGGACGCCTCTCATCCGACCGCCCGAATCTCCACAACATCCCGGTCCGCACCGAGGAGGGCCGGCGCTTCCGGGAGGCCTTTGTGCCGTCGCCCGGACGCCGGCTGCTGGTCGCCGACTATGACCAGGTGGAGTTGCGGGCCATCGCCCACCTGTCGGGTGATCCCGGCCTGACCGCGGCGTTCGAGGCCGGGGAGGACATCCACCGCACGGTGGCGTCCCGGGTCTTCGGGGTCGACCGGGACAAGGTGGATCTGGGTCAACGTTCGACGGCCAAGATGGTCTCCTACGGCTTGGCCTACGGCATGGAGGCCTACGGGTTGTCGCAGCGGCTCAACGTGCCGGTCGAAGAGGCCAAGGTCATCCTCGACGCCTTCTTCGAGGGATTCCCGGCCGTCCACGATTACATGGAGCGGACGGTGGCCGAGGCCCGGAACAGCGGCTACACGGTGACCGAGTTCGGGCGGCGCCGGCTGCTTCCCGATCTGCTGTCCGGCAACTATCAGGTCCGGCAGGGAGCCGAGCGCCAGGCCATGAACGCCGGGATCCAGGGGCTGGCCGCCGACCTGTTCAAGATGGCGCTCATCCGGCTGGACGCCGCCCTCACCGAGGGAGCGTTCGCTTCCGATCTGGTCCTGCAGGTCCACGACGAGGTCATCCTCGACGTCGATCCGGCCGAGGCCGAGGCGGTGGAGGAGCTGACCCAGCACGCGCTTACCGGAGCCGCGGAGTTGTCCGTCCCGTTGAAAGTGGCGATGGCCTGGGGTTCGTCGTGGGCGGAGGCCAAGGGAACCTGAGCCGGCCCGGGCCGGGCGAGGCTGTGATCGGGTAAGATTGTGTCTCGGTCACAACCTGGTGACCACTGACTTCACCCGCATGGTCGCCATCGGCGGCGCGGGACCTGTCCGGAAAGCGAGCTACCTACTTCATGTCCGACGTATTGGCAGTACCAGGAGGCCCAGCCCTCCTGTCCCCCGAGCAAATGGGTCATTTCGATGAGAACGGGGTCTACATCCCCCGTTCGATCACCGAGAACGACCTTGGCGGAGCCTCCCTCGAAGATGCCATGGCTGGCACCATCGTCGAGTTCGAGGACGGTGACCTGGTCCAGGGGACCGTGGTCAAGATCGACCGCGACGAGGTTCTCCTCGACATCGGCTTCAAGTCGGAGGGCGTGGTACCGGTGCGGGAGCTCTCCATCCGCAACGACGTCGATCCGTCGGAGATCGTCTCGCTGGGGGACTCCATCGAGGCCCTGGTCCTCACCAAGGAGGACAAGGAGGGTCGCCTGATCCTCTCCAAGAAGCGGGCCCAGTACGAGCGGGCCTGGGGCACCATCGAGAAGCTCAAGGAAGCTGACGAAGTGGTCACCGGACCGGTGATCGAAGTGGTCAAAGGCGGGCTCATCGTGGACATCGGCCTGCGGGGCTTCCTGCCGGCATCGCTGGTGGAGCTACGCCGGGTACGCGAGCTGCAGCCGTACGTCGGCCGCACCATCGAGGCGAAGATCATCGAGCTCGACCGGAACCGCAACAACGTGGTGCTGTCCCGGCGGGCCTGGCTCGAGGAGACCCAGAAGGAGCAGCGGGGCGAGTTCCTCGAGAACCTCAAGCCGGGCGAGCGCCGGCGGGGCACGGTGTCGTCGGTGGTCAACTTCGGCGCCTTCGTCGACCTGGGCGGCATGGACGGCCTGGTCCACGTGTCCGAGCTCTCCTGGAAGCACGTCGATCACCCCTCCTCGGTGGTGGCCGTCGGCGACGAGATCGATGTCGAGGTCCTCGACGTCGATCTGTCCAAGGAGCGGATCAGCCTGTCGCTCAAGGCCACCCAGTCCGATCCGTGGCAGGAGTTCGCCAACTCCCACCAGATCGGCGAACTGGTCTACGGGCGGATCACCAAGCTGGTGCCGTTCGGTTCCTTCGTCCAGGTGGGCGACGGCATCGAAGGACTGGTCCACATCTCGGAGATGGCCGTGCACCATGTCGACCTCCCCGAGCAGGTGGTTGCCCCCGGTGAGGAACTATGGGTGAAGATCATCGACATCGACCTTCAGCGCCGCCGGATCAGCTTGTCGATCAAGCAGGCGGCCGAGGGCGGCGAGGTCTCCGAGGAGTACCGCGAGGCGTTCGGCGAGCATGCCTACGACGCGGAAGGCAACTACATCGGGCCGTTCGAGTACACCGAGACCGAGTTCACTCCGGAGACCGAGGCCCAAGCGGCATGGGCCGACTTCGTGGCCGAGCCCGGAGCCGCCGAGACCCCCGGGGCAGATGCTGCCGCCGAGACGGCGACGGCGCCGCCTGAGACCGCCGATGCGGGGGAGGCGGCACCTGCCGTTGCCGAGGCGGCACCTGCCGCTGCTGAGGCGTCGGTAGCTTCTGAGGTTGCACCGGCAACTCCTGAGGTTGCACCGGCGGACGAAGGGTCATCCGCCGAGTAGCGCGGGCGCCCGGTTGAGGTCCAGCCACCAGACGAGGCGATGGTTGTGCTTGGCGGCGATGGTAGCTGGGGGTCCGATCAGCCTTGGGGCTTGCACGACGACCAGTGGGACACCTCAAATCGCACCACCAGTCTGCACAAACTATTCCGGGTTCGCGCTTTCACTGGTGGCCAACGCCATGGGAAAGATGACACCGATCGCGGCCGCCGAATCGTTTGCCGCTAACCCTGGAATGCCGAATATCCCGAGACGAGGTTGGCAGGAGTCGAGCCGAGACACCCAAGGCGCGACCGTCTACTCCGGCAAGGTCATTCTGCATGTAGTGGAAGTATCGGATCACACGTGGCTCGTCGACAGTGGCAAGCGCTGTCTGTAGATAACGACCCGGACCGCCGGTTCGATGGGACGATCCCGCCCGGCCCGCTCGGCCCGCTCGGCCCGCTCGGCCCGCTCGTCCGGGTCGACAACCGCGACGACCCACGGCTCGACCACTACCGGGATCTCAGCGATCCGGCCAGCCGGAACCGGCTTGACGCCGATCAGTCGGTAGTTGTCGTCGAGGGAAGGCTCGCCGTCGACCGGCTCCTAACGTCGCAATTCACGGTGCGTTCGCTGCTCATCGATGACCACCAGGTGACCTCGGCCAGTGACCTGGTGGCCGCCACCCGGGCCCAGGGGGCGCCGGTGTTCGTGGGGTCCCGTGCCCTGGTGTCCAGCACCGTCGGCTTCGCCCTCCACCGGGGCGTGGTGGCGATCGCCAGCCGTCCACCGCCGACCAGCATCGGACAGATGCTGGCGGAGGCCGCAAAAAGGGTCGCTCGGGAAGGAGTTCCTCCGCTACTCGCCGTTCTCGAGGGCCTCAACGACCATGAGAACATCGGAGCTCTGTTCCGCAACGCCGCTGCCTTCGGGGTGGCCGGCATCGGTCTGGATCCGACGTGTGCCGACCCTCTCTACCGGCGGTCGATCCGGGTGTCCGTTGGGCATGTCCTCCACATGCCGTTCGCCCGGCTCACTCCGTGGCCGGCCGGACTCGACCAGGTGCGTGACGCCGGCTACGTCGTCGCGGCGTTGGCACCACGTCCAGCTCGCGACGGCGGGGCCCCGGTCCTCAGTCTCACCGACCTGAGGGCCCGAATGTCTGACTCCGGACCCCCGGTCGGCGTGGCCCTGCTTCTGGGTGCGGAGGGGCCGGGCCTCACCGATACGGTGCTGGCCGCGTCCGACGTGGTGGTCTCCATCCCGATGGCGGACGGGGTCGACTCGCTGAACGTAGCAACTGCCGCCGCTGTGGCTTTCCATGCACTCGCGGGAAAGTAGATCGTCGGACACGGTTGCTATCGTCGCACCATGCCCAGTCGCCTCACCAACATTGTCGTGGATGCGCTTGACCCTTTTACCGTGGCCGAGTTCTGGTGTTCGGTCCTTGGATGGCACATCGTCGAGCAATCCGATGGGGGGGTGAGCATTGCCGCGGCAAATGGAGCCTGGCCCGTCATCGACTTTCTTCCCGTTCCGGAGACCAAGACGGTGAAAAATCGACTGCATCTCGATCTCCGGGCCGACGGAGTGTCCACCCCTGACGAGCTCGCGCGACTCGTGCACCTGGGTGCTTCGCCCGTCGACGTGGGTCAGTCAACGGGCGCCACCTGGGTTGTGTTGGCTGATCCCGAAGGCAACGAATTCTGCCTCCTCTCCACGTCGGTGCAGGACCTCGCTTCCTAGATGGCTCCATGCCCGGTGCTCTCGTAAAGGCGAGATCTGTCGGTAGACAGCCCGTCAGCCGGTCCGTCTCACCATCCGGGGTGCGGCCGGGTGGAGCTCAGTCGCGACCATGTGGGTGGCCACGAACCCGAGGTGCTCGTAGAAAGCCATCGCGTGGGGGTTGGCCGTCACCTCGAGGGTAGCGAACCTCAGGCCATGGACTTTCACCGAGATGTCACGCACCATGGCGGCCCCGACTCCGCGCCGCATCCAGGCTGGGTCGACGAAGAGGTCCTCGAGCTCGGCTATTCCGTCGACAATGCGGTAGGTGGCGAACCCAACCGCGGAGTCCCGATGATCGGCTGCAACCCGTGTCCGGCCTTCCCGGACACCCTCCTCGGTGAACACCAGCCACTCCGGGTTGTCCAGGAGCCGCCCGTGATCCTGCTCGTTCGAGAGGGAGGCGCGCTCATAGATGCCTTGCAACTCAGGCATCTCTGTCAACCGGGCATTACGAATGGTGAACGACACCTCACCAGTGTGGTCGGTGACCGCACTGCCAGGCCGCGACCACCCGAACAAGGATTGGTCCTGCGGCTGGCGCCGGCCGGTCACACCGAAGCAGCCACCGAGCCGGCCGGGGTCTTGACCAGCGGGAAGTGACAGGCCACCTGATGCCCGGGGAGGATCTCCCGGAGCGGTGGCTCCTCGTCGGTGCATCGTTGCTGGGCGTATGGGCACCGGGTCCGGAAACGGCATCCCGATGGGGGATGCAGGGCGGAGGGGAGCTCGCCGGTGAGTGCCTTATGGACCGACTGGTGCTCGGGATCCGGTTCGGGGATCGAGGCCATCAACGCCTCGGTGTACGGATGGGCCGGTGAGCGGTAGAGCTCGTCGGAGCCGGTCACCTCCACCAATTTGCCCAGGTACATCACCGCCACCCGGTCGCTGACGTTCTTCACCACCGCCAGGTCGTGGGCGATGAAGACCATGGTGAGACCGAACTCGCCCTTGAGGTCGGCCAGCAGATTGAGGATCTGGGCCTGGACAGAGACATCGAGGGCGGACACCGGCTCGTCGCAGATGAGCAGCGACGGGTTGGCCATCAGGGAGCGGGCGATACTGATCCGCTGGCATTGGCCGCCGGAGAATTCCTGGGGTCGCCGGTCCCCGGCGGTGTCCGGGTCGATTCCCACCGAGTCGAGCATCGAGCGGACCTTGGCATCGCGCTCGGCCCTGGAGCCGATGCCCCAGATGGCGAGGGGCTCCGCCACGATGTCGCGGATCCGACGGCGGGGGTTGAGAGAGGAGATCGGATCCTGGAAGATCATCTGCATCTTGGTCCGGGTCCTCCGCAACGCCTTGCCCGAGAGCTTGGTGAGATCCTGACCGTTGAATCGGACGGTGCCCGATGTCGCCTTCTGGACCTGGACCAGGGCGCGGCCGGTGGTCGTCTTCCCGCAACCGGATTCGCCGACCAGCCCGAGGGTTTCGCCCTTCCTCACCTCGAAGCTGATGTCGGTCACCGCCTGCACCCGTTGCCGGCCGCTCCGGAACTCCACCACCAGGTGCTCAACCTGCAGCACCAGATCGTCGGAACCCGGCCCGGGCGAACCCTCAGTGGGTGCGGGAGTCGGCGTGCTGGTGGTCGTGTCGGTGGTCATGATGACTGAGTCTCCGGATCGAGCGAGGGCGTCGGACCCGCTGCCGGTGGGGGAGCCCCGTCCACCAGTGGGAACCAGCAGGCAAAGACGTGCTCGGACGACGCCGCGGTACGCAGCGGGGGATCGGACTCCCGGCATTTGTCTTGGACGTAGGGACAGCGGGGTGCGAATCGACACCCCTGGGGAGGATGGATCAGATCCGGTGGCCTTCCGGCGATGGCCTGCAGCCGGGTCCCGCTCGGGTCGGCCAACCGAGGGATCGAGTTCATCAACGCCCGGGTATACGGCATCCGGGTGTGGGCGAACAGGGTGCGGGTCGGGGCCCTCTCAACGATGCGTCCGGCATACATCACCGCGATCTCGTCGGCCCGCTTCGCCACCACCCCGAGGTCGTGGGTGACCAGGATCATCGCCATGTGGCGTTCGCGCTGCATGGCCTGGAGCAGATCGAGAATCTGGGCCTGCACCGAGACGTCGAGCCCGGTGGTCGGTTCGTCGGCCAACACCAGCCGCGGCGCGCAGGCCAGGGCGATGGCGATCATCACCCGCTGCCGCATGCCTCCCGACAGCTGGAATGGGTACCAGCGGATCCTCTCTTCGGGCGACGGAATTCCGACCGACCGGAGCAGCTCCACCGCGGTGGCGTTGGCTTCCTTCCGATCGATGTCCAAGTGGAGCCGGAGCGAGTCGGTGATCTGGTTGCCGATCCGGACCACCG
This sequence comes from Acidimicrobiales bacterium, assembly GCA_035948855.1. Classification (GTDB taxonomy): domain Bacteria; phylum Actinomycetota; class Acidimicrobiia; order Acidimicrobiales; family RAAP-2; genus DASZIT01. Next base: position 12,132 of record DASZIT010000147.1, on the reverse strand, counting down.
GGTTGAGGGCGGTCATCGGGTCCTGGAAGATCATGCTCATCTGGGCGCCCCACACCTGGCGGAGCTGAGCCGGTGCCATGGTCGTCATCTCGTGACCGGTGAACTCCACCGTCCCGCTACGGATGACGTCGCGCACCGGGAGCAGGCCCATGATCGAGCGGGCCAGCACCGTCTTGCCCGATCCCGACTCACCGACCACCCCAAGGGTGGTTCCCCGGTTGACGCTGAACGACACCCCGTCCACTGCGTGCACGGTGCCCCGTCCGGTGCGGAACGAGGTGTGGAGATCGTTGACCACCAGCAACGGATCGGCGAAGTCGGTGACGTCGGGGAACTCGATTCTCCCCTCGGTCACCCCGACCGCCTGGCGATTGCTCACAACAGGCCTTCCCGGATGTCGAACCGCTGGCGCAGACGGTCGCCGATGAGGTTGATGGACAACAGGAGGAGGAACATGGCCAGCGCCGGCCACATCATGATGTACGGGTTGGTCTGCAGGTTCCCGTTCGAGGTTCCCTCCGCGATCAGGTTCCCCCACGAGGGAGTCGGGAGCGCCACCGAGAGGCCGAGGAAGGCCAGCGATCCCTCCAGCACGATGACTCCGGCCACGGTGATGAGTCCGAAGGACACCGCGGCCGGAACGACGTTGGGGAGGATCTCCCGGAAGATGATCCGTCTACTGGTAGCCCCCAAGGTTCTGGCCGCCATCACAAAGTCGCGGTTGGCGAACGACAGCGACGAGGCCCGCACCACCCGGAACATGATGGGGATGGTACCGACGCCGATGATGACGGTGATCTTGGTCAGCGTCTGGCCCCAGAAGGCGACGATGGCAATGACCGCCACGATGGCCGGAAAGGCGAGGATGACGAAGGAGGCGGCGTTGAAGGCGATGTCGAAGGCGCCGCCCTTGAACCCGGAGATGAGCCCGAGGGCGCCGCCGATCACCAAGCCGATGCCGACCGCCGCGAAACCCACCACCAATGACACCCGGGCGCCGAAGACGATCCGGCTGAGCAGATCCCGACCCAGATCGTCGGTGCCCAGCAGGTGGTGGATGCTCGGTGAGGCGTTGATGGCGGTGTAGTTCTGGAAGTTCGGGGCCTGCAGCGGGAGCAGGTTGGCGATGATGGCGGAAATGGCCACGATCGCCACCCAGGCCAAGGCGAACCAGAACAGCGGGCCCAAGGGTCGCTTGGCCAGGATGTCGTCGGGGGAACCGGGCGCACCGAGCGCGGTGGCCACCACGATCGGCGGCGTCTGGCCGGGAACCGTGCCGGCCAGCGTCCCGCCCAGGGTTGGAGAGTGCACTTTGTGCTCAGTCGGCATCGATCACTCCCGGATCACTCGCGGATCGACCACCGTGAACAGGAAGTCGATGATGAACTGGAGCACCACATAGGCGATGGCCACCACCAGGGTGATGCCCTGGACGACCAGATAGTCACGCTGCTGGACGGCGGCCACGATGGAGAAGCCCAACCCGTCCATCGCGAACAGGTACTCGACGATGAAGGTCCCGGCCAACAGGGAGCCGATGTTGACCCCGGCTACCGCCAGCAGCGAAAACGTCGAAGGGCGGAAGGCTTGGCGCCACATGATGCGGGTATTGGAAAGCCCCTTGGATCGGGCCATGGTGATGAAGTCTTCCTGCAGGGTCATGATCAGGTCGGACCGAAGTAGCCGGTAGTAGACGGCGATCGACCCGGCGGTCAGCGCCAGGCCGGGGAGGACCATGTCGTGGAGGTTGGTGGCCGGGTTCTGGGTGAAGGGCACGTACCCGGTGGCCGGGAACCAGTGGAGGCCGACGGCAAACACGGCCACGAAAATGGGGGCCAACAGGAACGGGGGGAGGGCGAGGAGGCCGAAGGTCCCGGTGGTGGCCACGTTGTCGAGTGGCCGGTTGGGCCGGCGGGCGGTGATCAGGGCCAGCGGGATGGCCACGGCAAACGCCACCACCTGGGAGATGATGATGAGTTCGAGGTCAATCGGGAAACCGTTGGCGATGGTGTGGGTGACGGTCGCGTGGGTCAGGTACGACTGGCCGAGGTTCCCGTGGAAGACGTTGCTGATCCAGATCCAGTACTGGTGGTAGAGCGGCAGGTTGAGACCGAGCTGGTGGAGGAGGTTCTGCCGGTTGGCGGCGGTGGCGTTGACCCCCAGGATGATGGTGGTCGGGTCGCCGGGGAGCAGGTGGACCAGGAGGAAGACCAGCACCGAGATGATGAAGGAGATGACAACCAGCTGGGCCAGCCGCTTGAGGAGGTACTTGAGCATCGATATGCGGAATTCGGCCGGATCTCCGGTCGCTTACCCGGCCATCCAGATCTGGGTGGGGAAGAAGAAGCCGTTCTGGAACGGAAAGCCCGGGGAACCGTCGGGAAGCACCGGGTTGGCGAAGTTTTGGATGCGGTTGTCGCCGACCTCCGACCAGATCGTCTGACCCAGCCAGATGTAGGGGAGGTCGATGCCCAGTCGTTCGTTCACGGTCTGGTACGCCTTGGTCCGCGCCACCGGATCCGGATTGGAGCGGCCGATCAGGAGGGCGGCTTCGATCTGCGGATCCGAGTTGCGGGCGAAGTTCAAAGAGATCTGTCCCGGCGGCGCGGTTGTCGTCGTGCTCCACCATACGTAGTTGAGGTCGGGATCCGGCACCGCGAACTGTTCGAAGGTGAGGGCCTGGTAACTCCCCTCGAGGGCGTCGGTGATGAGGGCGGCCTGTTCGATGGCCTTGATGGACACATCCATGCCGGCCAGGTTCCACATCTGCTGGAGGACCTGGGTGGCCTTGCTGACCCGGGGGTCGGTGGTGCCGGTCAGCTCGAGGGCGGCGGTGCCGTGCTGCGCCTTGTAGGAGGCCACCAGGGCCTTGGCCCCGGGAAGGTCGAAGGTCGGGTAGGCGGTGGCCGAATAGTACTTGTTCCCTTTCGGGAACAGCCCGCTGGACGGCTTGGTGAGACCGCCACCGAAGATCGTGATCACCTGGGCCTGATCGGTGGCCTTGGCCAGCGCGGTGCGAATCCGGATGTCGTTGGTGGGTGCGACGGCGCAGTTCAACATGATGAAGTCCATGTCCGGTTCGCCGACCGTGTAGTTGATGGTGTCGACCAACTGAAACCCGGACTGTCCGATGAAGTGGTTCACCGTGTTGGGGTCGGCGGAGACGATGAGGTCCACCCCCCCGGTCTTCAGCGTGGCTTCCCGCTGGGTGGTGTCGGGAATCGGCTTGAAGGTGATCGAATTGAGGTAGGGGAGTCCGCTTTGCCAATAGTGCGGATTCTTGATGGCGGTGAACTGTTGGTTGGGTTGCCAGTTGTCGTACATGAACGGGCCGGTACCGATCGGGTGGGGCGACGCGGTTGACGAGGCGGCGGCGGCGTCGAGCATGGCCTGGGCGACCACGAAGCCCACCTGGGTGGCGAGTCCGGCGGGGAAGTCCACCAGCGGCGGCGAGCAGTTGTAGACCAGCGACAAGGTACCGGTGACGCTGGCCGACTTCACCGCCTGCAAGGCGATGCCGGTCAGCGACGAGGCCTTCAACGCATCGAAATTGTTCTTCACCACCGTGGCGGTCAGCGGGGACCCGTCGTGGAAGGTAACGCCGGGCCGGAGGGTCACCGTCCAGACGGTGTAGGTCGAGTTGGGGGTGATGGATTGGGCCAGGTACGGCTTGATGGAGCCGTCGGCCGCCACTGCGGCCAACGGGTCGTAGATGGCGGTGGCATAGAGGTAGCCGTTGTTGTCCCAGTGGTTGTTCGGGGGGAAGAATCCGTCGATCTCCGCGGTGGTCCCGATCGTCACCGTCCCGCCCTTCTTCGGGGTCCCCTTGTTGACCCCCGGCGCGCTGCCGCCACCGCTGCCGCCGCCCGAACTGGAAGGACTGGAAGGACCGGACGAGCAGGCCTCCAGTCCGGCGGCACCGGCCAGAACGATCCCTCCGGCGGCCGCCCCACGAGTCAGAAATGCCCGACGATCCATCGGATTAGGCACTGACACTGTTGTCCCCCTTCACGAACTGACCCCCCGTATCCACCCCTGCTAGTGCGAAGACTGCCACAGGTGAGACCGGCTGGTGGGGAGGTTAGTGCTCGGGACCGTGCCGGTGGAGGTCATCTTGGCCGAAAACGCGCACGCCCGCGAAGAATCCACCCGAGTGCCGGGCGTGGGTACCATGCGGGCCATGGATATGGTTTCGATCGGGACCGCGTCGGCGACCCCACCCGAAACCGAGGAAAAAACCGACGGCACCGCAGGCGATCTGGGCCACCAGCCCCCCGCCGACACCGTTGCCTCGGGGAACGGGACCCGCGCCGGCGATCAACCCGCCGACAAGCCCTTCGGGAGGGGAGTCACCCTCTGGCTGGGAGTCGCCACCGCGGTCGTCCTGGTGGTGGCGTTGGTGCTGCGCTTCTGGACCCGATCCGACCTCTGGCTCGACGAAGCCCTGACCGTCAACATCGCCAAGCAGCCACTCCACACCCTGCCGACCTACCTGAAGCGGGACGGGGCCCCGCCGCTCTTCTACGTGCTCCTCCACGGCTGGATGGGGGTGTTCGGGGATTCCGACCTGGCGGTCAGATCGCTGTCGGGGGTGATCGGGGTGGTCACGGTGCCCCTGGTGTGGGTGGCCGGTCGCCGGTTCGGCGGGCGCACCGCCGGCTGGGCGGCCATGCTGCTGGTGGCCACCTCGCCGTTCGCAGTCCGCTACGACACCGAAACCCGGATGTACGCGTTGGTCGCGCTGCTGACGGTGCTCGGGTTGCTGGCCATGCAGCGGGTCCTGACCCGACCCCGGCCGGGCAACCTGGTGGCGCTGGCCGTTGTCACCGGCCTTCTCCTCTACACCCACTACTGGTCGTTCTATCTGCTGGGGACCGCCTTTCTGTGGCTGGTCTGGCAGGCGTGGCGTGGACGCCCGCAGTGGCGGCGCCCGGCTCGCTTGGGGATGGTGGCTATGGCGGTGGGCGCCCTGACCTTCATCCCCTGGGTCCCGATCTTCCTCTACCAGTCGGCCCACACCGGTACCCCGTGGGCGACGCCGGCCAACTTCGCCGCCATGGTCAACGCGGTGGCCTCCTTCGCCGGCGGCGGCACCAATCAGGGGCGGGCCCTGGCCCTCATCTACTTCGCCCTCATCGGGCTGGGCCTGTTCGGGTTGGCCACCGACCGGCGCCACATCGAACTGGATATCCGGACCCGGCCCCTCGGCCGGCCGTTGGGGTGGATCGTGCTGGGCACCCTGGTGGCCGCCATCGCCGGCGGGTTCCTGTCCAACAGTGCCTTCGATGCCCGCTACGCGTCGGTGGTGTTCGTCCCGGTGGTGCTGCTGGTGTCGATCGGACTGACCACCTTCCTCGACCGAAGGGTGAGGAACACCATCCTGGCCCTGGCCATCATCGCCGGACTGGTGGCCTCGTTCTCCAATATCACCACCAACCGGACCCAGGCCGGGAAGGTGGTGGCCGCCATGAGCACCCGGGCGCAACCCGGCGACGTCGTTGCCTACTGCCCGGACCAGCTCGGGCCGGCGGTGAACCGGTTGCTCCCCGCCGGTCGCTACCAGCAGATCACCTTCCCCCGGGGAACCGGCCCGACCTTCGTCAACTGGGTCGACTACGGGATTGCCTCCCGCGCCGGGGTGCCGGCGGCCTTCGCCGGACGGCTCGAAGCCATGGCCGGTTCGACCCATCAGGTCTTCGTGGTGTGGGCTCCCGGTTACCAGACGTTCGGGACCAAGTGTGAGCAGATCGTCGACATCCTGCAGGGCGATCCCCGCTACCAGGTCCACAGCCTGGTGGTAGGGAACAACGCGCAGTTCTACCAACCCATGTACCTGTACCAGTTCGTGCCGACGAAATCTTGATCTTGAGGTGAACTCCGGGACACGGCTCTTGCCCCGATCCACCGGTGACGGCTCGACATCGACAAACGGGACGCCGGTACGCCGGTTCGCGCAGGCGGTGGTCGCGGTCCTCCCGGTCTGGTTGGCGGCCCGGGCGGTGGTGGCGGTGACCCTGGTGGTGGCCCATCTCACCGTGGCCCATCTGCGCCCGGGTAACAGCGCCGCCCTGCTCCGGGTCCATCAGGGCCTGTTGGGCTGGGACGCCGGCTGGTACCAGTCCATCGCCAGCCACGGTTACGCCGCCTCCGGACAGCAGTCCCTCCGTTTCTTCCCGGGCTTCCCGATGGCCGGGCGGGTGGTCGGGTGGATCCCGGGCATCAGCCCCGGGACCGGCCTGGTCATCGTGGCCAACCTCTGCTCGCTGGCCGGCATGGCGGTGCTGTGGATCCTGGTCGAGCGCGAGTTCGGCGATCGGGGCCTGGCCCGCCGGAGCGTGTGGCTGTTGGCCCTCGCCCCGCCGGCCTTCACCTTGGTGATGGCCTACGCCGAGGGAGCCCTGCTGCTCTGCACCACGGTGACCTTCCTGGCCATCCGGAGCGGCCGCTGGTGGTGGGCGGCGTTGGCCGGCCTGGTGGCCGGAACCGTCCGGCCGGTCGGGCTCCTCCTCATCGTCCCGGTGCTGATCGAGGCGTACCGAACCCGCGGCGCCGGGCGCTCGGTTCCCGGGGTGGTGTCCCGGTTGGCGGCGGTGGTGGCCCCGGCGATCGGGGCGGGTGGCTACCTGGCCTGGGTCGGCAGTACTTTCGGCGACGCCTTCCTCCCGTTCCGCCTCCAGGACCAACCCGGGCACCGGGGCGTGATCACCTCGCCCTTCGCGTCGATGGGGCACAACCTGGCGGCGGCCAGCCACGGCCATCATCTGGGCAGCGCCCTCCACATCCCCTGGGTGGCGCTCTGCCTGGTCCTGTTGGTGGTGGCCTTCCGTCGGCTCCCCCTCTCCTATGCGGCGTTCGCGGCCGCCGTCCTGGCGGTCGCGGTGGCCTCTTCCAACCTCGACTCGTTCGAGCGGTATGCCCTCAGCGGGTTCCCTCTGGTGATCGCCGCCTCCACCCTGACCTCCCGGCGGGGGGTGGAAAGGATCGTCCTGGTCCTGGCCGGCGCGGGCATGGCCGGCTACTCGCTCCTGGCCTTTCTGGGCGTTTTCGTTCCCTGACGGTTCGCCACCACCCGGAGGTCGACGGGGTACTGTTTCGGGGGAAACGTCAGGTGCGAGCCCGGGCCACCACCTGCCCAGACGCCCCACCGGCGAACGGGCACAAAGCAGAAGGAACGGATTTCACCTAGTGGGACCATCGAAGGACAGCGCAACCGAGATCGACACGGCCGGTCCTCCGTCCCCGCTTCCCGATCCGGTCGTAGTGGTCGGAGCCGGCCCGGCCGGGCTCACCGCCGCCTATCAACTGATGACGGCCGGCGACCCGGTCGTCGTGGTGGAGAACGACAATGTGGTCGGTGGCATCAGCCGGACGGTGGAACGGGACGGCTGGCGGTTCGACATCGGCGGTCACCGTTTCTTCACCAAGGTCCCCCCGGTGGAGGCGTTCTGGCATCAGATCCTGCCTCCGGAGGACTTCCTGCTCCGCCCGCGGATGAGCCGGATCTTCTACGGCGGGAAGTACTACGACTACCCGATCAAACTGGGCAACGCCCTCTCCAATCTGGGACTGGTCGAAGCCTTCCGGTGCGGGCTGTCGTTCCTCTGGGTACGGATCCGCCCTCCGAAGGACCTCTCCACCCTGGAGGGCTACATCGTCTCCAACTACGGATGGCGGTTGTACCGGCATTTCTTCAAGACCTACAACGAGAAGGTCTGGGGGGTGTCGGCCTCGGAGATCTCCGCCGACTGGGGGGCGCAGCGGATCAAGGGGATGTCGATGTGGAATGCGGTCTGGGAGCCGATCCGCGCGTCGGTGGCCGGCAAGCGCCGCGACAAGTCCAAGCAGGTGACCAGTCTCATCGAGGAGTTCGAGTATCCGAAGTTCGGTCCGGGGATGATGTGGGAACGCTGTACCGAGAAGGTCATCGCCGGCGGCGGCGATGTCCGGATGAGCACCAGGGCCACCGCCGTCCACCTGGAGGGGGGCAGGGCGGTGGCGGTCAGCGTCACCGCCGACGGGTCGACGTCCCGGCTCCCCGCCTCCCACGTGGTCTCCTCCATGCCCTTCACCGAACTGGCCCGGATCGTCGATCCGCCGGTCCCCGACGATGTCCGGGCGGCGGCCGGCGATCTCCACTACCGGGACTTCCTGACCGTGGCCCTGGTGGTTCCCGAGGACAAGGGGTTCCCCGACAATTGGATCTACATCCATTCTCCCGATGTGCGGGTGGGTCGCATCCAGAACTTCGGGTCATGGTCCCCGTATCTGGTCAAGGACGGGCGGACCTGTCTGGGTATGGAGTACTTCGTGTTCGAAGGCGATGATCTCTGGTCCAGCAGCGACGACGAGCTGGTGGCGTTGGCCACCAAGGAGTTGGCCACCATCGGGCTGGTCGATCCGTCCGACGTCGAGGCCGGGTACGTGGTGCGGATGCCCAAGGCCTACCCGGTCTACGACGACGTCTACCGGGACAACGTCGAGGTGCTCCGCGCCTGGTTCGAGGTGAACGCCCCCAACGTCCACCCGGTAGGGCGCAACGGCATGCACAAATACAACAATCAGGACCACTCGATGTACACCGCGATGCTGACGGTCGAGAACATCCACGGGGCCCATCACGACATCTGGGCGGTCAACGTGGAAGAGGAGTACCACGAGGAGGTGGATGTCCGGATCGGGGCCGAACCGGTGGTTGCGGTCCGGGGCTCCGGGCGGGATGCGCCGATCCTTCCGCGCCGGCCGACCAGCGCCGGCAGCGCCACATCGTGACGGCGCGGCGTTGATCAGGGATCCGATGGGACGTTCCCGGTGACGGCGAGGGGGCCCAGCGGCGGCGCCGTGGATTCCCCCGAGGAGGGCCATCCGTCATCGGCGGGCTTCGACGTGATGCTCGGAGACATCGACCTGGCCATCGAGCCGCTGTCCGAATCCGTCGGGCTGGCGCCGTCGGTGGGTATCGCGGTGGGTGGGGGATCGATCATCTCCCTTCCCCACGACGCCCCCGGGGCCGGCGGCGGCCCGAGCGCGGAGTCGTTCCGGACCGGGATCGCCCAGGCCAGCCCGGTGGCCATCGCCGGACTGGTGGTCAACGCGGCGTCGGCGGTGGTGGTGGTGCTGGTGGCCCATCTGGTCACCGCCCGGTCCTATGGCGCCATCGCCCAACTGCTGGGCCTCTTCTTCATCCTGTCCATGCCCGGATCGGCGGTTCTGGTCGGCGTGGTCCGCCGGGTGACCGCCCTCCAGAGGATCGGCCAGGGGGACCGGGTGCACCGGTGGGTGGCCAGCGTGCACCGCATCGTCCTGGCCATCCTGATCCTCGAGGTGGTGGTGGTGTGGCTCCTCCAGGGATGGATCGCCCACCAGCTGTCGCTCCCCAACGACCAGGGCGTGCTGCCGATGATGGCGGCGGCGGGCATCTGGATCCTTCTCAGCGTCGATCGCGGTCTGCTGCAGGCCCATCGTGACTACCGGTCGCTGGCCGTCAACCTGTTGATGGAGGGAGCGGTCAAGGCGGTCTGCGTGATCGGCTTCGTGGCCATCGGGATGGGGGTGTCGGGCTACGCGTTGGGCATCCTGGCCAGCGAGGCGGCGGCGACGGTGCACGCCCGCTGGTTGGCCTCCCGCGCCTGGCCGGCCAACGGACCGGCAGCCCAGCCCGGGGTGCCGCCGATGGAGAACGGCTCCCCGGCCTCGCGTGAAGTGGTCCGGCGGGTGCTGATCGCCGATGTCACCGCCGCCTTCATCGGTCTGGCCCTCCTCGGCCTCCTGCAGAATGTCGATGTCATCCTGCTCGGGCGCCTCGACCACCGAAATGCCGGCGCCTACGCAGCCATCTCGGTGGCCTCCAAGGCGCTGGTGTTCGGGGCCCTCGCCCTCGGCGCCTATCTGTTGCCGGAGGCCACCATCCGGTGGAACGAGGGCGGCCACGCGGTGCGTCAACTGGTGGTCACCCTGACCTTCTTGGCGGTACCGGCGATGGTGCTGCTCGGCATCGCGCTGTTCATCCCCACCCGGTTCCTCTCCCTGATCTTCACGGCCAAACTCAGCTCGGCCGCCCCCGCCTTCGCCTACCTGGTGGTGGCCATGATCTTCCTCTGCATCTCGGTGCTGTTGACCAATTACCTGTTCGGGGTGGGCCGGCGCTGGATCGTGCTCCTGTTGCTGGCCGGGTCCATCGCCGGCATTGCCGCAGTGGCCGGAGCCCACGGCCAGCCGGTGGCCACCGCCCGGGCGGATCTGATCGTCCAGGCGGCCCTGGCCGCCGCCATGATGGGAGCCTTCGTGATCATCCACCACCGGGAGCACGGGCACCGCTGGTTCCGGCACCGGGACCCGGTGGCGACCCTTCATCCCCTGCCCGAGCCCGGGGGGGCGGCCTGAGGGGTTGATCGGGAAGTACCAGTGCAGGGGCGCTTTCCCGAGCGGGGAGAGTCCGAACAGGATGACGTGGACGGCGGGGATCTGGAAGAGTGTGGTGGATGAAGCGTGTTGGGGGAGAGGGCGGCGAGGCAAACCGGGATACCGGTGCCTTCGAGTTCAGTGAGGACTTTCCGGACGGACCGGTAGTCGGGGGCCTCTCCGGCTACTCCCCATTCGACGAGCCCGAGCTCCGCCAGTTCGCCGACCTGTCGCTGCCCGAGATCGCCGCCACCGCCGGGCTCCGGAGGGTGGATGTGGTCGCCTGGCGTGACTTCGACGATCCCGAAGCCGGTGGCTCCGAGCTCCACGCCAATCAGATCCTGTCGGCCTGGGCCGGGGCCGGGCTGGACATCACCCTGACCACCTCATCGGTACCCGACGGTCGGGTGGTGTCCCGACGCGGAGGCTACCGGGTGGTCCGCCGGGCCGGGCGCTACGCGGTCTTCCCCCGGACGCTGCTCTCCGGTGCCCTCGGCCGGCTCGGGACCGGCGATGGCCTGGTCGAGGTCTGGAACGGCATGCCCTTCTTCTCCCCGCTGTGGGCCCGATGCCCGAGGATCACCTTCCTCCACCATGTCCACGCGGAGATGTGGGACATGGTCCTGCCGAGGGGATTGGCCGCACTCGGCAACTCCATCGAACACCAGCTGGCCCCGCCCATCTACCGTCGGAGCCGAATCGTGACCCTCTCCTCCTCGTCCAAGGCGGAGATCGTCGACCGGCTCGGCATCCCCTCCGACCGGGTGGTGGTCTGCCCTCCCGGGGTCGACCGCCGCTTCGCCCCGGGGGGCGAGAGGTCGGAATCGCCACTGGTGGTGGCGGTGGGTCGCCTGGTACCGGTCAAGCGATTCGAACTGATGATCGAAGCCCTGGTGCGGGTGAAGCGCCGCCACCCCGAACTGGTCGCGGTGATTGCCGGCGAAGGCTACGAACGTCCGATGCTCGAGGCACTCGTCCGGGCCCGGGGGGCGGAGTCGTGGATCTCCCTGCCGGGCTACGTCGACGACGACGCCCTGGTCGATCTGTACCGGGCCGCCTGGGTGGTGGCGTCGAGCTCCCTCCGCGAGGGGTGGGGGATGACGGTGACCGAGGCGGGCGCCTGCGGGACACCTGCTGTGGCCTCCCGCATCAGCGGTCACCGGGACGCGGTGATCGACGACCGGTCCGGGCTGCTGTTCGACGACGTCGAGGGTATGGACGATGCCCTCGGCGCGGTCATCGCCGACGAGATCCTCCAGAAGCGCCTGGGGATCGGAGCCTTCGAGCACGCCTCCCGGTTCACCTGGGAAGCCGCCGCCCGCGGCGCGCTGGCGGTGTTGGCCTCCGAAGCGATGGCCCGGCGGGCTACTCGGTAGGTTCGGCGGCGTAGTCGGGTGACGGCGACCGCCATCGACGCACGACCTCCACCGTGGCATCGGCTCCCAAGAAGACGACGCCCGCCCAGGTGAGGGTGCTGGCCAGTCCGAATTCCGACGGCCAGGATCCGCTGTCGACGATGTGGGCCGAACCCTGGCGGACAACCACGTAGATGCCGGCGGCCAGCACGCACCCGACGGCGGCCAGGCCCAACACCCTCCGAAGCCGGGGAACCATCAGCGCCACCAACGTGGCCGCCGCCACGATCACCCCGGTGACCGGGACGGTGATGACCCCGGCCACCAACCCGGTGACCACGCTGACCGTCACCGCGGCGGCCAGCGGGACGCGGGTTCC
>DASZIT010000146.1:0-9557 GCA_035948855.1 Acidimicrobiales bacterium | reverse complement strand
GTTCCAAGAGCCATTGGCGTTCGCACCGCTGCGGCAAATTGACCAGCTGCGGTTCCGGCTCGGACGGAAGAACCAATTCGATCTGTTCGATAGCGCCCCGTGCGGCATGGGTGGAAGTCGTTCGTGACGCGCCGCCGGTCTCGAGCCGGCTTCGGTGCCCGGACACCACCGGATCGGGATCTCCCACTAGGGTGACATGGGCGCCGCAATGGAAGAGGTAGTCATTGGCGGGCAGTTTGGAAATCTGGGAAACGTCCGGGCGGCGACTGGTATCGCTGGAAACCGAGCGCCTCACCGTTGGCAAAGACGCGTCCAATGACGTTGCCTTGGTTGACGATCCCAATGTGTCACGTCTGCATGCGGTGCTCGAGCGCTTTCCGGCCGGCTGGTCGATCCGGGATCTGGGCTCCCGCAACGGCACCTTTGTCAACGGCCAGCGCTTGATGTCAGGAGCCACCCTTCGGGCCGGGGACGAGATCCGCCTGGGTCAGGTTCGGGTGGTGTTCCGGGGCGAATCGGTCCGATCGGGCAACGAAACCGCGACGATCGGTGCCCCGCCTTCTCTGACCCCCCGTGAGCGCGATGTCCTGATCGAACTCTGCCGGCCGCTGCTCAGCGGCGATCTCTTCTGCGAACCTGCCACCCCTCGCCGCATCGCCGAAACCCTGGTCGTGTCCGAGGATGCGGTGAAGAAGCACCTGGCCCGGCTCTACGACAAGTTCGAGGTGTTCGAAGGGGACGAACGCCGGCGGGTACGTTTGGCCAACGCGGCCGTCACTCGAGGTGCGGTGAGCCTGGGCGACCTCCGGGCCTAGGGCTCATTTCCTGCGGAGCGTTGCTCCCGCGGCCCTGTCACTACCGCCGCCGGCGGGATCCCTGGAGTCCGAGCGCTCGGAGGAACGATCCGGTGACCGAGTTCGTCTTGCGGTAGACGGCGCGCCGGGCATACCTCTTCGCCCCGCCCTCTATCCCGCCGTGCTCCACGGCTTCGACATTGCCAAGATCCCGGGCGGCTCGATAGAGCTGACTGCGGAGTGATTTTCTGCGTGCCATGACGAGCCTCCGATTCGCTGCGACCGGTCTACTACACGAGGTCGGATCCGTCCGGAATGGGATTTGCCCTGAGCGGAGACGGTGTCGCCAAGGGCCCGAAAACGCACTGAGCCTGGTTGCCCATCGCATAGGGTCACCGCATGACCATCTACCAGCTAGGCGATCTGATTCCCAACGTCGACCCGGAGGCGTACGTGCATCCCGATGCGGTCGTCATCGGGGACGTGACCATCGGCCCCGAGTCGACGATTTGGCCGAGCGCGGTCTTGCGGGGGGACTACGGGACGATCACCATCGGTGCCCGTTCCTCGGTACAGGACGGGACGGTCATCCATGCCGGTCCCGGATTTCCCACCACGGTGGGGGATGGTTGCGTGATCGGTCACCTGGCCCATCTCGAGGGGTGCACGCTCCACGACGATTCACTGGTCGGTTCGGGCTCGGTGGTACTGCACCACGCGGTGATCGAGTCCGGTGCCACCGTGGGTGCCAATGCCGTGGTTCCCAACCGCATGGTGGTGCCGGCCGACGCATTGGCGGTAGGCGTTCCGGCCGTCATCAAACTGGGGAAGTCGGATGCTGCCCTGATCCGCCTCTCAGCCGGCGAATACGTGAAGAACGGCCGGAACTTCCGGGAGCATCTGACCCGTATCGACTGAGGCTCGACGGGGCAACCAACCTCGAGACCATCCCCGCCATACCCAGGTGGACACGACAGAATCGATCCGTGCAGGGAACCATTACCCAGGACGGCAACACGGTGGCGGCCACCCGGGACCTCATCAATCAGCGTCTTGCCTCCAACACCTTCTTTTGGCTCGATCTCGATGGCGTTGACAACGAAGCCCACGACGTCCTCCTCACGTCTTTTCGTATTCACCATTTGGCGGCCGATGACGCCCAGCATTTCGGCCAGCGCCCGAAGGTCGAGGACTACGACACCTTCACCTACATGGTGGTCCACGGAGCCGGCCTCGACGGCAAGGGAACCCTCGAAGTCCACTTCATCATCTCCGACTACTACGTGGTCACCGTGCACCAGGGCGGGTGTCCCGCGCTGGACTCGTTGCACGAACGGCTGGGACGACGCACCCCCGACCATGTGGTGACACCCCAGTTCACCGTGCTCTACGTGATGATCGACAACCTGGTGGACAGCTTCTTCCCATTTCTGGACCTGTTCGACACTCAGATCGACGATCTCGAGGACGCCATACTGGTCAATCCCACCGACCGACAGCTCGGGACATTGTTCGACTTGAAGCGAAACCTGATTTCGATCCGGAAGGTGGTGACTCCGCAGCGCGACATGTTCGCGGCGATCATTTCCGGGGTCACCACGATCCCCGGCGTCACCGATGAGGGCCAGCGGTACTTGCGGGACATCTACGACCACCTGATCCGGATCGGCGATCTAGTCGACGGCTACCGTGACCTGTTGAGTGGAACCCTCGACACCCACCTGTCGACGGTATCGAACCGGCTCAACGTGGTGATGAAGCAACTGACCATCATCGCCACCATCTTTCTGCCACTCACCTTCATCACCGGGTTCTTCGGACAGAACTTCGCGTGGTTGGTCACCCGGATCACCACCGGGTGGGCATTCGTGATCTTTGCCATCCTCTTTGAGGTGCTCTGTGCGGCCGGCCTGGCCATCTATTTCCGCAAGAAGGGGTGGCTCGGCGCCAGTTCCGGTTAGGGGGTGTCACGCCTTCTCGCCCGATCCGTCCCCGAACACCGCCTTCCACGATCGCCATGACATCACCGAAAGGGCAGAACACGCCGACAGCAGTGAGGCGGCCCCCAGAAAGCTCCCCACCGACGCCACCGAGAGGGCTGATCCGATGGAGCCGATGGACAGAATCGATCCCACCGATCCGATGGAAAGGATCGATCCCTTCGAGTTGATCGAGAGCACGGAGTCGGTCGAGTTCACCGACCAACGAGAGGTGCCTTCCGGGAGACTGAGCTTGGCCATGGCCTTCATCATGCCCGCCGAGATCCGGGTCCGCACCGCGGATCTCTAGGGGGTGTGCACCCCGTCGCCGGCGGCGTCGATGACCCACCAGCGCCCCCCGAGGTTGGTCAGGCCCTGGCCGGTCGCTTGGCCCGGAGCGGTGTCCTTTGGCCAGGTGTACAGGGGCCACCCGTTGTAGGTGATCTGCACCGAGCCGTCGGCTCGGGGTTCGGTGCCCAGCAGCCCGGACTTGATCCCGGGTCCGGCTATCGGAGCCAGGGTGCCAGGTGGCAACGTGAGAGGAGGCCATCCCACCGCACAGAGACCGGCGCACTTCGAGGGCGCGCCCTGGGTGTCGCTGGCGAACTGGTAGACGGTCAGTCCCTTCCCATCCACCAGCACCCCGCCAAGCCCGGAGACGTTCCCGATCTTGACCTCGTCCGCCGGACCGTTCTCAAAGGTCGGCTTCGCGCCACCGTACGGGGTCCGCACCGCCGCGCCCGGGACCACACTGCAGGCACCCAGCAGGCCGGCGACCACCATCCCGGCGCCGACGCGGAGCATGCCGGAGCGCCAACGGGAACCCGTCGTCATGGGTCGGCAAGACCAGAACGACCGGCTTCGATGATCTCCTCGAGCGGCGGGCTCGGGTAGGCGCCGACACCCGGTCGCCACCCGACCGCCACCTTCTGCTCGGCAACGCCACCGTCGGCCCACACATGACACGAGTTTCGTACCCAGGGGCTGACGGTCCCGATGACCGGTTCGTCCGATTGCCCCTGTGACCTCGCCCGTGCTCGCTTCGACGTCACCGACTGGACCACCACCGGTCCCAACGATCGGGCCAGGTGCTCGAGGTGGGTGCATCCTTTGGGCCCGCCAAAGCGGCTCTGGACCTCGCGGGTGAACCCCCGGCCGACTTGCAGGCCGGCCAGGGCCCGGAAGGCGTTGACGATCCCCGGGCACTCGCTGTGCGGGAATACGTGCATCAACGCGTCCGACTCGGTAATGGTCAGGTCGTCGACCCTCACCCTCACTCGAAGCTCCATGTCATGGACGTGGTGCGGCGAAGTCCCATCGGCGGCCCATGGGCGGTCGTCGCGCAGGCGACCGATGATCCTCAGTTGGTCACCTTCGTCGAAGGCCTGGTACTCGATGGACCGTACGTGGAGGGGAATCGCTGCGTCGCCCGGTTCGGCGGTCATGCCGGTCGAGGTAGATCGACAACCTCATATGACCAGAGTTCGCTGTGGGTACCTACCGGTGGGGGAGTGGCACCGTCCGGATCCGTCCCAGCCTTCTCCGACGGACCCCGGTGGCCGTGGGCGAACGCCGGCGACGACACCCAGGCATTGAAGGAGTCCTCATCCCTCCACCGGGTGATCACCAGCCAGGTACCTCGGTCATCGTTGGGCCGCATGAGCTCGAACCCCTCGAAGCCATCGGCGTCATCGACCGCGCCGGCACGGTTGGCAAACCGACGGGCCAGCTCGTCGCCCGATCCCTCCCGCACGGTGATGGCGTTGATCTTCACTACTGTCATGGCCCGATCATTGTCGCCCGGTTCGAGCGGTCCAAATCCGGAGCCGCCGTCCTGGACGCCCGCCCTGGGTGGGGCGATCCTGGCCTTTTTTTTCTCGCCTCATCACACCGGCGTAACTACGCCGGTGTGGTACCCTTACCCCCAGGTTGACGTTTATCTGTCGGAGCATGGTCAACCTCTTATCGAGGTGGAGGAACGCCAGTGGACTCGAGCAAGAATGATGCCGTCCTGGAAGAGGGTTTCCGGGGACCCCAGGTGTGTTCGCTCGTCGGCATCACCTATCGCCAACTCGACTACTGGGCCCGCACCGGCCTGCTGCGCCCGTCCATCACTGATGCCAACGGGAGCGGGACCCAGCGTCGTTACTCCTATGGAGACGTCATCGAGCTGAAGGTCATCAAACGGCTCCTGGATGCCGGGCTCAAGCTGCAGCAGGCCCGCCAAGCCGTTGAGTGCCTCCGGAGCGACCTCGGTGCCGACCTGTCCTCCGCCCAGCTGGTGTTGGCCGGATCCCACTCGGTCCTGGCCCACTCCAACGGGGAGGTCGTCGATCTTCTCGCCGGCGGCCAGGGGGTGTTCAATATCCTTCCCCTCTCCGGCGTGGTGAAAGAGCTCGAGGCTGCCATCGTGGAGATCCAGTTGCCGGCGCCGGCGGGCCGACCGTCTCGCCACCCGGCAGCCGCCTACCTGGCCGAGGCCGAGGCCGCCGAACGTTGAGCCTGGCGACGTCGAGGTTGGAACATCGGTCACGGACCGGGGCGACCCGGTTCGCCCATGAATCGGAACGACGCTTCGCCCGCGTCCTCGACTTCTATGACGTCTCCTGGGAGTACGAGCCGGTCGAGTTCTCCCTCGAATGGGACGACGACGGACGGACCACCACCGGCTTCCGCCCGGATTTCTGGCTTCCCGATCTGGGTCTGTTCGTGGAGCTGACCACCCTCAACCAGCGGCACGTCACCAAAAAGAACCGCAAGGTTCGACGGATGGGCGAGTTGTATCCGGATGTCCGAATCAAGATCCTCTACCAGCGGGACACACTGGCTTTGCTGGCCAAGTACGGCCTGGCCGGAGTTGGTCCCGGGGAGTGGGGCACCGTTCGTTCGGCGTGATCGGACCCGTTTCCCCTCCAGTAGCCTTTCGGCGTGAATGACGCCTCGCCGGACGCCGCCCAACCGTTGCGCCACACCCCGCTGATCAACGCCCACCTCGGCCTCGGGGCCAAGCTGGTGGGCTTCGGGGGTTGGGAGATGCCATTGTCCTACCCCAGCGGGACATTGGCCGAGCACCGGGCCTGCCGGACCGACGCGGTGGCCTTCGACGTGAGCCACCTGGGCACCGTCCGAGTCACCGGGCCCGACGCCTTCGAACGCCTGCAGGCCGCCCTCTCCAACGACCTTCGGCGGATCGGCCCCGGCCGGGCCCAGTACACCCACCTCCTCTCCGACGACGACGGCTCGGTGGTCGACGACATCATCGTCTGGTGGATTTCCGACGAGGTGTTCGACGTCATGCCCAACGCCTCCAACACCGCCCGGGTGGTCGAGGCCATCGGCGGGGACGACACCACCGCCTCCCGGGCCATCATCGCCATCCAGGGCCCCCACGCCCGGACCCGTCTGGAGACCATCGCGCCATCCGCCTCCGGGGTTCCCCATTTCCACGTGGCCGATTTCGAGTGGGAAGGGGTGCCGTGCCTGGTGGCCGGCACCGGCTACACCGGCGAGGAAGGCGTCGAATGTGCGGTCCCGGCGGAGGTCGCCGAGTCATTCTGGTCGGCCGTTCTCAGCACCGGGATGCAGCCGGCCGGGCTCGGGGCCCGGGACACCCTTCGCCTGGAAGCCGCCCTGCCCCTCCACGGACACGAGTTGGGGCCCGGGATCACCCCCCTGCAGGCGGGGCTCGGCTGGGTCATCGGCTGGGACAAAGAGAGCTTCCGGGGACGTGACGCTCTGGTCGCCGAGAAAGAGGTCGGACCTCGCCGCCGATTGCTCGGAATGACCACCGAGGGCCGCCAGCCACCCCGGGAAGACTCGGTGGTCGCGGAGGACGGCCAGTCGGTCGGCGTCGTCACCAGTGGCAACTTCTCGCCGATGCTCGAACACGGGATCGCCCTGGCGCTCGTCGACTCCGGAGCGGACGCCGCCCCGGGCACAACCGTTACCATCGAGCAGCGCGGACGAGCCATGGAAGCCACCGTGGTGAAGACGCCGTTTGTTCGAGCCGGGCAATGGGCTACCAGCCGCTAGCCCGCTAGCCGCCTTCGAGACGACTACCACCCAAGGAGCAACCACACCGTGGGCACCTACATCCCGCACACCGAAGACGAGATCGCCAGCATGCTCGCCTTCTTGGGCCTGTCCACCATCGACGAGCTCTTCGCCGAGGTCCCCGAGGCACTCAAGCTCCAGCGGGGCCTGGAGCTGGCCGACGGAGCCGGCGAGCCCGACGTCCTCGCCCACCTGGATGCCTATGCCGACCGCAACCCGGCCCGAGCGGACCGCCTGCTGTGCTTCGCCGGCGGAGGGGCCTACGACCACGAGATCCCGGCGGTGACCAAGGCCCTGGCCGGCCGGTCGGAATTCATGACGTCCTATACGCCCTACCAGCCCGAAGTCGCTCAGGGAGTCCTGCAGGCGGTGTTCGAGTTCCAGACCATGATCGCCCGGCTGTTCGGGCTGCCCGTAGCCAACGCCTCGCTCTACGACGGGGCCAGCGCCACGGTAGAGGCGGTCAACCTCGGGGTTGCCGCCGCCGGGCGGAACACCGTCTGGGTGTCGGAAGGCGTCCACCCGCACTGGCGCCAGGTGCTGGCCACCTGTGCGGCGGGTACCGGTCACCGGCTGCGCACGGTCAAGCTGGTTGACGGGGTCACCGTGTGGCCAGAAGGCGACCTGGCCGCCGACGACCAACCCGGCGTGCTGCTGGTCGGCTACCCGAACTATCTCGGCTGTCTGGAGGACGTCCCCGCCGCCCGATCGATATGCGACCGGACCGGCGCGATGTTGGTGGTGGCCACCGACCCGGTGTCGCTGGGGGTGCTGAAGTCGCCGGGGGAGTGGGGGGCAGATGTGGTGGTGGGGGAGGGGCAGGTATTCGGCACCGCACTCGGCTTCGGGGGCCCGTACCTCGGCCTCTTCGCCTGTACCCAGTCACAGGTCCGGCGCCTGCCGGGACGGTTGGTCGGAGAGACGGTGGACCTCGATGATCGGCGCGCCTATGTGACCACCCTTCGGGCACGGGAACAGGACATCCGCAGGGAGAAGGCCACCTCCAACGTCTGCACCAATCAGACCTTGATGGCGGTCACCGCCGCCATCCAGCTGGCCTGGCTGGGCACGGCGGGGCTGGCCGACCTCGCCCTCCGCTGCGCCCGGGCCACCCGGTATACCCGAGATGGGCTGATGGCTATCGACGGCGTGGAGCCGTATGCCACCGCCCCGGTGTTCCGCGAGTTCGCGGTTCGGACCCCGTTGCCCGCCGCCACGCTGGTTGAACGGCTGGCCGATGCCGGGTTCCTGGCCGGCATCCCCCTCGGCCGCGAGTATCCCGACGGGGAACACAGCCTGCTGGTGGCGGTGACGGAACGCCGAACCCGGGATGAGATCGACGCCTATGTCACCGCGTTCGCCAAGGCGGTGGCGTGATGAGTGGGTCAAACCGGCTGACCGGGCCCGCCGCCCCCGGGGGAAAGGCCACCAGCGCGCCGCTGCTCGGGCGGGATGCGGAGCCGACGATCTTCGAACTCTCCCATCCCGGTCGCCGGTCATGGTCGTTCCGGACGACCGGCGTCCCCGAGCTCGCCGTCGAAGACCTGATCCCGATCGAACATGCCCGGTCGGAGCCGGCGCCGTTGGCCGAGGTGTCAGAACGGGATCTGGTGGCCCACTTCACCCGGCTCTCTCACCGCCAGTTCTCCGTCGACCTGGGCGCTTACCCGCTGGGGTCCTGCACCATGAAATACAACCCGAAGGTCTGTGATGCGGTGGCCGCCCTTCCCGGTCTGGCCCGGGTCCACCCGGGGGCGCCGGCATCGTTGACCCAGGGGTGGCTGGGTCTGATGGTCGAGGTGGAAGAGACACTGTGCGAGATCACCGGCATGGCCGCCGCCACCCTGCAACCGGCGGCCGGGGCGTCAGGCGAGCTGACCGGACTGCTGCTCATGCGAGCCTGGCACGCGGCCCAGGGGGTGCCCCGGCACAAGGTGATCATCCCCGACTCCGCCCACGGAACCAATCCGGCCTCGGTCACCCTCGGGGGCTACGAGGTGGTGACGGTGCCGAGCGATGCCCGGGGTTGCGTGGACATGGAGGCGCTGGCCTCGGTGTTGGACGAGGACGTCGCCGGCATCATGTTGACCAACCCGAACACCCTCGGGCTGTTCGAAGAGGACATCGCCGCCATCGCCGCCGCGGTGCACAAGGTCGGCGGCCTCCTCTACTACGACGGCGCCAACCTCAACGCCATCCTGGGTGTGGTCCGGCCCGGCGACATGGGCTTTGACATCGTCCACATGAACCTGCACAAGACGTTCGCCACCCCCCATGGCGGAGGGGGTCCCGGTGCCGGACCGGTGGCGGTGTCCGAGCGGCTGGTGCCGTTTCTGCCCGGTCCCCGGCCCGAACGGGTGGCTGACGGCGCGGAGGGAGCCGACGTCTACCGGTGGATGACACCGGAGCAGTCGATCGGAAGGATGCACTCCTGGCACGGCAACGCCCTGGTCCTGGCCCGGGCACTGGCCTACATCCTGGTCAACGGGGGAGACGGGTTGCAGAAGGTGGCTCAGATCGCCGTCCTCAACGCCAACTGGATCCGTCAGCGGCTGTCGGGCACCTACGACGTGCCCTTCGATCGGCAGTGCATGCACGAGGTCGTATTGTCGTCCCGCAATCTCAAGCAGGCCCACGGGGTCCGGGCGCTCGACATCGCCAAACGCCTTATCGAAGAGGGGTTCCATTCACCCACCGTCTACTTCCCCCTCATCGTCGAAGAGGCCCTGAT
>DASZIT010000145.1:0-16261 GCA_035948855.1 Acidimicrobiales bacterium | reverse complement strand
CGGCGAGCAGATCGCCGCTGCCGCCCCCCTCCGGCGGATCGGACGGCCCGATGACATGGCCGGCACCGCCATCTATCTCGCCTCGAGGGCCGGCGCCTACCTGACCGGGGCCATCATCCCGGTCGACGGCGGGATTGCCACCGTGGGCGCGTGACCCGACCGTGATGGAGGGCCGACGATCCGGCCCGTCGGAGCAGGAGGTTGCCAGATGACCGAGGATCGAGCCGACCAGTTCGCCGGATCCCAGCCGTTTGCCGATCTGATCGGGGTCGAGGTCACCTCGGTCCACGCCGACCGGGTGGTCGCCCATCTGGACTGGGCACCCGAACGGTGCACGTCGGGGGCGATGCTCCACGGCGGGGCGATCATGAGCCTGGCCGACGCGGTCGGCGGGCTGGTGGCCTTCGTCAACCTCCCGGCCGGCGCCACCGGCACCGCCACGGTGTCGTCCGCCACCCAGTTCACCCGCGGGCTGCGCCAAGGTCGGGCCACCGCCACCGCCCGGCCCCTGCATGTCGGCCGGACCACCATCGTGGTCGAGACCGATGTGCGGGACGACGACGATCGGCTCCTGGCCCGGGTGACCCAGACCCAGGCGGTGTTAACCGGTTGACAGGTGGGCGGCCGGTTACCGAGACGAGGGGTCGGTGACACCCGCGTAGCGGTCCCGCAAGACCCCCCGGTACAGCTTGCCGTTGTCCTGGCGCGGGAGTTCGTCGATGAACTCGACGGTGCGCGGGCACTTGAAGTGGGCCAGTCGCTCCCGGCAGAACGCCATCAACTCGGCCGCCAGCTCCGGGCTCGGCTGCAGCCCCGGCTGGAGCTCCACCACCGTTTTGACCGCCTCACCCCACTCACGGTCAGGGACGCCGATGGTGCCGACATCGCCGACCGCCGGGTGCTCCAAGAGGACGGCGTCCACTTCCGCCGGGTAGATGTTCACCCCTCCGGAGATGATCAGATTGGCCGAGCGGTCGGTCAGGTAGAGATACCCGTCGTCATCGAAGTGGCCGACATCGCCCAAGGTGAAGTAGTCGCCCACGTAGGTGTCCGCCGTCTTCTTCGGGTCGTTGAAGTACTTGAAGGCGGTGCCGTCGACGGCCTTGAGGAACACCAACCCGGTCTCGCCGGCCGGCAACCGGGTGCCACGCTCGTTGCCGACCATCACCATGCCCTCGACGAACGGCTTGCCGACGGTGCCGGGATGAGCCAGCCAGGTGGCCGAGTCGACGAAGGTCCCCAGGCCCTCGGTGGCGGCGTAGTACTCGGAGACGATGGGCCCGAGCCAGGCGATCAGCCGCTGCTTGATGACCACCGGACAGGGGGCGGCGCCGTGGAGGATGTAGCGCAGCGAGGACACGTCGTAGCGCCGGCGGGTCTCCTCCGGGATCGAAAGCAGCCGATGGAACATGGTCGGCACCATGTGGCTGTGGGTGATGCTGAAGTCCTCGATGAGACGGAGGGCGTCCTCGGCATCCCATCGCTCCATGAGCACGATCCCCACCCCGAAATGCAGCGGCACCGCCAGCGAAAACGCCAGCGGGGCGGCGTGATAGAGCGGACCGGTACACAGATGCCGGTCGACCCCATCCTCGGCGTAGCCGTAGATATTGGCGTCCAAGGTCGCAGACGGTGTCGGCGGGCGAGCCACCCCCTTAGGCCGACCGGTGGTGCCCGACGTATAGAGCATGCTGGTGCCGAGCACCGGGTCCTCGAGGTCGGTGCCGTCCTCGCCCGCCAACAACTCGTCGAAGGCCTCGGCGCCGGTAACGGAGCCTCCGATGGTCACCACCATGACATCGGCGTCGGATTGGGCCGCCGCCCCCGACGCCACCGCCCCCCGTGCGGTGTCGGCGAACAGGACCTTGGCCTCGCAGTCGTTCACGATGTAGGCCACCTCGCCCACGGTGAGGTGCCAGTTGACGGTGGTGAGGCGCAATCCGGCCCGCTGGCAGGCGCACACGACTTCGGCGAACTCGGGGCGGTTGTCACACAACAGGGCCACCGCGTCCCCGGCCACCAGGCCTCGACGGCGGAGGGCCCGGGCCAACCGGTTGGCGTTCTGGTTCAGCTCGGTGAAGGTCCGGGTGCCGGTGGGCGAGATGATCGCCTCCCGATCCCCGTGACGGTCGGCCCAGTAGGCCACGATCATTCCCTTGTCGGCCAGCTCCTTGCGCTGTTGGGCCTCGATGGGTGTGGTGGTCATCGGGCGCTCCCTCCCGGTGCCGGTTCGAACAACGGAAGCTGGCGGCCGTCGGAAAGTGCCTCCCAGGTCACCGACACCTCCATCCCCACCTCGACGTCTTCGGGCGGGCAACCGACGACATTGGTCATCAACCGGACCCCTTCTTCGAGTTCGACCAGCGCGAGCACGAAGGGCTTCCCCATCGAGAAGCCGACGGGCGGGGGTCGGTGCTCGATGCTGGAGCTGTAGACGACCCCATTCCCGGTGGCCGGGCGCCATTCGATGGCCGAGCCGAAGCACATCGGGCACACCTCCCGGGGGTAGAAGAACGGACGCCCACAGTCGACGCACCACGGCAGCACCAGTTGGCTCCGGCGGGTGGCCTCCCAGAACGGTCCCGACGCCGGACCGATCGGCGGTTCGAACCGCAGGGGAAGGCTGGGTGGGGTCGCCGCACTCACAGCGTGGCCTCGGTGCCGAGCACCAGGGTCGACATGCACGAGAGGACGATCCCCGAACCGTGGGCCACCGCGATCTCCGGGCTCTCGAGTTGGCGAGCATCGGCCTCGCCCCGCAGCTGCTTCACGGCTTCGACGATAAGGAACATGCCGTACATGCCCGGGTGGGTGTACGACAGCCCGCCCCCGTTGGTGTTCATGGGCAGCGACCCCCCGGGGCCGGTCTTGCCGTCCTCCACGAACGGCCCACCCTCGCCTTTGGCGCAGAATCCCAGATCCTCGAGGTGCAGCAAGGCGGTGATGGTGAAGCTGTCGTAGCCCATCAGCAGGTCGACGTCGCCGGGGGTGATCCCGGCCATGGCCATGGCCCGGGCCCCGGAGATGACCCCGGGGGTGGTGGTGAGGTCGGGCATCTGGGAGATGATCGAGTGGTCGTGGCAGGTTCCGGCCCCGAGCACGTAGACCGGCGGCTTGGCCAGGGACCGGGCCCGCTCGGCAGTGGTCATGACGAAGGCGCCGGCCCCGTCGGTGACCAGGCAGCAGTCGAGGAGGTGGAGCGGGGAGCACTCCGGCCGGGACGCCAGTACGTCGTCGACGGTGATCGGCTCCCGGTAGCGGGCCCGCGGGTTGAGGCCGGCCCACGCCCGGGTACTCACCGCGATCTGGGCCAACTGCTCCGAAGTGGTGCCGAATTCGGCCATGTGCCGGGTGGCGGCCATCGCATAGGGGGCCATGGGCAATCGGACTCCGAAGGGAAGCTCCCACTCGAACAGCGGGTTGCTGTTGTCAACCGGGCCCCGGCGGCCGGATCGTCCCAGCCGACGGTCACTGCGGGGGGTGGCCGCGTACACACTCACCACCACCTCGCAGAGCCCGGCGGCGATGGCGGCGGCGGCGTGCTCGGCGTGGACCTCGAAGCTGGAGCCACCGGTCATGGTCGAATCGGTGAACGTCGGGTGGATGCCCAGATACTCGGCCATGTCCATGGACGAGGCCGTGTGGCAGATCCCGTCGACGTCGGCCAGGGTCAGGCCGGCATCTTCGAGGGCCTGGCCGATGACCGCGGCTTCGAGGGCGTGTCCGGTGGTGTCGAGCTCACCGGTGGGCGACACCTCGTCGGCCACCCCGACAATGGCGGCCGCCCCCCGCAATCCCGCCATCAGGTCCGGGTGCCGAGGGCGGCGGCCGGCGGTCCGGCCGACCGGTCGGCGGCCACCGCGTCATAGGACTCGTAGTCCGAGGCGGTGTCGGCGGCGAACTCGAATTCGAGGAGGCCGGCCTCTCCCCACTGCTGGCGAAGGTACCCGTCGTTGGCTTCGAGCAGCCCCAGCTTGCGAACGTTGGGAACGAGCTTGGCGAAGAACGCCCGCTGGAAGTTGGCGAAGATGCCGACCCCGGTGGACTGGATGGCCTGGTGGAGGACGGGCATCAGGTCATCGAGGGAGACCCCGAGCCGCTCCCAGACCTCGGGGGTGGTCGAACGGGCCCGGTTGCGGAGGGTGTTCTCGACCAGGAACTCCTGCCGGTCACGCAGCTCGGCGGAGGTCAGCCCCCGGTAGAACTCCCCGAGGGTGAGAACGCCGAAGGCAACGTGACGGGCCTCGTCGGACATCACGTAGCGCAGCAACTTCTTCAGCAGCGGCTCCGTGGTGGTCCGGTGCAGCTCGCCGAAGGCGGCCAGGGCCAGGCTCTCGATCACGATCTGCATGCCCAGATAGGCGATGTCCCACCGGCTGTCCTCGATGAGGGCGGTTATCTGCTCCTCGAGGAACGGGCTCATCGGGTAGGCGCCGCCCAGTTTGGTGTCGAGGTACTTGGCGAAGACCTCGGTGTGCCTGGCCTCGTCCATCGTCTGGGTGGAGGCGTAGTACTTGGCGTCGATCCACGGGACCGTCTCGACGATCTTGGCCGCCACCATCATGGCGCCCTGCTCGCCGTGCATGAACTGGCTGAGCCGGGCCTTCATCAGCTCCACCCCGAGTCGGGTGAACTCCGGCTCCTTCCAGGCGGCGATGGGCGAGCCGGGGAGCTCGGCGGCCACCCGGAACAGCGAGGGCACCGCGTCCTCCCCCATCTCGGCGACCAGGCGTTCGGGATCGACGTCGGTCTGCCAGTCGAGGTCGGTGACGCTGTTCCACTGGGAGCTCATCGCCTTGTTGTAGAGCGTGACCAGCTGGCTACGGTCCCGTTCGTAGTCCCAGGTGAAGATCCGGGTGGCATTGTCGTTGATCAGCTTGATGCTGGCATCGGCCTCCGCCGTGCCGGGCAAACTGTCGCTGTCCATGTGCCCCCCTCGAGAAGATGACTGTCAGTCCAACAATGCCTGGTAGACGAGCGCCCGAAGCTGCGACCGGAACGGGTAGGTGGTCGATGGCAGGAGCTGGGCCATGAACACCACCGTCACCTCTTCGACGGGATCGACCCAGAAGGCGGTGGAGGCGGCTCCACCCCAGTAGAACTCCCCGTAGGAGCCGGCGGTGCCGGTGGCGGCGGGGCCCAGCCCGATGGCGAAGCCGAGACCGAACCCCACCCCCTCGAACCCGGACTCCCCGAATCCGCCGGTCACGAACTGCTCGAGGTCGCCGCCGCCGGGAAGGTGGTTGACGGTCATCAGTTCCAGGGTCTTGCGGCCGATGATGCGTTGGCCGTCGAGCTCCCCGTTGCCCAGCAGCATCTGGCAGAACCGGAGGTAGTCACCCGAGGTCGACACCAACCCGCCGGCCCCCGACAGATAGGAGCGCGGACGGCGGTAGGGGCTGGTCTCGGGGTCGTCGACCAGCCTCGGCTCGGCTCCCGGTTGGTAGAAGTAGGAGGCGCAGAAGCGTCCCGCCGACCGGTCCGGGACCGAGAACCCGGTGTCGACCATGCCCAGGGGCTCGAAGATCTCGTCGCGGAGGTACTCGTCGAACCGTTGCCCGGAGATGACTTCGACCAGCCGGCCGCAGACGTCGGTGGACAGGCCGTAGTTCCAGTGGGTGCCGGGGTGGAACTTGAGGGGGAAGTCGGCCAGCAACGTGCACACCCCTTCGAGGGTCATCCCCGAGCGGGCGTCCTGGAGGGCGGCGGCGAACCGGTCGTCCACCGGGTGGTCGGACACCACGCTGCCCGGGAGCCCGGTCATGTGCATGAGCGCGTCGCGCATCGACATCGGTCGGCTCGGGGGAACCAGGCTGATCGAACCGTCCTCGGCCACCTCTTCGACCGACAGGTCGCGCCATTGCGGGATGAACCGGTGGACCGGATCGCTGAGCTGGAACGCCCCCCGCTCGTAGAGCTGCATGAGGGCGATCGAAGTGATCGGCTTGGTCATCGAGTAGATGCGCCAGATGGTGTCCTCTTCGACCGGCTTGTGGCGTTCACGGTCCATGATGCCGAACGACCGGAAATACCCGACCGCCGATCCCCGGGCTACCGTGACCTGGCAACCCGGCAGCCGGCCGGTCGATACATAGCGTTGATCGAAATGTTCGGTGATCCGCTCGAGGCGCTCCTCGTCCATTCCGGCCGCCGCCGGGTCGACCTTCACCCCCGGCGACCGAACATGTCGGCGTTGGGGGCAGCCTTGGCCACCAGATCCGGGATCACCCCGCCCAGCTCGGCGCTGTCCCAACGGTCGCCCTTGTCGGCCGCCGGGCCGGCGACCCAGCCTTCGGCCACCGAGATATGGCCGCCGAAGACGTTGAACACCCGGCCGGTGATGTCCTTGGACTCCGGGCTTCCCAACCAGACGACCAGCGGGGCGATGTTGTCAGGGTCGTTGGGCTCGAACTCGTCGGGCTTCCGCTCGGCGGTCAGGCCCAGGCTCAGGTTCTCGGTCATCCGGGTCAGGGCGGCCGGAGCGATGGCGTTGACGGTGACGCCGTAGCGACCGAGCTCCATAGCGGCGATGACGGTCATCGAGGCGATGCCGGCCTTGGCCGCCCCGTAGTTGGTCTGGCCGACGTTCCCGTAGATGCCGGACGGCGAGGTGGTGTTGATGATGCGGGCGTCGTTGGTCTCCCCCGCCTTGGCCCGGTCCCGCCAATAGCCGGCGGCCCAGCGCATGGGCCCGAAGGTCCCCCGGAGGTGGACCCGGATGACCGCGTCCCACTCGTCGACCGTCATGTTCACCAGCATCCGGTCCCGCAGGATCCCGGCATTGTTGACCAGGACGTCGAGGCCGCCGTAGGTCTCGATGGCGGCGTCGATGAGCCGCTTGGCCCCGTCGGGATCGGAGATGTCCTCGCCGTTGGCGATGGCCTCGGCCCCCATGCCGCGGATCTCTTCCACCACCTCGCCGGCCGGGCCGGCCGAGCTGCCGGTGCCGTCGACTTCGGCACCCAGGTCGTTCACCACGACCTTGGCACCCTGGCGGGCGAACTCAATGGCGTGACCGCGGCCGATGCCCCGCCCGGCTCCGGTGATGATGACCACCCGGCCGTCATTGATACCTGGCATGTTCACTCCTCATCTCTGTAGGTGACACCTGCATCCATCGCAACTCAGACGTTCTTGGGAAGCTCCGCGAACGGGGTGGTGCGATCGTTGTTGGGCTCCTTGGGCAGTCCGAGAACCCGCTCGCCCAGGATGTTGCGCTGGATCTGGTCGGTACCGCCATAGATGGAGGGCGCCTGGGCAAACATGGCCATCTCGGTCACGAATCCCACCAGGGTATTCCCGGTCGCCGCCTCCAGGGCCGCCCGATCCTTGGCGTTGTAGCCGTGCAGCATGCCGGCGGCACCGGAGATCTGCAGGCCGAGGTCGCGGGACAGCCGCATGATGTTGCTCATCGACAGTTTGGAGATGTTGGGCATGCCCGGGATGTCGCCGCCGGTCGCCTTGACCGCCTTCAGGCGCAACCCGTTGAACCGTCCGAGCTCCCCCCAGGTGTAGAGCTGGGCCAGGCCCTGGCGGACCTGCGCATCGGTGGCCGACCCGTTGCTCTTGGCCAGGTCCACCAGCAGCTTGGTCCCTCCGGACAGCGCCCGGACCATGGCGGCGTCCCCGGCGTCGGAGTCGGTTTCCTTGAGCCCGGACTTCCGTTTGCCGTTGGATCCGTTGGCGCTCTGGCCCGAGCCGAAGTCACCCGCCCGGCGGTCGAGGCCGCCACCGACGGTGCCGGGGAGCACCGCGCCGCCGGCGCCGGTCCCGCCCCCGGATCCGAGGCCGGCCCGCTCGTTGGCCAGCGTGGTGTTGGCCACCGCCCAGCCGTTGTTCTCTCCCCCGATGAGTGCGTCGTTGGCCACCCGGGCGTCGGTCATGAAGACCTCGTTGAACAGCGCCCGGCCGGTCATCTCCTTGAGCGGGCGGATCTCGACGCCGGGTTGGATCATCTCCAGGGCGAAGTAGGTGATGCCCTGGTGCTTGGGCACGTCGGGGTCGGTGCGGGCCAGCAGCATGCCGAGATTGGCGTGCTGACCCCCCGAGGTCCACACCTTCTGGCCGTTGACGATCCATTCGTCCCCGTCCCGGACCGCCCGGGTCTGCAATCCGGCCAGATCCGATCCGGCCGCCGGTTCGCTGAACAACTGGCACCATGACTTCTGGCCGGTGACGATGTCCCGCACGAACGTGTCGATCTGCTCCTGGGTGCCATGGGTGGCGATGGTGGGGGCAGCCAGCAACAGCCCGAGCCCGGCCGGCGCGCCGAGGGCCCCGAAGCGATCGATCTCCTCCGACACCCGGACCCCGTCGTTGCGGGACAGGCCCCGGCCGTAGGCATTGGGCGGCAGGGTGGGCGCCGACCAGCCGGCCAGGCCCAGCCGCTCCCACCAGGCGGCCACCGTCAGATCCGGGTCCCAGCTGGACGACAACCACTCGCGCAGTTCGTCGATGACCTGGTCGGTGGTGTTGATCTGCGCAGTGTCGGTCATGGGGCCCCCCAGGGCGTAGGCCAGAGCCTTGCCTCTGGTGTCTCTGCGTATTATCACAGCGGGTGTGAGGAATGGAAAACCGGCGGGGGGGTTCGGCCGTCGGCCGAATCCGCAGATTCGCTGGTGGTGGGTGTCTTCTCGCGGCCGGAGCCGTCAGGTCTGGAGCTGGCGGGCCAGGCTCTCGGAGGCGTCGATGAACTCCTCGATCATGTCGAACACCACCTGTGACGCGGTCTTCGGTTGGTTCATGACGCCGACGATCTGCCCGACGAAGTAGTTGGCCAGCTTCTCGGCCCCCGACCCCGAGGTGTGGGCACCCCGGTTGATCCGGCGCTGGGCCTCGGCGCTGAGGATCGGCTGGAGCGGCATCCCCAATGGATCGGGGGTGTCGGCCCGTTCCCACTCCTCGGTCCAGGCAGACTTGAGCATCCGGGCGTGCTTGCCGGTGAGCGAGCGGGAACGCAGGGTGTCGGCCGAAGTGGCGGCCAGCATCTTCTTCTTCACCGTCGGATGGGTCTCGGCCTCATCGGTGGTGAGCCACACCGATCCGCACCAGACGCCCTGGGCGCCGAGGGCCATGGCTGCCGCCATCTGCCGTCCGCGGCCGATCCCGCCGGCTCCGAGTACGGGAACCGGGGCCACCGCATCGACCACCTCGGGGATCAACACCATCGACCCGATCTCGCCGGTGTGGCCGCCGGCTTCGTAGCCCTGGGCGATGATGATGTCGACGCCGGCCTGTACGTGGCGCTCGGCATGGACCGCCTTCCCGGCCAGCGCACCCACCAGGCGCCCCTCGGCCTTGACCCGGTCGATCAGGAACTTCGGGGGTGGGCCGAGCGCATTGGCCACGAACGCCGTCCGGTGAGCCAGGGCGATCTCCAGCTGCGGTCCGGCGGTGGCGGCGGAGAACGGTGCCGCGTCCCCGCTGTCCAGGCCCCGGTCGGTGGCCGAGTCGTCCCCGGCGGGCAGGTCGGGAACGCCGTAACGGGCGAGGATGTCATCGACGAACGCCTGGTGCTCGGCCGGGATGAGCTTCCGGATGTCGTCCATGGTGTACCCGCCGGTCTCGTCCCCGGCGTATTTGGCCGGAACGATGAGGTCCACCCCATAGGGCCGGCCGCCAATTTCGTCCTCGATCCAACCGAGATCGATCTCCAATTGTTCGGGGGAGTGGGCCACCGCCCCGAGAACGCCGAACCCCCCGGCTTTGGAGACCGCGGCCACGACGTCGCGGCAGTGCGAGAAGGCGAAAATCGGGAACTCGATGTCGAGCAGATCGGTGATGGCGGTTTGCATGGCCTCTTCTTCCTGGTCCAGCCGCCGGTGCCGTATCCCCGGTGGGAGCGGCTTGTCGGGCGGCCAACCCGGTCAGTCTGACCGGGGGGCGCGTTCGGCGTCCACATCGCCGGGACGTCCCGCCGCCAGACGGCCCGGGTGCCCGGCCGTCAGGCTGGGGCTTCGACTTCGAGAGGCTGGCTCCGGCCCTCCGGCAACGAGGCGTAGAGATCGGCGACCAGGTCGTCGCGCGCACTCCGCATGGACGGCTCGTCCCAACGGTTCTCCCACTGCCAGGGGTCGTCATCGAGGCGATAGAGCTCACCTTCGTCGCCCTGGTAATGGATTCCGTTCGGTCGCAGGGCAGCGTCACCCATCACCTTTTCGAGGCCGTTGGGCTTCCCGTCGGTGCTCTCCTCATAGACGGTGCAGAGCCATCCATCCTGCACAATCGACCTCAGGTGCATGCCGTATCCCGGAAACTGGCTGTCCCACTCGCACAGCGCCCGCTGGCGTTGTTGGGTGGTGGCCTCCGCCGACGACTGGGGGAGCGGCTGGCCTTCCATCCATTCCGGGACGGGAAGGCCGGCAATGGCACAGAAGGTGGGGGCGAGGTCGACCCCACCCACCGGTTCGGGAACGACGCCCGGCGAAACCCCGGCCGAGGGCGCCGGCCGCCACACCAGCGGCAACCGCATCAGCGCGTCCACGTGGAACGGGCCCTTGTACAACAAGCCCATGTCGCCCTGGAGCTCCCCGTGGTCGGTCGTGAAGATCACATCGGTGTCCGAGTCCCAGCCCAGGGCGGCGATCTTGGCGAGTATCCGCCCGCACGCCTGGTCGATGAGCTCGTTCATGACATGGGTCTTGGCGTTGACTTCCCGGATCTGATCGTTGGTGAGTGACGACGGCACGAAGTGGGCCGGCCCGCCCTCCCGGTTGCGCCAGTTGCCCTCGTAGTAGCCCAACCAATGGGCCGGTTTGGTCCCCAGGATGCGGCGAATTTCCTCATCGGACCCCGGGTGGCCGGGTGGCAACGACAGGTCCTGCCACGGGACCCGGTTCAGCTCCGACGACGGGGGGTCCCAGGGATGATGGGGGTCGGGGAAGCTCACCCAACAGAACCACGGGGCAGCGTCATCGAGGGAGCCGAGCCAGTCGACGGCCTGATCGGCAACCCAGTCGGTGTGGTAGTAGGCGGTGGGGATGGGGTTGTTGGCGGTTTCCGGCGCCCCGGTGTCGCCGCCACCTTCGGCCGACAGCAGATTGGCGAACCCATCGACGTATTCAGGGTGGTTGTCGACCAACCAGCGTCCATAGTGGGCGATCGGCACCACCCGGGGGGAACCCCCGTCGAAGGAGGGCATGGTGACCGCCGCGGTGTGCATGGCCTGGATCGACCGGTCAAAGCCGCGCCACGACCCGATATCGCCCCGCCGGGCCCGGTTGTTCTCCTCCCACTTGCCGCCCAAATCAAATCCGGGCTCGAAGTGAGCCTTGCCCAGCAGCGCCGTTCGATAGCCGCCCTTTTCGCCGAGGTAGGCGGCGATACTGGGGGCGTCGGTCGGGAGGGGTACGCCGTTGGCGATCACCCCATGGGTTCGCGGGTACTGCCCGGTGAGCATGGTCGAACGAGCGGGCATGCATACGGTGTTCTGGTTGTACGCCCGCTGATAGTTCACGCCGTCCGCAGCCAGGGCGTCGATCACCGGGGTGCGGGCGACGGTCCCGCCGTTGCACCCCAACGAGTCATACCGTTGTTGATCGCTGGTGATGAACAAGATGTTGCGGGCCATGTCGGTGGTTCCCTCCAACCGGTAATTACTGTTTACCCCAGAGAGTCTGGGCCGAGGGCCAACTGCTCAACGAGCATGCCGCCCTCGGTAAACAATTGACAGTCTATATGCCAGTTCCTAGGATGGGGTGGCGGGGGTCGATGGGGTCTGGATGAGTTCTGACATGGTGAGGATCACTCTGATCGTGGCCCGTTCGATGGCCGACGCCGTCAACGGTGCCGGGCGAGGTCCGGCGGTTCGGCAGGACATAACCCGCGATGACACCGGCATTCAACGGAGTTCTGACAGATTCTTCCCACCATTCCTGGCTGCCCATATCGACGATCGGCTCCGGGGGTGCCACTAGGGTGGGAGGGCAAGAGTCCAGTGGGAATTGGGCATCATCGCAGGTCACCAGGGCATACACGGGGGTAGGACCATTGCCAGAAGGCGTAGGCACCATGAGGCACTTCCGTGTGGCGGCGAGCCGCTCGGCCGTGATCGTCAGAGCCCGCTCGAATGTTGGTCCGATCACCTTTGTGACGGAAAGCGTGGACGGGGCCTTCGGACTTCAGGTGTCCGACGGGGCTCTGGTGTTCGACGAGAACATGACTTCCCGGCTCGAGATCCCGCTGGGCACCTTGACCTCGGGGAACGTCCTCTATGACGCGGAGATCATGCGACGGGTCGATGCCCGCCGGTTTCCCATTGCCACGGTGGAATTGATGGCATCGACCCGGATCGGAGAGTCCGACCAATACGAGTTGAGCGGAACCGTCACCTTCCACGGAGTGACGAGGAACATCAACGGGACGGTGACCGCGAATCTCTCCACCCCCGGGACGGTGATTGTGCAAGGGAAGCAGGTGATCGACATCCGCGAATTCGAACTGGGGGTGCCGTCCACCTTCATGCTGAAGATCTATCCGGACGTGGAGATCGAGATGCATCTCGAAGCCGAGGCATAGGCTTCTACGATCGGAACCCAAAGGAGCAATCGATGGGCGTACTCTTGGCTTTCGCGGTCGGGTATTTTGCCGGTGGTCGGGCGGGGGGCGAGGGGCTCGATGAAGTGATTGCGGCGCTCAAGGCGGTCAAAGACTCGGAAGAGGTCGGAGACCTGCTGGCCGCCTTGCGTTCCCACGCGGGCTTCGCTTTACAGGAATTGGGAAAACGCCTCTCAACCGAGCCCGACCAACCGATCAGCATCCAGGACGTGCTCAGCCGCGTCCGCAGCGTGATCCGGCCCGGCGAGGCTACATCTGGCGAATCTTGAGATAACGGGCCAGGTCGGGCAGTGATTCGACCACCGCCAAAGCCAGGCCGACCAGCACCAGCCATCTCAGGAGTTTGAACACCGAGCCAAGGCTATCGGGAGTCCGGGCGGAGCGTGGAAGTCGCCTACGCCCCGGTGACCGCCCAGAGCCGACGGGGATCGGGCACCCCTTTGAGGGTATGCGCGCCCCGATCGGCAAAGGCGATCCCCGCTCCCTCCACCAGGTCGACGACGGTGTTGGACACCAGCACCTCACCGGTCCCGGCGGTGGCCGCCACCCGGGCGGCGACGTGCACGGCGATCCCGCCGACGTCTTCGCCTCTCCGCTCGATCTCCCCGGCATGCAACCCGGCCCGCATCTGGATGCCGAGATGGCCGGCGCCGTCGCGGAGGGCCAACGCGCACCGTATGGCTCGGGCCGGGCTGTCGAAGGTGGCAAGCAGGCCGTCACCGGTGTCCTTCACGAACCGGCCGCCAAAACGCTCCAGCTGACGGCGCACCAGCCCGTCGTGATCGACCAGTACCTGGGTCCAACGGCGGTCGCCCATTCGGGCGGCGTTGGCGGTGGAGTCGACGATGTCAGTGAAGAGGATGGTGGCGAGGACCCGGTCGGGCCCGGGATGGTAGCGCTCCCCGGTGACGAACTCCTGAATCTCGTCGACGAGTGCATCGATGTCCCCGGTGTACGGGAGCACGTCGTCCCCGGGGAGCGCAACGAAGCGGGCCCCGGGAATACGGTCGGCGATGTACTGACCGTGCTCGACGCTCGGCGCCAGCGCGTCCTGCCGGTGCAGCACCAAAGTGGGTGCCGCAACCCTGGGGAGGAGATGACGGTAGTCGGCCTGGGCGATGAGCAACCCCAGCACCGCCGATGTTGCCGGAGCCGCACCGCGTCTCGACGCCCGAGCCCACCAGCGTTGGAAGTCAGGGTCGTCGGCGGCGCTGGGGGCAAAAATTCGCAGATCAGTCAGATCCTCGCTCCCCTGGCCGGGGTGGTCAGGGTCGAGCCCGGCCCGGAATTCCTCCATCAACTCGTAGGGGACACCGATCGGATAGTCATCCGCCTCCATGAGCCGGGCCGAGGCGTTGACCATGACCAGCGACTCGATTCGCTCTGGGTATTTAGTCGCCAAAATGAGCGCCAACGATCCTGAATTCGCCAGCACCACCGCTCGGCTCGACCCCACCTCGTCCATCACCGCAACCGCGTCATCCACCCAGGCCTCGAAACTCAGCTCGTCCAAATCGGCCGGAGTGTCCGACAACCCGGTCCCGCTGGCGTCGAACCGAATGACCCGACCGCAGGCCGCGAGCCGCTCGGTATAGCGAAGCCACCGGGGCTGGTCGCCGGTCTCATCGATGGAGATGAAGGTCCCGGAGCCGAGATCCAGGATGTCCACCGGGCCGTCACCCCACACCTGGTAGCCGATGTGGAGTCCTCGTCTTCGGGCGTAGTGGGTCTCGGGTATCTCCATCAGCCGTCAGCCATTGCGCTCACCGCTCGCCCACCCTCGCCGACGGCCAGGTCAGTCTGTCTCCTCTCCTGACCCGGGTGGGCATCGATCAAGATGCCGGTGACCACCGCGGCCAGTACCAGCGACCCTGCCGCCCACCAGCTGGCGATGGCGAATCCGTGCACCGTCGCTTGCGCCACCACACCCGGGTGCCGAACATGGGTGGCCAGATAGGCCGCCGACGCGGTGGCGGCGATGGTGTTGAGCAATGCGGTACCGACCGAGGCGCCGACCTGCTGGGAGGTGTTGGTCGCGGCTGACGTGATGCCCACATCCCGGGGTTCAGCGTTGTTGGTGGCGGTGCTGATCAGGGGAACCATGGCGATGCCGAGCCCGAGCCCGAGCAACAGTTCGGTCGGGAGGACATGGCTGACATAGGCAGCTTGTGGTGTCACCCGGGACAGCAGGGCCAGGCCGACGGCGGCGAGCAGCAGGCCCGGGACCACCAACAGCCGGGTGCGCAAATGGGGCATGAGCCGGCTGGCCAGCTGGGTGGCGGCCAGCCCGTTGGTGGCCATCAGCGGAAGGAAGAGGACCCCGGTCTTGAGCGGGGAGAAGTGATCGACGTTCTGGAGCAGATAAGTGAGAAAGAGGAAGGTGCCGAACATGCCGAGCACGGCCAACACAATCCCGAGGAAGGAGCCGGCCCGATTGCGGTTCATCAGGATCCGCAACGGCAGGAGCGGGCTCGATACCTTCGACTGCACCAGCGCGAACAGCGAGAGCGCGACCACTGCGACGATGAGGGGGACGACCACCTGGGAGGAACTCCAGCCATCGGCGGCGGCTTCACCGAGCCCGTAGACAATGGCCACCAACCCGCCACACCCGAGAATCGTCCCGGGTATGTCCAGCCGGACTCCCGAGTTGCCGGCGCGCTTCGGGATCATGGTGAAGGTGCCGATGGCGACCAGGGCGGCGATGGGCAGGTTCACGTACAGGCACCAACGCCAGTCGAGATATTGGGTGAGGAAACCGCCCAGGATGAGCCCGAAGGCCGCCCCGGCGATGGCGATCGAGGCATAGATCCCGAACGCCCGCCCCCGCTCACGAGGGTCGGTGAAGGTGGTGGTGAGGAGTGAGAGCACCGACGGAGCCAAGACAGCCCCGAAGGCTCCTTGCAACGCCCGGGCCCCAAGCAGCATGGCGGTCGTCTGCGCGGCTCCACCCAGGGCCGACGCCGCCGCGAAGCCCACCACCCCGATCATCAGCGTCCGCTTGGGCCCGATCATGTCGCTGATCCGACCCCCCAACAGAAGCAAGCCACCGAACCCCAACGTGTAGGCGGTCACCACCCACTGCCGGTCGACGTTGGAGAAACCCAACGAACGCTGGGCCGAGGGGAGAGCGATGATCATGATGGTGGAGTCGAGCACCACCATCAGCTGGGCCCCGGCGATGATGACCAGAATCCACCAGTGCGCACGAGTGGGCGCCTCGGCCCGGCCCGTCGGTCTGCTCACCGCCTCGACTCTGGTCATCTCGCAAAGCGTAGGGCAGGAGCCTGATCCCCCATCCGGGCCCCTGACCCGGCGGTCGGTTCAGGAAGCGCCGGCCGCGTCAAGCCGCCGGCTGGTTATCCGGGGGCCATGCCGACGATGGGTTTGGCCAGAGTGATGCCACCGGTCGAGCCGTAGAAGACGGCGTCACCGAAACTGAAGATGCCCCCGTCGGACGCCACCAGCCAGTAGCCGAGGCCATCGGTGGTCGAAGCCATGCCGGCGATGGGTTTGGCCAAGGTGATGCCACCGGTCGAGCCGTAGAAGACGGCGTCACCGAAACTGAAGATGCCCCCGTCGGACGCCACCAGCCAGTAGCCGAGGCCATCGGTGGTCGGGGCCATGCCGACGATGGGTTTGGCGAGGGTGATGCCACCGGTCGAGCCGTAGAAGACGGCGTCACCGAAACTGAAGATGCCCCCGT
>DASZIT010000144.1:0-4854 GCA_035948855.1 Acidimicrobiales bacterium | reverse complement strand
GAAGGCGATCACATACCCGGTATCGACGGGAACTCGGACACCTCGATCGAGCTCTCGCCCGGCATCTCGAAGTGCGGGTGACCGTCGAGGAGCTTCACGGCCTCGTCCAGTGAGCCGGCCTGCAGGATCGAAAAACCTCGCATCTGGTTGTCGATGTCAGCGGTCGTGCCGGCGGTCAATCGTTTCGCCGCTCCGAGTGGCGAACCCATGTCCACCATGGCGTCACCGCACCGGTTCGCCCAGCTCATCCAGGCGTCCATCCCCACTTTCGTCTGCTCGGGTGTCGCACCGGCCATCTGGTCGGCTGCGGAAACGGCCGACTTGTACTGCACCAAGAACCTCGCCACGATTCCACCTCGATGACTTGTGGGGCGCTGACCGATGCCCGGGCCTCGTATGGCCGGCAGACGCGACCGCGTGAGGAGGCCGCATCCGCCGGTCATCGGGCTCGCGGCCCCGGAGCTCGGCGCGACGGCCAGGTTTGGCTGCGGCACACGGCCTGACCCGCTGAGAGCTGCTGCCTTCCGACCCTGACTCGGTTCACAGGAGGGCGTTGCGCAGGACCCAGCCGTCGCGCCGAGCGCCGGGGCGCCCCAGCCTACTCCTCGATCCGAGTCGGCGGAGTAGCCTGACCAGGCTGCTGACCTCCTGGAACTCCGAACTGGGTCCGGTGAGGTCGACCACCGGAGGTGTGCGAGAGCGGCCGAATCGGCACGACTGGAAATCGTGTGTGGGGAGACCCACCGTGGGTTCAAATCCCACCGCCTCCGCCACATGAGCACCGATCCAACCCCGGCGCCGGGCTCCAGGCCTGTTGGGACATCGCGGCGCGGGGCGATACTGAGCGATGACGAGGCGATGGCGCTGGCCCTGGAGGAGGCCGCGGCCGCTGTGAGTCACGGGGACGTCCCCGTCGGCGCCGTGGCCCTGCTGGAGGGACGGGTTATCGCCTCGAGGCACAACGAGCGCGAGAAGCGCGGTGACCCCGCCGCCCACGCCGAACTGCTGGCCCTCTCCGACGCGGGCGCCGTACTCGGGACCTGGCGCCTCTCCGAGGTGACCCTGGTGGTCACCCTCGAACCCTGCCCGATGTGCGCCGGTGGTCTGGTGGCGGCCCGATTGGGTCGCCTGGTCTTCGGCGCCGCCGACCCCAAGGCCGGGGCGTGCGGGTCCCTCTACAACCTGTGCACCGATCCGCGGCTCAACCACGAAGTCATCGTGACCTCCGGAGTCCGGGCCACCGAAGTAAGCGAACAGCTCCGCGGCTATTTCGAGGCGCGCCGCCGAGGTTGAGACGCTCAATACACTCTTGGTGGTGACGCCTGACGATTCTCTGGTCCTTCGGGTGGCTGGTATCGCCGATGCGGAGAACCTCGCTCGCCTTCGCTATCAGTGGAGAGTCGACGAGAGCGGGGAACGTGGTCTCGATCGGCGATCCTTTGAAGACGCCCTTCGGTCGTGGATGGACGACCACCGGTCCTCGCATGTCCCATTCTTGGCGCTGAGGAGCACCACTCCGGTGGGAATGGCGTGGCTGGCCCTGGTCGATCGGGTGCCGGGACCGAAGCACTTCGTTCGGCGATCCGCCTATGTTCAGAGCGTCTTCGTCCTCCCCCCGGAGCGCTCCCTTGGGATCGGTACGCGGCTGATGCGGTTCGTTCTCGACCATGCCCGTGGTCTCGGTCTGGACTATGTCGCCGTGCATCCGAGCGAGCGCTCCTTCTCGCTCTACCGGCGGGTCGGATTCACCGACACCGACCGGCTGTTGGAGCTGCGACCGTAGCCGGACGGGGTGACGCTGATCCGCGAAATCAGCCCATTGAGCTGCAAGAACGAAGGCGTCGGCTACGTTTGCTCAGCGGTGCATCTTCCGTCGACCGCCCCAATCAGGTGTGCGTGTTGGCCATGCCGACCACCGGCCTGTTGAGGTGCAGGTTGCCGGTCGAACCGAAGAAGAGCGCGCTCCCGAAACAGAAGACGCCTCCGTCCGAGGCGACGAACCGGTAGCCGGCACCGTCAGGCGAGGCGGACATGCCGACAATCGGCTGGTTCAGCTGGATCGCCCCGGTGGAGCCGAGGAAGGGGGCACCGCCGAAGCTGAAGATGCCCCCGTCGCTGGCCACCAACCAGTACCCCCGGCCATCGGGCGTGGTCGCCATGCCGACGATCGGCTTGTTGAGCACGAGGTTGCCGGTGGAGCCGTAGTACTGCGCGTCGCCGAACGTGAAGATGCCCCCGTCGCTGGCTACCAACCAGTACCCTCCGTCGTCAGGGGTGGCCGCCATCCCGACGATCGGCTTGTTGAGCACGAGGTTGCCGGTGGAGCCATAAAAGTTGGCCGTGGCATGGGTGAAGATGCCCCCATCCGAGGCCACCAGCCAGTACCCACCATCGGTGGAGGTGGCCGCCATGCCCACGATCGGCTTGTTGAGTGGTGTGGCGCCCTGCGAGCCATGGAACAGCGCGTTTCCGAAGCTGAAGATGCCCCCGTCGGTGGCCACCAGCCAGTAACCGCTGCTGGGAGAGGAATTCACCGAGGTGACCCCTCCGGGCGGCGGCGTCACCGGAGGCGGTGCCGAGCTCTGGTAGAAGATGGTCACGTTCCCGTTGCCGGTCCAGTGCCCCTGGAAGTACGGCGAAGTCAGCGAGAAGGCCGGGTTGGCATAGCCGGAGCCACCCCCGCCGCCAGACCCGGCTCCACCGCCACCTCCACCGAAGTAGCCACCACCGCCGCCGCCGCCTCCGGTATCGCCGTTGCCGCCCGATGCCTGCGACGAGAGCGAGGTAGTCGGACCGCCGCCGGCGGTTGCCGCCCCGCCGCCGCCGGCACCCGGGCCGCCGGAGGTCCCGGGTTGGCCACCGCCGGCACCCGTGCCGGGTAGGCCATCTCCGACACTGTTCCCGGCCAGCTGGCCACCGGCCCCACCGGTGCCCGCGCTCCCACCACCGCCACCACCCGCGGCGGCCAGGAGCAATGTGGTGCCGGTGGCGTC
The DNA here is from genome assembly GCA_035948855.1 of Acidimicrobiales bacterium. Lineage (GTDB taxonomy): Bacteria > Actinomycetota > Acidimicrobiia > Acidimicrobiales > RAAP-2 > DASZIT01. Next base: position 1,861 of record DASZIT010000144.1, on the reverse strand, counting down.
GAAGATCTGGGTCGAGCCGCCGCCCCCGCCGGCCCCAGAGCCCCCGGTGCCTCCGCCCCCGAGACCGCCGGTCGACGCGGCGCCGAGCTGACCCACCGAGATCTTGAAGCTCTGACCAGGAGCTGCCACCAAGGCGGCGTTGACAGTACCCCCCGTGCCTCCGCTACCCCCGCTGCCGTTCCCGCCCTGTCCGCCACTGGCGTCGACGCAGACCGAATTGGGCACCGCATTGGACGGGACGATCCAGGTCTGTGGTGCGGCGTGGAAGCCGAACTTCACCGAGATGGTGTTCGGACCGAACGTCGACGTATACGCTTGGCAGTCGAGCACCGGTGGACCGAGCCGAGGGGTGGCCGACGCGATCGGAGCCGTCAGCACCTGAGCGACCGTGAAGAGCCCCAGCGCCGTCACGAACCCTACGGAGGCCAGGAGGCGACCGCTCGAGATTACCGCCGGCGGCCGGCGCCAGCTCCCAGCCGATGGTCCATCGGCTGCCGCGTGCGTGGCTCCATCCTGACCGGCGTGACGGAACGACACAGTTCCCCTCCTTCTCCACTCCGGCCGCTCCCGGAGTCGGTGGTCTCGATCGGGCTACAGCATCAAAGCATGTGACCCTTGGATTGAGCTTGGAACCGGTCAATGGGCCCGAGATGGGACGGCGTCGAACTCGGTGCGGGCAGCGGCGTCGTTCACCGCCCAGGAAGGACCGAAGAGCAACGAGCGGTCGCCGCCCGGCGAGCGGCGCCTAGGGTTTGAACACGGCGATGCCGGCGGCCCAGTACATGGCGGTGCCGAACGTGCCGGCGTAGGACTGGGATCCCGGTGCGCCGACGACCTGGTAGCCGGTCACGACGGTGGCGATGGTCCCGGCCGAGGTGGTCTGCTGACCCTGGTTGGTGTACCCCGGCGAGCTCACGCTGATGGCCTGGGCGTTGTTGTGGCCGGCGACGAAGCCCACCACCAGCTCGTTGGCCACCGAGGTGTTGGCCGTGCCCGACGAGGCCGCCGTGCCGGTGTTGGACGTCCCGGTCGACGTGTCCAAGGGACTGACGGTGGCCACCCCGGAGAACTCGCCGACCTCGAAAGCGACGGAGGCGGCCGTGGCGACATGCACGGTGACGGTCGTGACCGGCGCGGCGTTGGCCACGTACCAGAGCTCCCCGTTCGAGTTGTGGCCCGAGACGTCATAGGCGCCGATGCGGGTCCAGGTATTGCCGGCGGAGTCCGTGACCGAGGTGAGGTGATTGGTGGCCCCGGTGTACTCGCTGACCGATAGGACGAGCAGGTCGCCGGATTTGGTGACAGAGGGGAACGAGCCGCTGAGCGAGGTCGAGGTGGCCGACTCGGTGGCCGACGCCGACTGCACGAAGGCCGGGGACGAGGTGGACACCGGGTTGACCGTGAGGGAGAAGGTGGTCGAGTGGGTGGCCGACGACCCGGTGCCGGTCACCGTGATGGTGGAGGTGCCGGTCGGGGTGGTGGACGAGGTGGTCACGGTCATGGTCGAGCTCTGACCGGCGTTGATGGTCTGGGGGCTGAACGACACCAGGGCGCCGCTAGGTGCGCCGGTGGCGCTCAAGGCCACCGACTGGGTGGCCCCGCTGGTCACCGTGGTCGAGATGGTGGGCGAGGTCCCCGACCCGGCGGTCACCGTGGCCGAAGTCGGACTGGCGGCGATGGAGAAGTCGTTGGACACCGGCGCGTTCACCGTCAGGGTGAAGGTCTGGGTGGCCGGGTTGCCCACGCCGTTGTTGGCGCTGATGGTGATGACGGAGGAGGAGACGCCGCCCGCCGTGCCGGCCAGGGTGGCCGTGCCGTTGCCGTTGTCAACGAAGGTGACCCCGCTGGGCAGCGCCCCCGA
>DASZIT010000143.1:0-12329 GCA_035948855.1 Acidimicrobiales bacterium | reverse complement strand
ACGAAATCGAGTTGCTGGCGGCGTTCGATCGGTTGCGGCCGCAGGGCAGCTTGCAGTGGGGGTTCGACGACGCCATGCGGCGGCTGACCGAACGCGGGGCGGGAACCGGGGCGGTCGGCCTCCCGTGGGCGGGACTGCCGGACGACCTCTGGGAGCGGGGTCGATCGGCCCGCATCGGACAGCGGTTCGTGGGGGACGTGGCCGGGGTACTGGCCGAAATCCTCGCCGCCGATGCTCGGGCCGCCGCCGACGCGGCCATGGACGATCGGATACTGGCCGCCTGGGACGCCCTCCGTTACATGGCGGCCCGAATGGAGCGTCTCGAATCTCGGGTGGACCCGGTGGGTGCCCGCCTGGACGGACCGCGGGTTCCGGTTCCCGAGCCCGACGTGTCGGTGTGGACCGAGGTGGTGGCCGGTTGGTTCGAGCCGACGGGCCGGTCGGGACCGGTCATCGTGGGTGAATCCGGCAACGGCGCCCTGGTCGCTGCGTTGGAACGATCCGGTCACCGGGTCCGGGGGGTGGAACCTCGGGGACGGGAGGTGTGGTCCGCCTTCGCCGATCCGCGGGTCGACGATGGCGTGGTCCTGGGCGAGGTGGCGGAGTTCCTGGCCACTGCCGCCGACCGATCGGCGTCCGGCGTCGTCCTGGTGGGGGCCGTCGACCGGCTCGACCTCGCCGCCAAACTCGGCATGCTGGCCAATGCGGTGCGGGTGGTCGGCCCGGCCGGGACGGTGGTGCTGTTGGTGACCGACCAGTCCCGGTGGGACGGGAGCCTCCCGACGGTGGCTCGAGACCTGGTCCCCGGGCGTCCGCTGCACCCCGAGACCTGGCTGTTCCTCCTCCGGCGGTTCGGAGTGGTTGACCCGGAATGGCACCCGTCGAGCGACGGTGCGATGCACGCGCTGGTGGGGAGGATCGCCGGATGAGCGGTATCCATCAATTCGTGCCCATGCTCCACCGCCACGACGCGGTGGGGGAGCACACCCGCTCCCTACGGGACCGGTTGGTGGCGGCCGGGTTCACCAGCCGGATCTACACCGAGCTTCCCGATCCCGAGACGGTCGACGAGACCCGTCCCTACCTCACCTACCCGGAGGACGCCGAGCCGGGCGACGTGCTGGTGTACCAGTTCGCCACCGAGTCGGTGATGGCCCGCTGGCTGGCGGCCCGCCGCCAGCCCCTGGTGATCAACTACCACAGCGCCACCCCGCCCGAGTTCTTCATTCCCTGGAACAACGGGATCGCCCGGTTGCAGGTCCAGAGCCTCCAGGAGTTGGCCGACATCGCCCCCCGGGCCGATCTCGGCATCGCGGTGTCGGAGTTCGACGCCGCCGAGCTCCGCGACGCCGGGTGTGCCTCGACGGTGGTGATCCCGGTGGCCAACGTTGCCTACCCGCCGGTCGCCGCCGACCCGGAGACCGCGGCACGGCTGGAACGGGGGCGGCGGGCCCGGGAGCCGGACGCCGGCGCCACCTGGCTGTCGGTCGGGCGGCTGGCCCCCAACAAAGGGCACCAGGACGCGTTGGCCGCCCTGTTCGTGGCCCGGATGACCACCGACCCCGGGGCCCGCCTAACCCTGGTCGGGTCTCCTTCCGAACCCAACTACGCCCGTGCCCTCCGCCGCTACGCCAACTCCCTCGGGGTGTCGGATGCGGTCGACTTCGTGAGCGGCGTCGACGTCGCCCAGCTCGCCGCCTACTACCACGCTTCGGATGTGCTGGTGATGCTGTCCGAGCATGAGGGGTTCGGGGTGCCGCTGATCGAAGCCATGACCCATGGGCTCCCGGTAGTGGCCTACCGGGCCGGCGCGGTGGGCGAGATCGTCGGGGACGCCGGCGTGCTGCTCGATCGGAAACATCCCCGCCATGTGGCCTCCGCCGTCCACCGGCTCCTCGCCGACCCCACCGAGGTCGAGCGGTTGGTGGCGAGGGGTCGGCAACGGGTCGAAGGCATGGACCTCCAGAATGCGGGGAATCGCCTGGTGGCGGCGGTGGGCGCCCTGTCGGACCGGGTGGAGGTGACCCGGGGAACCGGGGCCACCCGGGGGTGATGCTGCATCAACCGAGAGTGGTGAGCAAGTAGGCTTGCCGACTATGGACGACGCCCGTCAACTCTCTCTGCACGTACCCACCCACCTCGACTCCGGGGAAACTGCCCGATCCAAGTTCGGCTCCGAGACCGGCCCCGGGTCGGACATCTTCCAACGGTTGCTGAAGGAGCGGATCGTCTTCATCGGATCCGCCATCGACCAGGACACCGCCAACCTGGTGTGTTCCCAGTTGATCCTGCTCGAGGCGGAGGATCACGAACGGGACATCTCGGTGTACATCAATTCGCCGGGCGGGTCGGTGACCGATGGACTCGCCATCTACGACACCATGCAGTTCGTGCGTTGCGACATCCGCACCATCTGCGTGGGCCTGGCTGCCTCGATGGGCCAGTTCCTGCTGTGCTCGGGGACCCCGGGCAAGCGGTTCGCCCTGCCCCACAGCCGGATCCTGATGCACCAGCCGTCTGGTCAGATGCAGGGGCAGGCCTCGGACATCGCCATTCAGGCCGAGCAGATCATCTATCTCAAGCGGATGATGGCCGAGCGGATCGCCTTCCACACCGGTCAGACGGTGGAGCGAATCGAGGCCGACTCCGACCGGGACCGTTGGTTCACCGCCGACGAGGCCCGTGAGTACGGATTCATCGACGAGGTGATCCAGAAGGACGGCGTCGACGGTCCGTCCACCGCGGGGGCCGTGACCAAGTGAGTGTGGGCGCGGTGGAGCCCGCGCCAACCGGTCCGGCGGGTGTAACGACCGGGATGACCAATGACGACGGGACCGCTTCCACCATCGGGGGGAGCACCCGTTTCGTCCACGGGCAGTCCAACCGCCAGGTCACCGTCGTCAACGGCAAGGTCCAGCTCGGGCAACGGCTGAAGGACCTGTGGACCAACCGAGACCTGCTGATGCTCCTCACCAAGACCCAACTGAAGGTGAAGTACAAGGGCTCGGTGCTCGGCTACGTCTGGTCGATGTTGAACCCGGCGCTGGTGCTGGCGATTTACTACACCGTCTTCAAGGTGATCGCCCGGAACAACATCCCGTCGTTCGCCATCTTCCTGTTCTGTGGCCTGCTGGTGTGGAACCTGTTCAACAACTCGGCCAACTCGGCCACCAGCGTGGTGGTGGCCAACTCCGGGATCGTGAAGAAGGTGGCGTTCCCGAGGGAGCTCCTGGCCCTTTCCACCGTCGGTGTGGCCTTCATCCTGTTCGTCATCCAGGTGGGGGTGCTCATCATCGCCCTGGTCGCCTTCGGGATCGTTCCGAGCTTCTCCTACTTCGTTGCCCTCCCCATCGCCCTGGCCGCGCTCTTGGTGTTCACCGGCGCCATGGCCATCTTCCTGTCCGCCGTGAACGTCTATCTCCGGGACACCCAGCACCTCACCGAGGTGATGCTGATGGCCTGGTTCTGGAGCGTCCCGATCGTCTACCCCTACGGGCAGATCGCCAAGGTGCTGGCCGAACACCATCTCGGCGCCATCAAAGTGATGTACCTGCTGAACCCGATCACCCCCATCGTCATGACGTTTCAACGAGCGCTCTACGGGAGGACGCAGTACACCTACCAAGGAGTGCTCTACCACTTGCTCCCCGGCTGGGGACCGGGCACCTTCTGTTTGGTGATGGGAGCAGTGCTGGCCGGCAGCATCATCCTGTTCCTTCTCTCGCTGCTGGTCTTCGGCCGCCTCGAGGGCAACTTCGCCGAGGAGCTGTAGGCCATGTCCGTCGCCATCGAAGTCAGGGACATCTCCAAACAGTTCCGCCTCTACAACGAGCGGTACACCTCGCTCAAGGAGCGGGTCATCCACGGCGGCAAGATGCCCTTCACCCCGTTCTGGGCGTTGCAGGACGTCAACGTCGACATCCTGGAGGGCGAGACCTTCGGCATCCTCGGCCGCAACGGCTGCGGCAAGTCGACCCTGCTCAAGTGCATCGCCGGCATCCTGAAGCCGACCTCCGGTGAGATCCGGGTCCGGGGCAGCCTGGCCGCCATGCTCGAGTTGGGGGCCGGCTTCCAGCCCGACCTGTCGGGTCGGGACAACATCTTCCTCAACGGGTCGCTGCTCGGCCTTCCCCATTCGGAGATCGAGAAGCGCTTCGACGACATCGTGGCCTTCGCCGAGCTCGAGCAGTTCATCGACAACCAGGTCAAGTACTACTCGTCGGGCATGTACGTGCGGCTCGGGTTCGCGGTGGCGGTCAACGTGGAGCCGGACGTGCTGCTGGTCGACGAGGTGTTGGCGGTGGGCGACGCCGCCTTCCAGCGCAAATGCCTCGACCATGTCAAGAAGTTCCAGCAGGAGGGCCGGACCATCGTGGTCGTCTCCCACGGCACCGACACCATCCGTCAGAACTGCGAGCGGGTCATGGTCATGAACCACGGCCGGGTGATCACCGTGGACGAGCCCGGCGAGGGCATCCGGGTCTACCTGGCCGACCTCCTCGGGGTCGGCACCCTCGACAACTCGGAGACCGGCGGGATCGAGGGCAATGTCTTCTCCATCGGCACCGTGCAGGCCGAGCACGGGGGGATGGGGACCCGGCACCACCTCTACCCCGGGGAATCGCTGACCATCGTCGCCGAGCTGGACAGCCTGGCCGCGGTGCCCAACGCCATGGCCACCATCGCCATTCACGACGACAACAACGAACTGGTCTTCGCCTCCGACCCTGACGACCCCGGTTGCCAGATGGAGGTGCCGCTGGGCGGCGGGCAGATCCGCTTCGACTTCGCCGAGGTCCCGCTCCTCGACGGCACCTATTCGGTCAGCGTCGGCATCCGCAGCCTCAGCGAGACGGCCATCTTCGATTGGAAGGACCAGGTCACCCAGTTCGAGGTGGCCAACCCGGGTCGGGCCACCGGCCGGGTGCGGTTGCTGCCGGTGGCGAGCTTCCGGCACCGTCCGACCGGGCTCACCGGCGAGGTGCCGGTGGTGAAGAGGCTCGACCCCGCGGAGGAAGTCGCTTCTTGACTCGCCGGATCGACCAGGTGATCCCCACCTTGGCCAGTCGGGACGCCATCGGGGGCCATGTCGTGCAGCTTCGGGATCTCCTCCGATCCCGGGGTTTCGAATCCGACATCTTCTACGGCAATGCCAGTGCCGACCGCTTCGAATTCGGATTCCCGATCTCCCGGTTGGGCGACCCGCCGTCCAACGATCGGGTGTTGCTCTACCAACTCTCGATCGGGAGCGGGGTCGCCGACATCTTCCGGGACCGCCACGAGCGGAAGTTCGTGAACTACCACAACATCACCCCGGCCGGGCTGCTGGAGGCCTGGATCCCGGCGGTGGGCGAGGAGGTCCGCTGGGGCCGGTCCCAACTCCGGGACCTGGCGCCGGTCACCGAGTTCGCGGTGGCAGATTCGATGTTCAACGAGCGCGAGCTCCAGGCCGCCGGCTACCCGGTGACCGCCACCGTGCCCCTGCTTCTCGACCTCGACAGTTTTGCCGGCTCCCCGGACCCGACCCTGGCCCGGCGGCTCCGGGCCGAGAAGGGGGACGGGGGAACCGAGTTGTTGTTCGTCGGCAAGGTGTCTCCCCACAAGGGCCAGCACGACCTGGTCAAGGCGTTGGCCACCTACCGCCGGCTCTACGACCCCGCCGCCCGGCTCCGGCTGGTCGGGGGCGCCATCAGCGAGGACTACCAAAAGGCGGTCGAACGGTTTGCCGACGAGCTCGGGCTCGCCGATGCGGTCGAGTTCGCCGGTTCGGTGTCCCACGAGGAGCTGATCGCCTACTACGCCACCGCCGACGTGTTCCTCTGCCTCTCCAACCACGAGGGGTTCTGCGTGCCGCTCCTCGAGTCCATGTACCACCAGGTCCCCATCGTGGCCTACACCAACACCGCGGTCCCCGAGACGGTGGCCACCGCCGGACTGGTCCTCCCCGACAAGCAACCGGCCCGGGTCGCCGCCGCCATCCATCGGGTGGTCACCGATCAGAGCCTTCGGACCCTGCTGGCCCAGGCGGCGTCAGAGCGGGTGGCGTGTTTCGCCCTGCCTCGGGTGAAGGAGGGTTTCGCCTCCGCTCTCGAAGCGGCCTACGCCGCGTGACCGCGATGCCGCCCCGTCAACGGTCCGGATGAACGTCGCCTTTGTCGTACCCCGCTACGGCCCGGCCATCATCGGCGGTGCCGAGACCGCCGCCCGGCGACTGGCCGAGGGACTGGTGTCGGCCCGGGGGTGGGAGGTCGAGGTCCTGACCAGCTGCGCGGATGACTTCGTGACCTGGGCCGACGTCTACCCGGAGGGGGAGACCGTCAGCAACGGGGTCAAGGTCCACCGGTTCCGGTCCGCCGCCGGGCGGGATCCGTCGTTCCACCCGCTGTCGGCGGCCTTGTTGGCCGATCCGACGTCGGCGTCGATGCCGGACTCCGAGCGGTGGCTGGATCTCCAGGGTCCGGTGACCCCGACCCTGGCCGACGCCGCCGAAGCCTCCACCGCCGCGGTCATGGTCTTCTATCCCTACCTCTATTATCCGACGGCGCGGGTGATCGACCGGGTCCGCGCTCCCCGCGTGCTCCATCCGGCGGCCCACGACGAGCCCGCCCTCCATCTGCCCGTCTTCCCCCGGGTCTTCGAGGCCGCCGATGCCCTGGTCTTCCAGACCGAAGCCGAACGGGAGTTGGTCCAGGGGATCTTTCCGGTGGCCTCCCATCACCAGATGCTGCTCGGCCTGGGGGTGGATGATCCCGCCCCCGGTTCACTGGCCAAGGAACCCGGCGATCCCGAGATCCCCGACATTCCCTATCTGGTGTGCCTGGGCCGGGTCGACAGCCACAAGGGAACCACCACCCTGGCTTCGATGTTCGCCGCCTACAAGGAGCGCCATCCCGGTCCGCTCCGACTGGTGCTGGCCGGACCGGTGGTCGACGCGCCCGGCCCGCATCCGGACATCGACGTGGTGGGGGCGGTGTCGGAGGCGGCCAAATGGGAGCTGCTGCGGGGTGCGGTGGCGCTGGTGTCCCCGTCTCGATGGGAGGCGTTCTCGCTGGTCATCGCCGAGGCCTGGAGTGCCGGCATTCCGGTGATCGTCAACGCCGCCTGCGGTGCGACCCGCGAACACGCCCAGCGCTCGGGCGGCGGGCTGTCCTTCCACGGCTACGCCGAGTTCGAGGTCATCGTGGAGCGGTTGGGCGACGACCGGGCGCTGGCCGCCGAGCTCGGGCGGCGGGGTCGTTCTTATGTCGACCGCCATTATCGGTGGCCGATGGTCATCGATCGCTATGCCGGTTTCCTCGAGTCGGTGGCGGCCGCTTCCCGGCGATCAGATGCCGGTGCCCAGTGACCGGGGACCGGAACGGCTGATGAGATGGACCCCGAGAATGGTGGTCCCGGGTAACAGCTGCCACACCCGGTAGCCCCCGATCGGCCGGGGGGTGGCGACCGGCAGCGCGTAGCCCTGGGCCACCAGGGATGCCAGTCCCGGCAGGGACGGCGAGGCCACCAGGATCACCGATCCGGAAGGGGCCGTCGCCACCGATGTGCCGGAGGCGTAGTACAGCGCACCGTGCAACTGGTTATAGAGGACACCGTTGGGCTGGATCAGCGCGATACGGAGGTCGGGTAGGGCGTAACCGGCGTTGCGGTAGATGTTGGCCCCCCCGTCGACGGTGTCGAACACCACCACGTCGCGAGCCGGATTGGCCGAGGGGGCGATCCCCCCGAGGGCGGTGTCGATGGCATCGGCGCCGGTGACGGCTGCCCGGGTGTCGGCATACGGCGCCTGGTAGCGGGCCTGCTGCAGCCACAGCCCACCGGTGGTGGCTTTCAACCAGCTCTGGGGCAACACCCCGTTCCCCTCCAGGAAGCGTTGGGCGCCGAGGGCTACCAGCCCGGCCACCGCCAGGGAGGTGAGTACCAGCCAGACCGGCGAGGAGCCGGGCGCCGAGCCCCGCCGACGGACCCGCTGGTTGAGAGCGGACAGCGGAAGCAACAGGGCGATGACCGCGGCCGGAAGGTAGGCCAACAGGTAGCCCCCCTTGGCGAACTGGATGAGGGCCACGATGGCCACCGGCGGGAGAATGGCGGCGGTGAGGATGGCCGCCTTCGTCTGGTACCAGGGGCGGGACCAGGTCGGTGCGGTTGCCGATGCCGGGTCGGCGGCGGGGGAGCCCTGCTCGGATCGCCGCCGCCGGACCAGGCCGCGGATGGCCAGGGCCACCCCGGCCAGGACTGCCACCGCCGCCAACGGCGCCAGGGCCACCACCGTGTAGGCGGCGAAGGTACCGAGGTTGAGGTGCCCGCCGGGAGCGTGATCGAGGATCGACGTCGCCTGGGCCGCACCGGTGGCCTCGATGCGGGTGGCCCGGATCCAGGTGCCGATGCCGCCCGGTTGTTGGAGTCCCATCGGGATCATCCACACGGCCACCGACGCGGCTCCGGCCACCACGGTGATGACCAGACGCCCCCACCGTCGGGTCGAGCCGACGACCGCGAGGATGGCCAGGATGGCGAAGGCCTGGACGATGGACGGTCGGAACCCGGCCAACAGCCCGAGGGCGACGATCGCTCCGACCCCGTGCCAACTCCCGGGTCGGGCCCGCCAGGCCATGATGATCAGCAGGGAGCAGGCGACGGCGTCGAACGAGTAGGTGGACACGATCGAACCGCTGAACCAGGCGAACGGGGAGCTGGCCACGACCAACCCGGCGGCAATCCCCGTCCACCGTCCGCCGAGATCACGACCGGCCACCGCCGCGAGCCCGGCTGCGGCCGCCGAGGCGATGGCCGCCACCACCACCAGGCTGTGGACGGCGCCGAGGCCACTGATGGACTTCACCAGTCGGCCGGTCTCGACGTAGAGCCAGTAGCCAGGGGGCTGGGGTTGACCGTGGGTGACGTCGAAGTGGTTGACGGCTGACGCGTACTGCGCCGAGTCAAAATCGGTCGGTCCCTTCGCCGCGGTGACCAGACGGATCACCAGCGCGGCGGCCGCCACCAACCAGGGTGTGGGGTCGAAGAGACGCCTTCGGGATGGGCGTTGGATGATCTCGCTCCGGGTGCGCCGGTCCGGAGTGGCGACCTCGTCACCCGAGGTGGCCAACGGTGACGGAAGCATCCCCAACAGTAGCGAGCCGAACCCGGATATTGGTGTCCGCACGGCAATTTATGTACCCAGCGTGTAACCCTGACGATCGCTACCATGCAGCCCATGTCACCTCAACATGGACAACAACAGCTCTCTCGACGCGGCCGGCGGCTCACCCGAGCGGTGGGCGCCTGTCTGACTCTCGGCGCGGTCGTCGCGCCGGCGCTGATGGCTTCGAGCCCGACGGCGGCGGCGACTTCCAACCCGCAGGTCCTTCAGGCCCACGCAGTGACCACCTCGCTGGTATGGACGCAGACACTGCCCGACGGCGGCTCGCCGGTGGCCCTGTCGTCACCGTCGGTGGCCAATCTCGATGGTTCCCCGTCGGTGGTGGTCGGCGACCGCACCGGCACCCTGTGGGCGTTCCATCTCTCCAACGGGACCGAACCGGGTGGATGGCCGGCCCACACCGGGGGTGTCCCCATCGATTCTACCCCCTCGTCGGCGTCGGTCGACGGGAGTGGTCTCGACACGGTGTTCGTCGGGGCCGGAAACGCCGCCAATCCCCACGTCGGCGGCTACTACGCCTTCAACCACGCCGGTGCCCAGGTGTGGGGAGTCAACGCCATCGACCCGCAGGGGGCGCAAGGCGTCCAGGCGTCCATGGCCGTCGGGAACATCGGCGGGGTGACCGGAGTCACTGCGCCGTCGCTCGGACAGAATCAATACGCCTTGAACGCGGTCAACGGTGCGGTCCTCCCCGGCTGGCCGTTCTTCACTGCGGACAGCTCGTTCACCACACCGGCTTTGGCCGACCTGTACGGGAACGGACAGACCGAGATCGTGGAAGGCGGCGACTCCAGTGCCGGCGTGGCCAATGGCATCACCTACGGCAACGGAGGCCACCTCCGGGTCCTCGGCAGCGGCGGCAATCTCATCTGCAGCCACGACGTCAACCAGACGGTGGACTCGTCGCCGGCGGTGGGCAACTTCCTGGCCGGAGCCGGGATGGGGATCGCCTTCGGGACCGGGTCCTTCTTCCCGGGCGCCTCCGACTCCAACTCGGTGTTCGGGGCCGACGCCAATTGCAACATCGTCTGGGAGACCAACCTGGGCGGCAACACCATCGACAGCCCGGCCATCGGCGACACGGTGGGTGACGGATCGCAGCAGGTGATCGAGGGTGCCGACACCGGGTCCGGCGGCACCGTGTGGGTGCTCAACGGCGCCAACGGCCAGCCGCTGCCCGGCTGGCCGCAGTCCACCGCCGGCCGGATCATCGGGGGGATCACCACCGCTGACCTCACCGGGGGCGGCTACAACGACGTGCTGGTCCCGACCACCTCGGGCCTGGTCATCTACGACGGGCGGACCGCCGCGGTGGTGGCCACTCTGGGTGCGGGGACCCTCGGACTCCAGAACTCCGCGATGGTCACCACCGATCCGAATGGTGCCATCGGCATCACCATCGCCGGGTACGGAGCCGCTAATCAGGGCATCATCCAGCACTACCAAGTCGCCAACTCCACCGGTCACTCGCTGGGGAAGCGTTCGTGGCCGATGTTCCATCATGATCCGCAGCTCACAGGCTTCCTGGCCCAGGGGGCGCCGGGCCACCTCAACCAGCCCATCGTGGGGATGGCGGCCACCCCTGACGGCCGGGGCTACTGGAACGTGGCGTCCGACGGCGGGATCTTCTCGTTCGGCGACGCCGCCTTCTTCGGGTCGACCGGGGGCATCCATCTCAACAAACCCATCGTCGGGATGGCGGCCACTCGGGACGGCAAGGGCTACTGGTTGGTGGCCTCCGATGGCGGCATTTTCGCCTTCGGGGACGCCGGCTTCTACGGATCGACCGGGAGCCTGTCCCTCAATCGACCGGTGGTGGGCATGGCGGCCACCCCGGGCGGTGGCGGCTACTGGCTGGTGGCCTCCGACGGCGGCATCTTCGCCTTCGGGGACGCCGTCTTCCGCGGGTCGACCGGAAGCATCGCCCTCAACCGACCGGTGGTCGGCATGGCCGCCACCGCGGAAGGGGCCGGCTACTGGCTGGTCGCCTCCGATGGCGGCATTTTCGCCTTCGGGAACGCCGCCTTCCGCGGGTCGACCGGAAGCATCGCCCTCAACCGGCCGGTGGTGGGCATGGCCGCCACCCCCGACGGCGGCGGCTACTGGCTGGTCGCCTCCGACGGCGGCATCTTCGCCTTCGGCAGCGCCGGGTTCTTCGGTTCGACCGGAAGCCTGCACCTGGTGCTCCCGGTGGTCGGCATGACGGTGGCGTTGCGCGGGAGCGGGTACTGGATGGTGGCCGCTGACGGGGGCATCTTCGCCTTCGGCAGCGCCGGGTTCTTCGGTTCGATGCCGGCGGTGTTCGCCGCCCAGACCGCCGGGCAAGACTGACCGGACCGGCGGTTCCACCCCTTGGGTGTCACCCGATTCGAGAGTGCCCGACGGTAGTGTCGGGCGCAACGTGGATGGGCGACTGTCGAAAACGGGAAGAGGGCTTGGGCGCCGCCGCGCCACGGTCGCCATCGTGGCCGTGGCCGCACTGGGTGCCCAGGTCGGCATGCCGGCGGCTCCGGCCTCGGCCGCCGCGTTCCCGTCGTCGGTGCTCACCCTCACCGGTCACGGGTACGGGCATGGGCACGGCATGGGGCAGTGGGGCGCCCTCGGCTACGCCCTGGCCCAGACCCCCTACCAGTCGATCGTGGCCCACTACTACGGAGGGACCACCGTGTCGCCGTTGAGCGGCGCCGCGGATGCGACCCAGATCGGGGTGGAGATTTCCGAGAACAACAACAACACCGTCATCGTGACCTCGGGATCCCCGTTCTCGGCGGCGGGTTTGTCGGTGCCCGGCGGCCAAGCGGTGCTGATGACCAACAACGGTGCCGGGGGAACCTGGAACGTCACCGTCGGCGGCGGGTGCGCCGGACCCTGGACCGGGGCGGTGGCTCCCAATGTCGCCAATCCGACCGCGGTACCGAGCCACAACCCCGATCTCGGTGACCCCGCCACTGCCACCCTCGCCCTCCAGCTCTGCCAGGGGGGCGGCAATCTCACCATGCGGGGGAACCTCGAGGGGACCGACTACCAAGGTGTCCCCCGCACCGTCAACATCGTTCCCCTGGAGCAGTACGTCGCCGGGGTGGGTCCCAACGAATCTCCCTCCTACTGGGGAGCGCTGGGTGGCGCCGGTCCCCAAGGCCAGCCATGGGGCTTCCAGGAGCTCGAGGCCCAG
>DASZIT010000142.1:0-13380 GCA_035948855.1 Acidimicrobiales bacterium | reverse complement strand
GAAGATGTTGGTGACGCCGGGCTGGGCGTAGCGGCTGAAGTTGAAGTCGCGGAGGTAGAACCCGTGGATGGTGTCGTTGGAGACCAGGGTGATCTGGAGCGTCTCTCCGACCGGGACGACCATCTGGGGGCCGTGATTGTTGGGCCCGTTGGTGAGCTCGCCGACCACCCCGACGTTGAGACCGGTGTAGTCGAAGCGCCAACCCCACTGGAAGGCGGTGACGGTGATGTTCACCACCGGCTGGCCGCTGGACGGGCCGCTGGAGGAGAGGGTGGCGTTGGCCGGCTGAGTGGCGTCGACGCTGTTTTCGGTGATCACCGTGAAGACGAACAGGACGGCGACGATGAGGATCGGCACCACGGTGTACAGGACCTCGATGGGCCCGTTCTCGTGGAACTGCTTGGGGATCTCGTCGGAACGCTTCCGGTACCGGAAGACCGTCCAGATGATCAGGAGCATGACCGCCCCGCCGACGATGATGCCGACGGTGGTCATCCCCGAATAGAGCTTGAAGGTGTCGTTCCCCTGCTTGGTGACCCCGGGGTCGGCCCCGTAACTGGGATACCAGTTGCACCCGGCCAGCAGCAGCGGGGTCCCGACGATCAGCGCCGTAATCCAGCGGCGGCGCCCCCCTCGCACCCCGCGCACCCGGCTCGGGGACGGGTCGATCGGGCCGGTCGAAGGGTCGGTCACAGCGATGACACTAGCGGGGGATGGTGGGTAATTAGAAGTTGAGGGACGCCGGCCCCGGGAGGTGACATCTTTCCAGGTCAGGGGGGTGCCCATGCCTGGCCGGCCAGGGGTTGACCGACGCCTACCCGTGGTGGTGGTTGTCGGATTCCCGGGCTGCCCACGAGAAGACGCCGTGGGCCATGGTCGAGGTGGCGGCATCGGCCCGGGCTTCGAATACCCGTTGCCGGATTCGCCGGATGCCCGGATCGGCCGCATCCGCCAACCAGGCCAGCTCGGCCAGGTGCCCGGACAGCCTCAGCGAGGCGTCGTCGGGACCACCATCGGGCCCGGTGGACGACTCCAGCAGGGCGAGCGCCCGATCGGCCAGGGCGGAGGCCCCGCCGGCCAGGCCGGCCAACTCATCGGCCAGGGCTCGCTCGGGGGCCGGCTGCAGGGTGGCCGGATTGCCGTCCCACCAACCTCCGTACAGCCGCCAAACGGTCCGCACGATGAACTCGGGCTCGTCGTAGACGGGCTGGAGATAGGGGCGCTCCATGAGGCGGGCCGGGGGGGTGACGGTATGGATGACCTCGTCCAGCCGGGCTCCGGCGTTCATCAGGGCCAGGGTCTGGTCGACCAGCGAGTCGAGCAGGTCGGCGGTGTCGCCGAGCGCCTGGCGGATCCGGCCGGCCCCGATCACCGGGAATCCGTGACCGGGGAGCAGGACCTCGGGACCTCCGTCCGGTCCGTCGTAGAGGGCGAGCATCTCCCGGAGGGCTTCCGCCCACTCCTTCGGGTAGCGCTGCACCTTCTGGGGATTGCCGGCGTTGGGCGACGCCCAGATGAACAGGTCCCCGCAACACAGGACCTTGCGATCGGGAAACCACGTCCAGGTGTGATCGTCGGTCTCGCCCTTGGCGTGGTGGAGTTCAGCCCGCATGCCCCCGACGTCGAGGCTCAGGTGGTCACGGTAGGTGCGGTCGGGGTAGCGGTACTCGGTCGGCCATTCGAGATTGTCGATGTTGAACTGCCGGCGGTTGATGATCCCGTTGTACCCCGCGGTCAGGATGTACCGGTCGAACCGCGGCGGGAGGGCGTCGTGGGCCACCACGGTGGGCAGGGCCCAGCCCTGGGTCTCTGACTCCGCTTCCCACACCGGAACCCCGAACACGTGGTCGATGTGACCGTGGGAGTAGACCGCGGTGTGGAGCCGGCTGGCAGACCACGTTCGCAGGGTTCGGTGGATCTCCCCGGCCATCAGGGAGCTCCCGGTGTCGACCAGAAACAGTCCGTCTTCGGTGTCCAACGCCGACACGTTGGCGAACGACGGGGTGAAGGCGACGCCATCCGCGACTTCGGCCAGGCCCCCCCACGTCCGCAGCGGATGGGCTTCCGACGTCGAGAGCTCCCCGGTCCACAGGCGCTCGGCGATGCCCAGCACATCAGGTTGTTCGGCCACGGCGTCCCCCCTTTTCACCTCGGGTGCAATGTATCGGCCACCGCCGGGGCCGGCGAGATCGTCGGGTCAGCCCGGCTCCGAGGTGGGCGCATCGGGTCGGGAGGTGGCCCGGGCCCGGCCGACCAGGCGCCCCGCCGTGCGGATGGTTCGCCTCGCCTGGGCCTTGGCGTTCGGCCCGTGTTTGGCGGTTGACCTGGATGCCGCCGAGGCTGCCGCGCCGGTGGCCCGCCCTGCCCATCGGGCGGCGGTGCCGACACTCTCCTCAGTCGGAAGAAAGGATCGTCCCGGCGAGCCAGACGCACCAGACGCAGCCGGTCGGGTTCGTGCGGAAGATGAGGGCGCCACCCGGGCAGTGGTATCGACGACCCGGCGTGAAATCCGGACGCCTTTCGTCCGGGCCGGCGGCGGGTCGCTGTTCACCAGGGTGGCCAACCGGATGATGCCGATGGCGACGACCTCGAGGATGATGATCCCCTCGATGTCGGGCCGGATGGCGGAGACGACCGGGGACACCGCGACCAGGCCGGCGGCCGCCACCACCAACTTGACGTGAAGTCTCCGACTGAAGATCCGGAGAACGCCCAGGGGGCCATCAGCAGTCAGGGCTAGTGCCGCGAAGATGCCGCCGGCCACCGAGAGCGCGCCACCGCGGCTGACGTGAAGAGAGAGATCGGCCAGAGCCAACACCGAGAGGATCTCGGCGACCTGGAGGATCCAGAACGGGGTCACCCGTTGGGAGCGCCGCACCGCGGTGTCGGCACCGCCGGCGCCGGGGTCGGCGCCGTGAGCTCTCATCCCGGCAGTGATACCGGCGTTACGACGGTGCCGCGGCTGACCCCTCGCCCGACGGCTGGGCCGGCGGAGCCACCGGCGTCACCACCGGCTGGGGGGCAGGCGCCGGGGCGGGGGCTGGGGCCGGAGCTGGAATTGCGGCGGCGGCTTGGACGCCCTTGTCATCGGCCGAGGCCCCCTCGTCGAGGCCCTTCTTGAATTCCTTCTGGGCGGATCCCAACGAACGGGCCAGCTTGGGAATCTGGGTGCTCCCGAAGAGGACGAGCACGACAACGACCAGGATGATGATGCCGTCAACGCCGAATATCTCTGCGGATGGAGCGAAATGCATGGTTGTGCCTCCTACGTGGGCCTTGCCACCAGGTTAGACCCGTCGGCGGCACCCTGTGCTTCGTCGCCGGTGCCCGGGCCAGATGACGGTGGCGGTCAGCCGGCCAGGAACACCCCCATGACCAGGGCCGCCACCGAGGCGGTGCCGCCGACCGACCCCCAAATGGCCAGGCCGCGCTTGGACGTGGACCGTTGGTGGAGGAAGACCCCGACCCCGGCGATGACCACCACCGCGATCTTGATCATGAGCACCGCCTTCCAGGCCGAGGGCGCATCCTTGAAGGTGAAGGTCGAGACGTTCCAGATCCCGGTACCCACCAGTCCCACATACGCCGGCCACAACAGCGCGGCCAGCACCCGGGCCACCTTCTTGGAGGCGTCCTCTCCCAGGCCGCGCACGGTCGGCATCAGCCCGGCCACGGTGAACTGGCCGCCGACCCAGATGGTGGCGGCCAGCACGTGCAGGGTCAGCCGGATTCCGTCGAGGCCGGGGCTGAGTGACGGCACCACCGCTAACGAGTGGGAGATCACCGCGGCGGTTCTCTACTTACCGGTCCAGTTGGGCTTTCGCTTTTCGGCGAAGGCGATGGGACCCTCCATGGCATCAGCCGAACCGAAGACCTCAGGGACCGCCTTGTTGTTGATCTCCCAACCCTGGGCGTCGGGAAGCTCACCGGCCTGCTTCATCACCCGTTTGGACGTCCGCACCGCCAGCGGGGCGTTCTCGGCAATGGTGTTGGCCAACGCCAACGCCGCTTCCATCAACTGGTCGGCCGGGACCACCCGGTTGATGAGTCCGAGGGCCAGCGCCCGCTGAGCATCGATGGGGTCGCCGGTCATGGCCAGCTCGAGGGCGATAGCCGGCGGTATCCGCTTGGGCAGGCGGATCAGGCCACCGGCGGCGGCCATCAGGCCGCGCTTGACCTCGGGGATACCGAACTTGGCCTCCTCGACGGCCACCACCAGATCGCAGGAGAGCATGATCTCGCACCCGCCGGCCAGCGCCGACCCGTTGACGGCGGCGATGAGGGGCTTGGCGAAGTCCCGCTGGGCGATCCCGGCGAACCCCCCCTTGGCCCCCATGATGTCCCCGGCCTCGCCGGCGGTGAAGGCCTTGAGGTCCATTCCGGCGCTGAACGCCTTGTCGCCGCTGCCGGTAACGATGACCACCCAGCAGTCGTCGTCGGTCTCGAGCTCGTCGAAGGCGGCGGCAAATCCCTTGGACACCGCCCCGTTGATGGCGTTTCGGGCCTCGGGCCGGTTGATGGTGAGTATCTCGATGTGACCTTGTCGTTCGCGGAGCAGTTCATCAGACACGTGGTTGTCCCTTCGTCGGATCTCAGCGTTCGGGCAGACGGTAGCGCGGCGGCTCGCCCTCCACGACAATTGTCGTGCCGACCATCCCCGGGGTGTCGCGCTCACCAACTTCGGAGATGACCTCGTCGTCCGCCGGGGCCGCGGCCACCTGGCGGCCATCGGGCAGCCGGGCGATCACCGGGGCGCCGGTTGAGGCTCCCAGGTGGTCGCGGACCACCGTGATCGCCACCACCGTGGCCGGCGTCGGGTCCGGAACCTGGAGGGCCATCTCCGCGGCGCTGGCTTCGATACGCCGTTGGTCGGCCGACGTGTCACCCAGGTGGAATCCACCCGGCGGCGGGGTCGAGCCGTAGAGCCCGAGGGCGTGCTTGGTGACGAACCATCCGAGTCCGGTGGCCAGGCCAAAGCGAGGTCGCTCGCCGTTGGAGCCGGAGCCGGCCGGGCCGGCCTGGCGGAGGCGGCTGGTCACCGCGGCGATGCCATGGGTGGTGTAGTTGTTCCCGGGTCCCCCGAAGTAGGGGAGCCCGCCGGTCGACGTCAGGCCCCGGGCGTCGTCGCCCCGCAGACCGAGGGCCTCGGCGGCCATCTCGACCGCGGAGGGGAAACACGAGTAGATGTCGAGCACCTCGACGTCGTCGATCCCGAGTCCCCCGGCGGGCCGGTTGGCCGGTCCGGCGCCGAGGTTGGCTGCCTCGAACAGCGCCCGCCCTGCTGCCGCAATCGCCGGGGACGTTCCCGGGTCGGGCCGGGAGGCGGGAAACCGGACATCGACGGCGCTGGCCCCCGACCAGATGAACACCGCGCGGTCGGCCACCCCCGCCCTCCGGGCGGCGGCCAGCGAGCACACCACCAGAGCGGCACCCTGGTCCGAACCCAGGAAGGCGTTCATCCGCTTGGTGTACGGCTCGCAGACGATGCGGTTGTCCGGCGTCGGGGTGGCGATCTCCTCAGGGGTGTAGGCGACGGGAAACCAGGCGTAGGGATTGGTCGCCGCCACCCGGCTGAACGGGGCGAACAGCTCGCCGATGGCCTGGCGGTGTTGGCCGGCGGTGTGACCGGCCCGGGCCGCCAGCACGCTCTCGAACATCGGGTAGACGTGCACCGGGGCCATCAGTCCGATGGCGGTTTCCGCCGGCCCGACACCGGGGAGGTCGTCCCCCACCGCCGGGTCCGGGGCCAGGCTGGTGTCCCCGTTGTCCCGGGGCTGGCCCAGCTTGTGCCGCAAGCGTGACGACCGGATGGCTTCGGCGCCGGCGATCACCGTCACCGACAAGGTTCCGGCGGCGATATCGGCGGCGGCCCGGTTCACCAACCACTGCGGGGAGTTGCCTCCGACGGTGGTCATCTCGCACAACGGGGGCTTGGTTGCCAACACCCGAGCCAGCTCGGTGGCGGGCGCCGGACCGTGGTGGGTCATGATGCTGACCACCGAGAGCCTGTCGATCCGGTGGCGCAGCTCGGGGACGTCGGTGAACGCTTCCTCGCCGGCCCGGGCCATCAGGTCGATGGGAGTAACCGGGTCGCCACGCTCGATGGACTCCCCGGAGGCGACGACCACCGGAATCCGCTCGGCTTCCTGCTCGGAGATGCTCATCGGATCGGGCGGTAGCCGCCGGGAAGGGCGCACGTTTCGGGTGTCATGGTCGGACGCGGAAGCTATCACTGTGCCCGGTCGGTCGGCCTTTCGGCCGGCGAGGGGTGCCGACCGCCATCGGAAGCTGCCAGGCTGGGGCGATGCGCGCCGGCCCCGAACCTTCCTCCCCCGACCGCGGCGACCGAGCCGGCGGGATCCTGCCGGAGGGCTTTCACTTCGGGGTCGCCACCGCCGGGTTCCAGGTCGAGGGCGGCTTCAACGGGCCGGGCGAACCGGGGAACAACTGGCTGCGCTGGGAACAGGTCGGACGGGTCGAGCCCTCCGGCAACGCGGTCGGGTTCTGGGACCGGCCGGAGGAAGCCCTCGATCGGGCCGCCGGGCTCGGGTGCGACAGTTTCCGGCTGGGGCTCGAGTGGGCCCGGGTCGAGCCGCGCCCCGGGGAGGTCGACGACCGGGCCCTGGCCGGCTACGGGGAGATCATCGACGGGTGCATCCAACGCGGGTTGGAGCCGCTGGTGACCCTTCATCATTTCACCCACCCGTCGTGGCTGGGAGAGGACTTCTGGCTCCGACCGGATTCGCCGGAGCGCTTTTTGGCCTGGGTGGAAATTGCGCTGGCCGCATTGGCCGGCAAGGTGCGGCTGTGGGTGACGATCAATGAGATCAACGTGCTGGCGATCGAATCGTGGTTGCTGGGGTCATTCCCGCCCGGACGCTTCTTGGCCTTCGGCGACGCCGCGGTGGCCGCCGACCATCTGCTCGCCGCCCACGTCCTGGCCTACCAGGCCATCCACCGGGCCCGTCCCGATGCGGTCGTCACCACCAACAACGCCTGCGTCAGCGTCTACGACTTCGACCGGAGGCTGACGGACATATTGATGGCTCGCAGCCTTGGGGTGGCTCGACACGAGCTCGGGGGTTGGATCGACGAGCGGCGGGCCGAACACGACGCCGCTCTTCCGCCGCCGGGCCCGGGGGAGCGTGGCTTCCGCCGCCTGGGAGTGATGGCGTCCCCGTTCGGCCGGGGGTCGAGCCGGGCCGGTGCGGGTGCGGGTGCGGTTGCCGGCACCGGTGGCGCAGGTCCCCACCGGGCGATCGATGCCGTCTACGCCAGTCCCCACCCGTTGACCCTCGACGTGGTCGGTCTCGATTACTACGACCCGATGGTGGCCCGGCACTTCCGCGCCCCCGGGCATCGCACCGCCGGTGGGCGGGGATGGCTGCCGGCCCGGGAGTTGTGGGACGACGTCCCCGATCCCGCCGGGCTCACCCGGTGGCTCGGTGTCCAAGCCTCGGCGACTCCCGAGACCCCGCTCTGGGTGGTGGAGAACGGTCTCTGCAACCGAGTGCGGAACGGGCGCTCGTTTCCGCGCCTGGACGGGTGGGACCGCTCCCGCTACCTCCGGGAGAACATCGGCGCGGTGGTGGCTGCCATCGAGGCCGGCGTGCCGGTGGCCGGCTACTGGCACTGGTCGCTGGTGGACAACTACGAGTGGGGTTCCTATCAACCGAGGTTCGGCCTCTACGGGGTGGACCGGCACCGGGGCGAACGCGGGTTCCGATGGCTCGAGACTGACTCGATGGGTGACGACGCCGGTGAGACCTATCGTCGGATCATCGCCGGGCTCCGGGCGGGGGACCGATCGGTGCTCGACGCCGATCCGGCCGATCGGCGCTAGCTTTTCGACATCGCCGCAGATCGGCAGCGCCGCGGAAGCGAAGGGGGGCATGGTCATGGAGATAGCAAGGGCAAACCCCGGGCTCCACGTCGTCGCCAACCTCGAAGGCATGACCATCGGCGGCGTCCCCTGTGGGGCGGGACCCGGTGTTCCCGGTGTGGTGGTCGGCCGGAGCGGCAGCGGCATCTACGTGACCGTCAAACTCGATTCGCCGATCGGTGGCGGGGAGCGAGGGCTCCTGGGGCGGACCTCCCATGGCGAGGACATGGTTTCGCTCGAGCCCGACCGCGTCGAGCCGAGGGACCCCGCCGAGTTCGGGGCGGTCGGTGTGCCCGACGAAGTCGTCGCGCTCGCCCGCGCCGGCAAGACCCTGAAGGCCATCAAGGCCTACCGGGCGATGAACGGGGCGACCCTGGACGAGGCGCAAGCCGCGATTCGAGACCTATAGCGCTCGAGGTTGGGGGCCCTCTCGAATCGCGGTGGATCGAGCCGGGGACGTTCGCCGGTTGTCGGCGTGAACGTGGCGATTTGGGGGCCTGCTTAACTAGACCGATGTCGACGCTGGCCGTCACCATCTACGGGGTATGTGCGGTTTCCTTCATGATGGTGATGTACGCGCTCGAGCGGCGCGGCCGAGGGTTCATCCTTGCCTTTGCGGTGGGCTGCCTGTTATCCAGCGCTTACGGGTTCCTGTCGGGAGCCTGGCCGTTCGGCGTGGTCGAGTTCATCTGGTCGGGGATCGCGGTGCGCCGCTACCGAAACGGTCCGACCGGGTGACCCAGCCAGTAGCCGCGTTGTCGATCGCGGAAGGACTCGCGGCGCTGGCGGCGGAGGATCCTGATCGCCCGGCCGTCACCTGCAGCCGACAGACGATCACCCGGGGCGAGCTCGAGGCTCGCACCAACCGCCTGGCTCGTGCGTATCTCGAGCTGGGAGTCACTCCCGACAGCTTCGTGACCATCGGCCTCCCCAACGGGATCGAGTTCATCGAGGCGACCATCGCCACTTGGAAGGCGGGAGCCACCCCCCAGCCGGTCTCCGATCGCCTTCCGACCCCGGAGCGCCGGGCCATCATCGATCTGGCCGAACCCTCGCTGGTCGTCGGCATCGACACTGCTGAAGCCGGTGGGCGGCCTTCGATTCCGGGGGGATTCGAGCCCGACCCCGAGCACGGTGACGCGCCGCTCGAACCCCGGTTCGCCAAGGCGCTGAAGGCGCCGACGTCGGGCGGAAGTACCGGCCGGCCCAAGCTGATCGTGTCCGGGCACCGGGCTACGGTGCCCAACGTCACCATCAATGCCGGCTACACCCGGATGCCGAACGATGGCGTGCATCTGGCCACCGGTCCGATGTACCACAACGGCCCGTTCATCTATGCGTTCGCGGCGCTGTTCACCGGCAACCACGTGGTGGTCATGCCCCGCTTCGACGCCGAGGAAGCGCTGGCATTGGTCGAACAGCACCGGGTGGACTGGATGTACCTGGTCCCCACCATGATGCAGCGGATCTGGCGCCTGCCCGAGGTGTCCCGGCTCGGCCACGACCTGTCCTCCCTCAACGGCGTCTTCCACGTGGCCGCGCCGTGCCCCCAATGGCTCAAGCAAGCCTGGATCGACTGGCTCGGGCCGTCGGTGATCCTCGAGCTCTACGGAGGCACCGAGGGTCAGGTGGCCACCTTCATCGACGGGACGGAGTGGCTCCGCCACCGCGGTTCGGTCGGTCGACCCCTTTCCGGGGAGATTCAGATCCGTGACCCTGACGGCCACCGGTCAGCCAGCGGGGAGATCGGCACGGTGTGGATTCGCCAGGACGCCGGAACCCAGAAGACCTACCGGTACATCGGGGCCGAGGCCCGTCGGGCCGGGGACGGGTGGGAGACCCTCGGCGACGTGGGCTGGATGGACGCCGACGGCTACCTCTACCTCACCGATCGTGACACCGACATGATCCTGGTCGGTGGGTCCAACGTCTACCCGGCCGAAATCGAGGCGGTGCTGACCGAGCACCCGGCGGTCGCCGACGCCTGCGTCATCGGTCTCCCCGACGACGATCTCGGCAACGTCCCCCACGCCATCGTGACGCTCTCGTCACCGGTCGACGACGCCGATCTGGATGCCTACCTGCGGGAACGGCTGGCGTCCTACAAGCGCCCCCGGTCGTTCGAACGGGTCACCGGTCACCTCCGCGATGACGCCGGTAAGGTCCGGCGCCCGGCGCTGCGGGCGGATCGCCTCTCCCGGCCCCCCCGGGGGTAGCCGGCACCGGATTCGTGAGCCGGAAGGGGTGATCAGCCGGGGTCGGCGGCGAAGCGGTAGCCTGGAAGCGCAGGCGACCGGTCCTTGAGGAGGAACGAATGAGCGAATCACTCACCAAGCCCCGTGCCCAGTTCCACGCGATGACCGAGGGAACCAAGGCCGACTGGGACATCATCGCCACCGAAGCGCTCTATGCCGCCGCCGGGCTGCCCGACCGGGTGATGGCCCACCTGCAGCTGTTGGGCGGCGACTACGGCGGGTTTGCCGTCGATCGCCTGGAGCACAGCCTGCAGACCGCCACCCGGGCCGAGCGGGCCGGTCGCGATGATGAGTATGTCTTCTGCGCCCTCATCCACGACATCGGCGACACGCTGGGTTCCTTCAATCACGCCGACATCGGTGCCGCGGTGGCGAAGCCGTTCGTGAGCGAGCAAAACCACTGGATGATGGAAAAGCACGGGATGTTCCAGGGGTACTACTTCTTCCATCACCTCGGCCTCGACCGCGACATACGTGAGCAATTCCGTGGCCAGGAGTGGTTCGACTACACCGCGGAGTTCTGTGCCGAGTACGACCAACCCGCCTTTGACCCGGCCTACCAGTCCTTCCCTCTCGAGCACTACGAGCCCCTGCTGCGGCAGATCATGGCTGCCCCGAAAGCCAGCATCTACGTGGCGCAGCCGGACACCGAGCTCGCCTCCACCTGAGAGAGCGCCGCTTCTGCCTCCTCGGATTTGCCGCCGCCAGCGACAAAAGTTTGGCGGCTTAAGCTAGCCGTCATGGCACCCTCACCCGTGACTTCCAGTAGTCCGGAATCGCTCACCCGAGGCGACCTCGAGGGGGCCCTCGAGCCCCACCGACGGGAGCTGACCGGGTTCTGTTACCGGATGCTGGGCTCGGGTTCCGAAGCCGAGGACGCGGTGCAGGAGACGTTCCTCCGGGCGTGGCGCTATATCGACGGCTTCGAGGGGCGCTCGTCGTTTCGGTCGTGGCTGTACCGCATCGCCAAGAACGTCTGTGTCGACATGGTCAAGAGTCCGCAGCGCCGGGCCCGACCCATGGAACTGGGGCCCTCGGTTGACATTTCCGACGCCGTGCTGGGCAACCCCCACCCGGAGGACGTCTTCGTCCAACCCGTCAACGACGACAAGGTCATCGACGTCGGCGGCGATCCGGCCGAGGTGGCGGTGGCCCGGGATACCATCCGGCTGGCGTTCGTAGCCGCGCTGCAGCGGCTGCCCGCCCGGCAGCGCTCCGTCCTGATCCTGTGCCAGGTACTGCGGTGGCAGGCCTCCGAGGTCGCCGAGCTCATGGAGATGAGCGTGGCATCGGTCAACAGCGCGCTCCAGCGGGCGCGGGCGACCATGGCAGCCACCCAGGACGACGCCCTCGACCACACCATCGACGCGAAGCACGAGGCTCTCCTGAACCGTTACGTCGATGCCTTCGAGCGCTACGACATCCCGCAGCTGGTGGAACTCCTCCGCGATGACGTGGTCCTGTCGATGCCACCGTTCGACCTGTGGATGGTGGGGCGGGAGAACCTGGCCGGCTGGTTCCTGGGTGAGGGCATTGTCTGCAAGGACGGCCGGCTGTTGCCGATCGCGGTGAACGGCACCGCCGGATTCGGGAATTACCACCTGGTCCGGCCCGGTCTGTGGGAGCCCTTCGCCATCCAGGTGATCGAGGTCGCCGATGGCAAGATCGCCGGCCACCACAACTTCTTGTACCCCGATATGTTCGCCGAGTTCGGGCTGCCGCCTCAGATCGAGGAGTAGGTCTCACTCGGCCGGCTGGGTGCTGGCGACGTCTTCGGGGCCCGGCTCATGCTCCTGCGAGGCCTCGGGGTTGTTGTCTGCGCTGGTCGAGCCGCCGCAGAAGGCTCGACCTGGTTATGATCGAAAATTGGCTCGGCGAATCGCCAGATGTCATGCGATCGGGGGAAATGATGAGACGTGGGATCGTTGTCCTTTGTGCTCTTTCGGTCATCCTGCCCATGGCTGCCCTGGGCGGACCGGCCGGCGCGACGGCTCCATCGCATTCACTCAAGCGAGCGTCGATCGTTCCGTCGTCAACGGGTCCGGGCTATGAGTTGCAGGTTTCGAACGCCGTCTATGGTTTCAACGCCCCGGTACTGAACCATTTGCCGAGCAACCCGACGGGCGGACCGCAAAAGTGCTTCACGCCGGTCTGGGGGGTCTGCACGGCTGTCGGTATCGCATCTACCGGCGACTACACCAGTCCGGGGTACTGGACAGGGTCGACAACGCGTCTGACGGCCAGCAATGGTCAGGCGCAATATGGCGCCGTAGTCGTTGGCTACGGCAACACCAACACCTGCAACCAGATGTCCACGGTCGTTTCCAACACTCCGGTTGTCGGGGTGGCTTCTGCACTGTTCGGTGCCCTGTTGGTGGCCGCCGATGGCGGTGTGTTCGCGTTCTGCGGGGCACCGTTCCTCGGTTCGATGGGTGGGACCCCGTTGAACCAGCCGATTGTCGGCATCGCGGCCACTCCCGACGGCAGTGGCTACTGGCTGGTGGCCTCCGACGGTGGGGTATTTTCCTTCGGCGATGCCAGTTTCCACGGTTCAATGGGCGGGAACCACCTGAACCAGCCGATTGTCGGCATCGCCTCCACTCCCGACGGCAACGGCTACTGGCTGGTGGCCTCCGACGGTGGGATCTTCGCCTTCGGTGACGCCGGTTTCTCCGGCTCCATGGGCGGGACTCGGCTGAACCAGCCGATGGTGGCGATCGCCGCGAACCCCGATGGAACTGGATACTGGACTGCCGCCGCCGATGGCGGGGTGTTCTCGTTCGGTGATGCACCCTTCCGCGGATCGGCGACCGGTTCCGGGATGTTGCAAGGGATGGCATCCAACGGCTGAGCGATGGGCCGG
This sequence comes from Acidimicrobiales bacterium, assembly GCA_035948855.1. Classification (GTDB taxonomy): domain Bacteria; phylum Actinomycetota; class Acidimicrobiia; order Acidimicrobiales; family RAAP-2; genus DASZIT01. The sequence continues at coordinate 380 of DASZIT010000142.1, read as the reverse complement.
ACTTCGTCAACCAAGGAAGGGGTAAGCCTGGCCGGCCGACGGCTTCCTCCGAGACTTGGCTGGCTCAAACACCGCCCGGCATCTGCGAGGTGAACTGGGTGAGGTCGAAGTAGTCGCGCCAAGCGGTGATAAGCCCGCCATGGACTTCGGTGATCCCCATCAGCGGCAACGAGATCGTCTGTTCGGGGCCGATGAAATGGTCGACCCGCTCGGTCATCACGATGGCACCATCGGCCACCAGGTGGGTGATGTCGACGTGCACGTTGCCACCCATCTTCATGAACTCGGCAAATGTGGCCAGGATGGCGTCGCGGCCCTCGACCGGCTCCATCGGGATGTTGTGATACCTCGCGTCCTCGCGGAAGAATGGCTGCAGAGTG
>DASZIT010000141.1:0-4260 GCA_035948855.1 Acidimicrobiales bacterium | reverse complement strand
AAGGACTCCTAGGTGAAGTTCCGTTGCGAACGCGATTCCTTGGTGGAGGTGCTGACCACCGCCGGGCGAGCCGTCAGCTCCCGTACGACGACCTCCATAGCCCTCAGCGGGGTCCGGATCGAATCGGAAGGAAATCGGTTGATGGTGGTGGGCACCGATCTCGATCTCACCGTGCACGTGTCGACCGAGGCGATCGGTCTGGCCGACGGGGTGTGCGTGGCGCCCTCCAAACTCCTCACCGACATCGTGCGCTCCCTGGAGCCCGGAGCTGTGACCGTCGAATCCGAGCAGGACAAGATCGAGATCGCCGCCGCCCGGTCACGTTTCAGTTTGCGTACCTTCCCTGCCGACGACTTCCCGACCCTGCCCGAGCCGCCGGCACCGACCACCCTGCTTCCGGCCACCAGTCTGGTCAACGCTCTCCGCCAGGTGGTGAGGGCGGCATCCAATGACGATGCCCGCCCCCTCCTGACCGGGGTGCTGATGGCTGCCGAGGGTTCCGGGATCCGCCTGGTGGCCACCGACTCCTACCGCCTGGCTCTCCGGGACATCGAGGGCAAGAACGAAGCCCTCGAAGCCACCCAGATCCTGGTCCCGGCCCGGGCCCTGGCTGAGCTCCAACGACTCTCGGCCCTGAGCGCTGATGGCAAGGATGCCAAGCCCACGGCCAACGGTGACGATGCCGGCGGCTCCGGGCCCACGGTCGGGCTGTCCATCGGTGAGCACGATGTCACCTTCACCGCCGGGGACGTGCAGGTAAGCACCCGGCTACTCGACGGGAGCTACCCCGACTACCGCCAGCTCATCCCGGCCGAGTACCCGAACCGGCTGCACGTGGGCAAGGACTCCCTCCTCGACGCCCTTCGCCGGGTACGGCTGCTCGTCCGCGACAACACCACCCCGGTGCGCCTGTCGATGCGGCAGGGGGGCGTGGACCTGACCGTGGTCTCCCAAGAGGTAGGGGATGCCAGTGAAACCGTGGATGCCGATTTCGAGGGAACCGACCTCACCATCGCCTTCAACCCCACCTACCTGATCGACGGCGTCGACGCGGTGATGGGCGACGAGGTGCTGCTCGAGACCATCGACGCCACCAAGCCGGCCACGGTGAGAGGGGCGGAACAATCCGAGTTCCGCTACCTGTTGATGCCCGTCCGCGTGTCGTAAACAACATGATCGTCGGGGCCCCGGCGGCCAACCCATGTATCTCGCCTCACTGAGCGTCTCCGATTTTCGGAACATCGCCGAAGCCACCATCGCGCCGGATCCCACCGGAACCACGGTGATCACCGGCCGCAACGGCGCCGGCAAGACCAGTCTCCTGGAGGCCATCGCGTACTTGGCCACCCTGCAGTCGTTCCGGGGATCCCCCCGGGAGGGCATGGTCCGCCTGGGGGCCGACCGCGCCATCCTGCGGGCGGTCACCAAAGTCGGCGACCGGTCGATGGACATCGAGGCCGAACTGGCGGCAGTCGGGAGATCCCGCACCCAGGTGAACCGGCAAGCCGTGCGCCGCCGGACCGACCTCGGCGATGCGCTGCGGGTCACGGTGTTCTCTCCCGAGGACATCTCAGTGGTGCGGGGGGGACCGGCCGAGCGGCGGCGCTTCCTCGACGAGGCCCTGGTGGTGGTGGCCCCGAAGGCAGTCCAGCACGCCGAGGAGACCGAGAAGGTTCTCCGGCAGCGGGCTGCGCTCCTCCGCCGGGCCGGAGGTCGCCTGAGCCCGGAGGTGGCAGCCACCCTCGACGTCTGGGACGCCCGGCTGGACACCGCCGGGACAGCACTGGTCGAGGCCCGGGAGACCCTCACCCAGCAACTCACCCCGCTGGCCGAGCGGCACTATTCCCGGCTGGCCGGGGCGGATGTGAAAGTGGGCCTCCAGTACCGGCGGTCGTGGACCGGGACGCTGGGAGAGGCCCTGTCTGCCTCCCGAGCCGACGACCTGGTGCGGGGGATCACCCTGGTGGGGCCCCATCGCGACGAGCTGGAGCTGACGGTGTCCGGCCTGGTGGGCCGGACCCACACCTCCCAAGGTGAACAACGGTCGTTGGCGCTGGCCATCCGACTGGCCACCCACCAGTTGGCCACCGAGCGCCTGGGGTCGGCCCCGGTGCTCCTCCTCGACGACGTGTTCTCCGAGCTCGATCCCTTCCGGACCCGGGCGCTGCTGGAAGGGTTGCCTCCCGGCCAGTCGATCCTCACCACCGCCCTCCCTCCGCCCCCGGAGGTTGCCGCGGCGGCCACCTACGAGGTGAGCCCGGGCGGGACGGTAGGAGCCGTTGTGACCGGCAACGGAGAGCAATGACGAACCGGGGGAGAGGCGACAAGGGCCCCCGGCCGATCGACGCCTCTCTCGACGCGCTCTCCAACCAACTCGGACTGGGCGGATCTCTCGGCCTCGGGCGCCTGTTTGCCCGGTGGGAACAGATCGTGGGGGCACAAATGGCCAAACACGTGCAACCGGTTCGTCTGGACGCCCAAGCCCTGGTCGTGAACGTCGACCACCCGGCCTGGGCCACCGAAGTACGTCATTTCGGTGACGATCTTCTCGACAAAGTGGCCGCCGTCACCGGTACCCCGCGCGCCGACCAGCTCGAAGTCCGGGTCCGGCGCTGAGGGGCCAGGCAGGACCCCGGGCATCGGCCTGAAGATGGGCCTTCTCGGGGTACACTGGAGCATCGGAAACAGGGCATCCAGGGCCGCTCAGAACAGCGCCTTCAGCGCCACGGCCAGGACGCCCAGTTTCCCCGTAATCCAGACGAGGTTTGAGAGGACGCGCCCGTGGCGCTGAAATCAGAAGACAAGCGCACCGTGTCCAAGAACAGCTACGGCGCGGAAGACATCACCGTGTTGGAGGGCCTCGATCCGGTCCGCAAGCGGCCCGGGATGTACATCGGATCCACCGGCCCGACCGGGCTTCACCACCTGATCTGGGAGGTGGTGGACAACTCGGTGGACGAGGCCATGGCCGGCTTCGCCAAGCGTATCGACGTCACTCTGCTGGCCGACGGGGGGGTCCGGGTCAAGGACGACGGCCGGGGGATCCCCACCGGGCCGATGCCGAAATACAAGGGCCGGTCGGCCGCCGAAGTGGTGCTGACCGTCCTGCACGCCGGAGGCAAGTTCGGGGAGGGCGGCGCCTACAAGGTGTCGGGCGGCCTCCACGGGGTCGGGGTGTCGGTGGTCAACGCCCTCTCCAAGCGCCTGCTCCTGGAGATCGATCTGGACGGCGAGCATCACGAGATGGAGTTCGTCGACGGTGGCCGGCCGACCGGCAAGTTGAAGGTGACAGGCCGGGCCCCCCGGGGCCGCACCGGGACGACTATCAGCTTCTGGCCGGACCCCGCCATCTTCGACGAGATCGAGTTCCGCGCCCAGACGGTGACCGAGCGGCTCCAGGTGATGGCCTTCCTCAACAAGGGCCTGGAGATCCGCTTCGTCGACGAGCGACCGGACGGCAAGGCGTCCCAAACCTTCCAGTACAAGGACGGCATCATCGACTACGTCCGCCACCTGAACGCCTCGAAAGAGGCTCTGTTCCGCAAGGTGGGGTCGTACACCCGGAGCGAGGAGACCATGGAGGTCGAGGTCGCCCTCCAGTGGAACACCGGCTTCTACGAGAGCATCCACTCGTTCGCCAACGGCATCTCCACCATCGACGGCGGGATGCACGAGGAAGGGTTCAAGAAGTCCCTCACCAACGTGGCCAACAAGTACGCCCGGGCGAAGGGCGCCTTGAAGGAGAAGGACCCCAACTTCTTCGGCGAGGACATCCGCGAGGGTCTGACCGCCATCATCTCGGTGCGCTTGCAGGACCCGCAGTTCGAAGGCCAGACCAAGGCCAAGCTGGGCAACGTCCCGGTCCGGTCGCTGGTCGAGCGAGCCACCAACGAGAAGCTGTCCGAGTGGTTCGAGGAGAACCCCCGGGAGGCCAACCAGATCATCCAGAAGGCCGGGCTGGCCTCCAGGGCCCGGGTCGCCGCCCAGTCCGCCCGGGACCTGACCCGGCGGAAGTCGGCGCTGGACGGGGCCGGGCTCCCCGGCAAGCTGGTCGACTGCTCGTCCCGGGACCCCCGGGAGAGCGAGCTCTTCATCGTGGAGGGCAACTCGGCCGGCGGCTCGGCCAAGGATGCCCGCAATCCCCGGGTCCAGGCCATCCTGCCCATCCGGGGCAAGATCCTCAACGTCGAGCGGGCCCGCATCGACAAGATGCTGAAGAACGCCGAGATCCAGGCCCTCATCGCCGCCATCGGCGGGGGT
>DASZIT010000140.1:0-51361 GCA_035948855.1 Acidimicrobiales bacterium | reverse complement strand
TCGGCCAAGGATGCCCGCAATCCCCGGGTCCAGGCCATCCTGCCCATCCGGGGCAAGATCCTCAACGTCGAGCGGGCCCGCATCGACAAGATGCTGAAGAACGCCGAGATCCAGGCCCTCATCGCCGCCATCGGCGGGGGTCTGGCCGACGACTTCGACGTCGCCAAGATCCGCTACCACAAGATCATCATCCTGGCCGACGCCGATGTCGACGGCTCCCACATCCGCACCTTGCTGCTGACGTTCTTCTTCCGTCAGATGAAGCCGCTAGTGGAGGGAGGCTTCGTCTACGTTGCCCAGCCGCCGCTCTATTCGACCCGGGTGGGCAAAGAGAAGATCTATCTCAAGGACGATGCGGCCAAGAACGCGTTCATGGTCGAGAACCCCAACCACAAGGACGACTTCCAACGGCTCAAGGGCCTCGGCGAGATGGACTTCAGCGAGCTCCGGGACACCACCATGGACCCCGGCCGCCGCTCGCTGCTGCAGATCGGGGTGGAGCAGGCGGCGCTGGCCGACGAGGTCTGCTCGGTCCTGATGGGCGAGGACGTGGACCTGCGACGCCAGTTCATCCAGATGAACGCCAAGGACGTCCGGTTCCTCGACTTCTGAGATTGTCGGACGGACCGGTTGCAGTATCAGCCGGCAGGTTGAAAGTACGAAGATAAGGAAAAGGTATGGCAGCACGCGACGACAACGGAAGCGGGGGGAGCGGGGTCGGCACCGACGAAGCGGTGTCGGGCTTCATCGAGCCCATCGAGATCCAAGAGGAGATGGAGCGCTCCTTCCTGGAGTACTCGATGTCGGTCATCGTCTCCCGGGCCCTACCTGACGTGCGGGATGGGCTGAAGCCCGTGCACCGCCGGATCCTCTACTCGATGTTCGACCAGGGCCACCGTCCGGACCGGCCCCACACCAAGTGCGCCAAGGTGGTCGGCGACGTCATGGGTTCCTACCACCCCCACGGCGACTCCTCGATCTATGAAGCGCTGGCCCGCATGGTCCAAACGTTCTCCATGCGCCACCCGCTGATCGACGGCCACGGGAACTTCGGCGGCACCGGTCCCGACGAGGGTCCCGCCGCCATGCGGTACACCGAGTGCCGGCTGGATGCGCTCGCCCTCGAGCTGATGGCCGGGATCGACCAGAACACCGTCGATTTCACTGCCAACTACGACGGCACCACCGAAGAGCCGGTGGTCCTCCCCTCCCGATTCCCCAACATCCTGGTCAACGGCTGCCAGGGCATCGCGGTGGGCATGGCCACCAACATTCCTCCCCACAACCTGGGGGAGATCATCGACGCCACCGCCCACATCCTCGAGCACCCCGACGCCACCCCCGACGACCTGATGGAGTTCGTCAAGGGGCCGGACTTCCCGACCGGCGCCCTGATCCTCGGGCGCCAGGGCATCCTCGATGCGTTCCGGACCGGGCGCGGCTCGATCAAGATGCGTGCGGTCACCGAGATCGAAGAAGGCCGCGACGGCGCCACCCGGATCACCGTGTCGGAGATGCCTTATCAGACCTCGGTGGCTACCGTCTCGAAGAAGATCGAAGACCTGGTCCGGGCCGGCGATCTCGATGGCATCGCCGAGATCCAGGACGACTCGGCGGGCGGGAACACCAGCCTGGTCATCCGGTTGAAGCGGGATGCCAACGCCAACGTGGTGCTCAACAACCTGTTCAAGCAGACTCCGTTGCAGACCACCTTCAGTGTCAACGCGGTGGCCCTGGTGGACGGGGTGCCCCGCACTCTGAACCTCGCGCAGATGCTGACCTACTACGTGGCCCACCAGGTCGAGGTCATCACCCGACGGTCGCAGTTCCTGCTGGACAAGGCCCGGGCCCGGGCTCACGTGGTCGAAGGCCTGCTGAAGGCCATCGACATGCTCGACGAGGTGATCGCCACCATCCGCGGATCCGACGACCGACCGGCCGCCCTCGAGTCATTGCAGGCGGCACCCTTCGAGTTCTCCGAGGAACAGGCGAACCACATCCTCGACATGACCCTGGCGCGGTTGACCCGGTTGGGCCGGTCAAATCTCGAGGACGAGATGGCCAAGCTGCGCGAAGAGATCGCCGAGCTGGAGTCCATCCTCGCCGACCCGATCAAGCTGCGGGGGGTCATCGCTGACGAGCTCGGGCAGATCCGGGAGAAGTTCGCCAACGAGCGCCGCTCGGTCGTCACCCACGACCCCGGCGACATGAACGTGGAAGATCTGGTCGACGACGAGGAGCTCGTCGTCACCATGAGCCGGGCCGGTTACGTGAAGGCCGTCTCCGCCGATGCGTTCCGCACCCAGGGCCGAGGTGGCCGGGGAGTGAAGGGGGCCAGGCTCAAGGAGGAGGATCTCATCGACGATGTGGTCCACACCTCTTCGCATGCCCACCTGCTGTTGTTTTCCAACCGCGGGCGGGTCTTCCGGCTGCGGGCCCTCGAGATCCCGATGAAGGAACGCACGGCAAGGGGGACGGCCATCGTCAACCTGCTGCCGCTGTCGCCCAGCGAGAAAATTCAGGCGGTGATCGGCACCCGCGACTTCTCCGCCGATAACTACCTGGTCTTCGCGACCAAGTTGGGCCAGATCAAGAAGACCTCGTTCAGCGAGTACGACAAGTCGCGACGCGAGGGGTTCATTGCCATCAACCTCCGGGAGGGCGACGAGCTGGTCCGGGTGGTCGAGACCGGTGGGGATGACGATCTCTTCTTGGTGACCAGCTCGGGGATGACCATCCGTTTCTCCGAACACGACGTGCGGTCAATGGGACGCGACGCCTCCGGGGTGCGCGGGGTCCGCTTGAAGGAGGGGGACCAGGTGGTCTCGTGCGACGTGGCCCGGGACGACACCGACATCCTGATCGTCACCGACGCCGGTTTCGGCAAGCGGACCAAACTGGAGCGCTTCAATCGCCAGGCTCGCGGCGGCCAGGGAGTGCGAGGAATCAAGCTGACCGCCAAGCGGGGCCGAGTGGTGGCCGCGTTCATGGCTGCCCTCGACGACGAGATCCTGCTGGTGTCGACCGGTGGGGTGGTGATCCGGATGCCGGTGCGGGAGATCGCGTCACAAGGCCGGGACGCCACCGGGGTCCGGGTCATGAACCTCGACGAGGGCGACGCGGTCGGCGCCGTCGCTCCGGTGGAGTCGGAATCGGCTGTCGAAGAGTAAGTCGCCGCTGCACCGGTTAGCCGTGTCGGCAGCGACAGGCGTTGGTGTAGCGTCGCGATTCTGTTTGCGGGGCTATAGCTCAGTCGGTTAGAGCGCAGCACTGATAATGCTGAGGTCGGAAGTTCGATTCTTCCTAGCCCCACCCAAGTCCTCCTGGTCAGAGCGCTTCGCGCCTGGCTCTGCTTCCCAGCGGTTGATTCGATCGCGCGCGACTCGCATCAACCGTCGTCCAACCCGGCGAGGCGCATATCGGTCCCCGGCTCTGGTGACCTGCGCGTAGAGACCGAGGGCATCTGCGGTGGGGCTAGAGGCTTTGGGTGAGGCCGCCGTCGATTATGTAGTCGGCACCGGTGATGTTGGCGCTTCGGTCGCTCGCTAGAAAGACAATGAGGTCGGCTACTTCTTGTGGCGTGGTGAACCTGCGGGTGGCGGTGTCGCGTACCGCGTTTTGTTGGTAGTCGGTGGGGTTTCCTCCTAGAGCGCTTGACAATGTCGAGGCAACGCCCTGGTTGCCGAGCCATAGGTCTGTCGCTACCGGACCTGGGCTTACGGTATTGACTCGTATCCCGTTTGGTCCCACTTCTTTAGAGAGTGCCTTGGAAAAGTTGACGAGTGCTGCCTTTGCCGCGCTGTAGTCAATGACGAGCGGGTCGGGTAGCGAGGCGTTTACTGAGGCCGTACTGACTATGGAACCCCGCCCAGCCTCGATCATGCCGGGCAGCACGGCGCGGGCGGTCCGAACGGCCGCCATGAGTGTCAAATTTAGTGAGTAGGCCCATTGTTCGTCGGTGACGGATCCCGATCCGCCAGTCCGGGGTGTTACCGCGCCGGCGTTGTTGATGAGGATGTCGATCGGTCCTCCCTCGACGGCGGCCTCGATGAGCTGGCTCGCGCCGGTAGTGGATGCCAAGTCCACTTGAACATCTGATGCTTGGCCTGAAGCGACCAGCTCCTTTAGTTCCTGGGAGGTGTTGCGCGATCCTGCGACGATATAGACGCCTTCGGCTGCGAGCGCACGTGCCACTGTGAGGCCGATTCCCTTGCTAGCCCCGGTCACCACTGCTCGCTTCCCGGCCAGTCCGAGATCCACGGTGATACTCCCTTCAGCGATCGGTTAGCTCAGAGCCCATTCTTGCCGAGCCATTCGAGAACAGCCGCGGCGATGTCTTTCCACCCGCTGTCGACTGTCAGCGAATGGCCTCGACCTTCGAACTGCTTGAGTTCGGTTACGGCTGTGGAGTCCCGGTACTGCTTGAGCGTCGATCGAGTGACTACATCAGGGACGGTGTGGTCCGCGGTTCCCGAGATCAGCAAGAGCGGACCGCGTGTTTCGTTTCCGGTGTCGACTTTCGCTGGGGAGTGGAGCGAGAAGTTGGCGACTGCAGCCTGGAACAGTGGCTTAGCTGGGGAGGGAATTGTCCATTTGTCGAACAGCTCGTTGGATTCGTCGTCGGACACCGCATTTCCGAAACCGAATCGGAATTCCTTCTGAGTGAGCGACACCGACTTGTGAAGGTTCGCAGGGTTACCCAGTGCTGGCAGGCCGGCTTTGATCTGCGCCAGCGGGAGCGGAAGGACTCCTTTGATCTGCGCCGGGTCAATAGCGACCCCGGCGCTGCCGCGGCCTTCGCCAAGGAGCTTTTCGGCGATCAGGCCCCCGAAAGAGTGGCCGATGATGATCGGCGGCCCGTGGAGTGAGTCGACGATCCCGGCCATGTGTTCGGTGATCTCGTCGATCCCGATGTTGGCGACGAGCTCAGGGTGTTCCCGTGCCTCGGCGACAGTCGCCGGTTCGTTTGGCCAGCCAGGAGCGACCGGGTCATAGCCGGCGTCAGCGAACAATTCGAGCCAAGGCGACCAGCTACTTGCGTGAAGCCAAAGTCCGTGGATGAAAACGACGGGCCTACCTCCATCAGTCATAGCGGTCCTTTCCTAAATGGGTCTGTTAAGCGAACACCGGGCCGACCTCCAAGTCCAATGCCTCTTTGCGTCGGATCGATATCCAGCCAGACATGATCGGTGGGCCGCCAGCTACATTTGTCCGGCGCCCCTCGCCTCCCGGTCGGCGCGATGGAGGTAGAAATTGGAACTTGACCTGCGCCTGGTTCGGTATTTCGTCGCGGTCGCCGATGAGCTCCATTTTGGGCGAGCTGCCACGCAACTTCATCTCAGCCAGCCGTCGCTGTCGAGACAAATCCGCAAACTCGAGGATCAGCTCGGCTCCCGGCTGTTCGAACGGGACAGTCGGCATGTTGCGCTCACCGTCCGGGGTCAGAGTTTTCTCGCGGATGCTCGAGAACTCCTTCGCCTTGCGGATCAGATGCGACGACCGGCTGACGCCAATCGGGTGCGCATCGCGCACATCTATGAACTATCGACCAGCCGCACCGTGGCAGACGCGTACTCCAAGTCCTTCCCGGAAATCGAGCTTGTTGAACGAGCCATGGACAGCATGACGCAGCTCATCGCCCTACTCGATGATCGCCTCGATGTTGCCATCCTACGGGTCACCCCCCAGATGCTGGCCGACCAGCCCAAGGGGTGGGATCACACCCTCTTACGCCTCGAACCAATGAGGTTGGTTGGGCGCATCGGCGACCAGAAGCGTCCCCATGCTTCACTATTCGAAAGGCCACTCGAAGTGTTCGGCGACGACACCGACTCCGGGCTCTACAACGCACATGGGGACTATTTGACCGCATTCGAACAAGAAGCGGGCATCCGAATGCAGTGGCTCGGAACGCCCGGTGCCTTCAGCCACTGCCTCACCATCATTCAGCGGGCAACCGTACCGGGGTTCCTTCTGGAGTTCGACAGTTACGCCCTGCGCTACGCATCAGAAGGTCTGCCGGTGCACGACCCAATCGAGCTGCGCCCCCACTACCCGTGGTCGATCGCCTGGCGTGACGGGCAACTATCCAAGGCGACAGGGGATTTCCTCGAGATAGCGCACGACACCGCGACCAGGCACAACTGGCAAATTCTCGAGCAAAGTGACGGATCCCCGTGGTTGCCCAGCGACGACCCCGTGGCTCAAGAACTGGGGAGAACCCGCCCATAAACCGAAGCGGACCTTTGAGCAGATATCGCGGTAAGACCCGTGCTCACTGGGCCCGTTCCCGGACGACCTCAGCCGGGTTCTTGTCGTCGCGGAGTCCGAGAAACCGCGGCTGGCGCAGTCGAGCGTCGCTTGTCCATTCGGCGAATCCGATTTGTGCGACGAGCTTGGGCTGGGTCCAGTGCGCACCGCGGGGGATCGGTCGTGCGTCTACGAACGCCGGCTTGGTCGTTTCCAGTTTCCGGAGTCGGATACCGAGGTCATGGAGTGTCGCCTGGGTGTAGCCGGTGCCAACCTTCCCGGCGTAGCGGAGGGAACCCTGTTCGTAGTAGCCGACGAGCAGGGCACCAAAATCCGTGCGGCTACCGCCGGGATCGGTGTAACCGCCGATGACGAATTCCTGCTCCCAGACGCACTTCAGCTTCAACCAGTCCTTCGAGCGGCCCGCGACGTAGGGCGCGTCGGCGCGCTTGGCGATGAGCCCCTCCCAGCCGGATCGGCAGGCCGCCTCGAACCGCCGCTCAGAGTCATCGTGCCAGGCCTCGGTGTGCTGCAATGCCGGGCTCGGCCGGATCGCGCTCATTAGCCGGGCGCGGCGCTCGACGAGCGGCCGGCCGGTGAGATCATCCCCGTCGACCTCCAGGAGATCGAAGACGCAGTAGACGACCGGGTATTTCGCCACCTGCTCAGGAGACGGTCGGCCCTGCCCGAGACGCTGTTGGAGTCGGGTGAACGATGTCTGGTCACCGTCGTAGGCCACCACCTCGCCGTCCAGCAGGAGATCCCGGGAGGCTTGAGCCGCCACTGCGGCGCGGACTTCGGGGTAGGTGGAGGAGAGATCTTTGCCGGTACGCGACTCGAGTCGTACGTTGTCACCCGCTTTGCGTGCAGTGCAGCGCTCGCCATCGAACTTGCGCTCCAGAAGCCAATCGTCCCCGAAATCGCGACGATCGGTCAACGTGGCCAGCATGAGCGGAATCACCATTCCACTATCGTTTCACGACAGCGTGGAGGCCACGCACGTCGACGAGACTGGGCACCGGTCGGTCACGAATCGAGCAGGTCGATCAGCCATCCGGGTCTAGCCACGTCTGCACCCAGCGCTTCGGCTCGCTGGCACAGCGCGCGATCCGCTGACACCAGTGTCACCTGACCACTTGCGTCGGTGGCGACCGCCAGGAGCGTGTCGTCACCGCTACCGGACGCATGAACAACCGTGACTCCGTCGGCCACGCCTGGCTCGACGCCACCGCGAGCCTTCCCTTCGAGAACCACGACGACCGGTTGAGCCAGTCGTCCCGCCCCCGACATGGCACGAACCCTGCCCACGAACGCCCGGGCAGCCCCGGGTCGATCTCGCCACCAGCCGTCCGGACGTGAGCCGATCACATTTGCCGCGTCGATGAGAAGCACTGCTCCAGTCTGACCGCCCGGTTGCAGACGCGCAGGGGTCGAGTCTGAACCGGCGGATCGCACAACATCCTCGGCAATGCTGGGAACTAAGGATTCTGTTTAACTTGCCGGTGCCTCAGAATGTGGAACGCGTCGACTCCGATCTGGACGGGGAGGGCATTCAGTGATCACGCCACAGCCATGGCCCGGTCGATCGTGAGTTCGTTCCAGAATCCGTCCTGGCTTCCGTTTTCGGTGAGCGAGGCGGCCACCGCCGGAGATGCCGACGCCCGGGATCTCGAATCCGGTCAAGCCTGGAACCATCTGCTGGACACGCTCAAGAGGACCGGCGAGGTCGTGCTGTCCGACTCCGTCCCCCGCCAGCCGATGGACACCGCCTCCGGTTTCCGCCACCTCCTGGTTCTTTTGGGTGTGGGGATCGACGAGCTTCTGCGACGGGGGCTGGACCGGGTGCCGGCCGTGAAGCCCTCGGGCATGGACGCCGCCTACAAATGGGGCATGGAGTGCCCCGACTGTATCTACCTGGGCTCGGCGCTCAAGGGCGGCTCGACCTACCGACTGTGGGGCAACCGGGGCTCAGCCCGGTACGTGGGCCTCCAGGTCATGGCCGGGATGGGATCCACGTCGAATGCCTTGATCGACGATTTCGAGTTGGGCCCGAACGGGGAGTTCGAGATCATCCTCTCGACCGAGCCCCACATCGGCAACTGGCTCCCCCTCGACGAGCACGCCACCATGCTGGTGGTACGTCACTTCTTCTACGACTGGGAGTACGAAGTTCCCGTCACCATGTCCATCGAGTCGCTTTCGGGTGCCGCGAACATCGAGGAACGACCGGAGGAGGAGGCGAGGGCGACCATGGCCCGTCAGGTGATCGCCCTTGGCGACTTCTTGGAGGAGAACCTGAAGTTCTTCCTGAGTTTTTCCAATCCTGAGGCACCCAACACCTTCCTACCCCCATTGGACGGAACTGCCATGGGGGCGGCAGCCGAGAACCGTCCGGTCATCGGTTCGTGGAAGCTGGCACCCGACGAGGCGCTGATCATTGAGGTCACACCGCCGGAAGGCCTCTACTGGAGCTACTCGCTGGGAAACGTCTGGTGGGAGACGATTGACTACGGCAATCGCCAGTCGAGCCTCAACGGGCATCAGGCCGTGGTGGACGATGACGGGAAGGTACGGGTAGTGGTGGCTCATCAAGATCCGGGCGTGGCCAACTGGCTGGACACCGCCGGTCACAGTGAAGGGCCGATCATCCTACGGTGCGTCCGGACGGAGACGGCACCGGTGCCGACCACCAGGCTGGTTCCGTTCGACCGATTGGTCGAGGAGTTGCCGTCTGGTACCCGACGGATCTCACTCAGCCAGCGGGCCGAAGCCATCAATATCCGCCGGAAGGCTGTGAGCAGGCGGTTCGCCCGATGAGCCTTGACGTCGATCGAATCGAGGGGGCCGCCCGGGCCCAGTCGGGCCTCGACGACACCGGGGGTGATCACTACCGCGAAGGACTCGAGCGTCTGGTGGCAGCGATGAACGACGAAGGCGGGCTCACAGAGATGGGCGAGGCCATGCAACATGCCCGGCTCACCGCTCTTCTGGCCGAACGGCTGGGGGTCGAGGAGACCTACCGGCTCCATCCCCAGATTGATGATCAGGAGATCGGCGGTCCCGTGTTCGTCATTGGGCTGCCCCGTACCGGAACTACCGCACTCAGCCAACTGGTCGCCGCCGATCCGCAGTTTCGGTCACTCCGATTGTGGGAGTCGGGATCACCCGTCCCCCCGCCGGAGACGGCGACCGAGCACACTGATCCCCGCATCGCGGTTGCCGAAGGGAATCTGGCCCTGATGAACGAGGCCTTCCCACTCATGCAGACCATGCACCACACCGAGGCCACCACGGCGACGGAGTGCCAAGACCTCATGGGCATGAGCTTCCGCACGGTCCATTTCGACGGCTTCGCCCGGGTGCCGTCCTACCTGGAGTGGGTCATCGACACGGATATGAAGCCGACCTACCGTTACCACCGCCGGGTGCTCCGCCTGCTCCAGTGGCACTGCCCACCCACCCTCTGGCACCTGAAGACGCCGGTGCACATGTTCGCCCTCGACGCGCTGGTAGAGGCCTACCCGAACGCCCGCTTCCTCTGGAGTCACCGGGATCCTGTGAAGGTCCTGGGCTCGGTCTGCAGCCTCATCCACTACACCCGCAGCTGGAGTAGCGACCGCGACGATTCTGTCGAGCTGGGTTCTGAGCAGCTCGACCGGTGGTGGCTTGCCATCCAGCGGGCCATGGACTTCCGAGAGCGGTTGGGCGACGATCGGTTTGCCGATGTCACCTTCGCCGAGCTCCAGACCGATCCGCTCGAAGCCCTGGAGAAGGGCCTGGCCCGGATCGGGATCCCCTTCGATGATCGGTCCCGTGCCTCGGTGACAGAGTGGGCTGGTAGCCACGAGCCCGGCGCTCATGGCTCGCACTCCTATGAGGTTTCCGATTTCGGCCTCGAGCCCGATCGAATCAGAGAGCGCTTCGCTCCGTACTATGCCGCTTTCGATATCGAAGCCTGAGCTCCAACTACGCGCCGACGCCGAGTGCCGGCGATCCAAACCGGGCTACTGGGCACCTCGCCGGAGAGAAGGAAACCTCTACGATCTACTGGGTGAAGACACGAGGGCTGTGGACGGCCAGCATCCTGGTCGCGCTAATGCTGGCTGCCTGTTCCTCAAGTGCGGCAACCGGGGCTAGCTCCTCGGCAACGACACTTACACCTCAGGCGACCGCGCTCGCTTGGTTTCATGCAATCAATACGAACAATGTTGCCGCGGCGCGGCGCCTCTTCACCCCAACGGGGATCAACATGATCACCTGGATGAATGGGCCACCTTCAGATCAGTCCACTTTTTCCAGCGTCAGTTGCCAAACAGTCTCCAAAACCGACAGTAATTCCACCGTCCACTGCACGTTCAAAGAGTCGGCCTCCCCGTCCGAAGGCAACCCCGATTCGTTCTGGAATCTGTCGATGGTCAAGAGCTCTGACAATCGCTGGTTGATCGACAACTACGGGCAGGGTTAGGCACATCGCGGCGGTCGAATTCGACGGGGATTCAGAGCGGGTCTGTAAAGGTCCGCCCCGCGGTGGCGACGTGGGAACTCCAGGCAACGCCATCCCAGTAGCGCAGGTCATGGTGTCCGGTCGGGTCGGGGTACCAGGATGCCGGCACCTCGAGTGGGGCGACCCCGGCTGCAGCCCTTGGCACTTCTGGATTCATTCCCATCCCTGACAGGATCACGAGTAAGCCGACCGTCCCGACACCGCCAAGGCCCCAGAGCAAGCCGAAGAGTGAGAAGAGGATGAGCAGGCCGCCGGCCAAGAGCGCGGCAACCCCGGGCCCGGTCAGGCGGAAGACCGTCCGTACAGCGAGGTCGATCGTCCCGGCGAGCACCGCGAGCCCCAGCGCGACGCCGATTATCTTGGCGGAAACCGGGTCCCGCTGGTACAGCGTGAGGGCCGGGGGGTTGCCGAAGTAGGTGTGGCCGCCGGTGCTCACCGAAAGCACACCCTGCGGCTCAGCAAGGTGGTAGGTGAGGCAGAAGGCGATCACACCGCCCGCCCAGAGCCATGCCGCCGCGAGGAGGGAAAGCCGCCAGACTTTCGAGCGCCGACGAAGCGGCGGGGCGGCAATCGGCCTCATTCGGACGGCTCCCTCTCGATGGCACCGACGACGACGTGGTCGAACCGTACCGTGGCTTCGATCCGATTGGCGACCTCTTCAGCGAGGAAGCGGCTCGCCGGTTTCGAGAAGCGTCTTCAGGCTGGACAGGAACACCGGCCAGCCGTTCCTGACCATGGTTGCTGCCGTGCTTCCCGGTTCGAAGTCATCATGAACGACAGTCAGCTTGGCCTTGTCCCCAACCGGCTCGATCTCGAACGCGACTCTCGAGCGACGCTCGCCGGCGAGCTTGGCGAATACCTCATCTCCGAATTGAGCGCGCTCGTTCAGTTCCGGGGTGAAGGTGTGCCAGCTATACGCGAGTCTCCGGTACGGATCGGATTCGAGAACGACCTGCTCCGGATCGGCGATGATGATGCCGTTGTTGTCCCAAATCATGGGGGATCCCACCTCCCAGTCGGTTTCGAAGGTGGTCTGCCACCAGCGACGGGTGAACGACGGCTCGGTCAGCGCCTGCCACAGACGTTCGGGTGTGGTCCTGATGTACGTCGTGTAGACAAATTGCGGTTTCTCCATCGGTGTTTCCTCCAGGGCTCGTTTGAGGTCCGACAGGGCTCGGACACGGTCTCGGTCGTAGCGATTGATCCAGCGGTCGGCGATCTCGTTGATCGGTGCCGCGTTGAGATAGTGCAGCTTCTCCCGACCTTGTCGGATAGTGGTCACGAGGTTGGCCGCCTCGAGGATCGCCAAGTGTTTGCTGACGGACTGACGGGCCATGTCCAAACCCTCGGAGAGTTCCCGAAGGCTCTGTCCGTTGCGAGCGTTCAGGCGGTCGAGCAGGTGACGGCGACTCGGGTCGGCGAGCGCCTTGAAGACATCGACCATGGTCGGCTCCACTCCAGCCGTCAGAACCTCAAGTCCTCGGGGAAGGGAGTGCCCTTGCCGGTCTCCAGGTAGCTCTTGAGGCTCAGGAGGAAGTAGGCCCACCTGGCGCTGCAATGGGCCATGAACTCGACCGGCTCCCGCCAGTCAGCGTGGGTGAACAACACCACCGTTTCGTCGTCTTGTTGGGTGAGGTCGAAGGCGAGCCTGGTCCCCACCCAGTCATCCGCACCCTCCACACAGTTCCAAGTCACCTGCCCGGATGGATCGAGTCGGGTGACTTCCATGACGGCGGCTGGTTCGGGCTGACCGAAGTAGAACTGGAGTTTGGACCCCTCGCTCGAATCCCCTTGGACGCCGTCACGAGTCCACCATTCGGAGATCCCTTCCGGGGTAGCCACTGCCTCGTACACGCTTCCGAGTGGGGCTGAGATGCATACACGATGTCTGATATCTGGCATTTGTTCCTCCTCTAATACGCAGCCGTTTGGCTACCTAATAATAAGCAGCTAAATGGGTGCATGTCAACCCGAGGCGGAACAGGTGTCTTGACCGAGGGCATTCATAAGTCTAGACTTACCGTTAGTGTCAACTTACCAAAACACGGACGGATTGGGCGCACTCGGGGATCGGACCCGGCGCGCCATCTTCGTGGCCCTGGCCGAGCGGCCGAGGGCGGTTGGGGAACTGGCCGCCGAGCTGCCGGTCAGCCGGCCGGCGGTGTCGCAGCATCTGAAAGTGCTGAAGGAAGTCGGGCTGGTCGTGGAGCGCGTCGCCGGCACCCGTCGGATCTACCGGCTCAATCCCATCGGGGTGAGCGCGTTGCGCGACCAGCTCGACACGTTTTGGAACCGAGCTCTTGCCAGTTACAAGGATGTCGTTGAACAACCCACAGAGGAGAGGTCATGACCCAGGCCGCGACCGCAATGGTCCGTAAGCAGATCGTCGTCGAGGCGCCCGTCGACCGGGCCTTCACCGTGTTCACCGAACGGTTCGGCGATTTCAAGCCACCGGAACACAACCTCCTCGGCTCGCCGATCGCCGAGACGGTGTTCGAAGCCCGGATCGGCGGCCACATCTACGACCGTGCCGTCGACGGCAGCGAATGCCGCTGGGCACGGGTCCTTGCCTATGAGCCGCCCAACCGGGTGGTGTTCAGCTGGGACATCAGCCCGCAGTGGCAGATCGAGACCGATCCGGAGAACACCAGTGAGGTCGAGGTTCGATTTGTCGCTGAAACCCCACAACGCACGCGAGTGGAACTGGAGCACCGCAACATCGATCGACATGGTCCCGGGTGGGAGGCGGTCACCGACGGTGTCGACGGCGAAGCCGGGTGGCCGCTGTACCTGAGCCGTTACGCCGCGCTGGTCGCCGAGGGAAGCTGAAGGCCGCCGATCAACTCCAGCATCGAAGTGCACCGCCCGAGCGGCGCCAGCTGAAGACCCGCCAGGTTCTCCCCGGCCTGATTCGTCAACTGACGTCTCACCCGGACGGCCTCCGTAGTTCAGGTGTTCACGGTCAGCCCGCCAGCGCCCCTTCGGGGTCGGTGCGGAACCACATGACCCCGGCGACCAGGAGTGTCCATATTCCGATGGCCGGCAGGGCGAAGAAGTCACCGACGGGAAGGGCCCCGAGGATGCCGACAACCACGCTGAACACACCCAACCAGCTGGGCAGGGCGCGACTCTTGATCATGGCGATCCCGGCGGCGATGGCCATCACGCCGAAGGCCATGGAGGCCAAGATGAATGGAATGTCGCCCTCCAAGAAGTTGAGAACAGTGGCGGTGGAAGCGGTGAGGTGAGCTGGCGTGTCGACCAACGCGAACTCGACGCCGCCGGCGACTGCGCCGGTGACGGCGAAGAGGATGCCACCGGCAAATGCGATGGCTCCCCACCGTTCGTTGACGTCATCACGCTGCAGCCAGTTCCGCAGATAGGCGAACCAGAACAATCCGAAGATCACCGCCGGGGCGACCAGGAATGCGCTCGCCCTGACCTGACCAGTGTGCGCTTGGTAGTAGGCCAAGATCGAGGCCGGCGAGTTGCTGGTGTTGGGGGTGTTCGCGGTGGAAACGGATGCTCCCACCACGACCACAAACACCAGGCCCAGCAACGGGGCAAGCTTTGACCACCGGGTGGCGACCTGTGGCGGACTCTCGGTTATGGACGTCATCTGGACTCCTTTTGGTTTTGTCAGCGTCAGCGAGCTCGGTGTGCGATTCGGCCCGTAGGGCCATTGAGACAGGCCCGCAGGTTCGAGAACAGGGCGGAAACACGCCCGGTGGTGGTGGTACCAGCACCACCGGGCCGGCTTGTTGCCACCAAGCCCGAGGCCCACCGGCGAACTACGCTTCCCCCCGGGTCGTGCCTTCCTCGCTGATTGTGAGGTCACATGAGGCTGCACGTGAAGTGGCGTCAAGGAGTGCTCGGGATCGGGATCGCGGTGTCCTCCGCCCTGGCTCTGGCCGCCTGTAGTTCCTCGCCGGCCACCTCTTCGAGTACGACTGGCTCCACCGGCGCAGGCACGACCGCGCCGGCTGGCTCCAACCCGCCGACCAGTGCGGCGCCGACGACCACCTCGGCGAGCACGGCCAACTTCAATTCCTGCTCGGTCGTCACCCAGGCCGCGGCAGCCAGCGCCCTCGGCACCTCCGTGACCCCGGGGGTGCTCGGCACCGCCACGGTGGAAGGCGGACTGGCCTGTGTTTTCTACGGGCCGTCGGCACCGTCTCCCACCACCCCGAACACCAGCCAGACTGATTCCGTCCGGGTGGTGGTGGTCAAGGGATCGAACGCCTTGACCTGGTACAACGACTACAAAGCCAACCCGTCGGTCCACGCCCAGCCGGTGCCCGGCTACGGCGACCAGGCCTACTACGACGGCTTTGCCTCGTTGAGCGTCATGAAGGGCGCCTACTACCTGAGGGTGGCCGTCGCTCCCAGCGGCGCGCCACCGAGTCTGACTGCCGAAGAGTCGCTCGCCACTGCCATCCTTCCCAACCTGAAGTAGCCGGCGACCGTTCGGAAGCTCAGGCGGGAGTTCCGGCCGCGGAGGACAGCGGGACAGGTCGGGACAGGCTCCAGCTGAAGGTCTTGGGGATCTCGTCCAACGAGACGGAACTGGCCAGATCCGCCACCGTCGGCCCGACCCGGTCGGCGACCCTCTGCAGTTGTTCAACGTCGAAGCCGTAGATCCTCGCGGCGTTGAGGCCGAGCATTCTTCGCAGGTCCTCCTCGGGCATCCCGCCGAACACGTGGCGCAGGATCAGCCGGTGCACCGGTGCCGCCCCCTCCAGATGGGGATAGTCCGCCCCCCACATCAGCCGGTCGATGCCGATCTCCTCCCGCATCTCCGCCTCGTAGCGCTTCATGAGCGACCCACCCAGAAACACGTGACGGTCGAAGTATTCCCCCGGGCGGAGATTCAGGTAGGAGCGGACCGGGGCCGCACCGTGGGTGTCGAAGAAGTTCTCCATGTCCCGGATCAGCGAGGGCAGCCACTGCACGCCGTTCTCGGTGACCACTACCTTGAGCTTCGGGTGCCGGTCGAACACCCCGCCGAAGATCATGAACCACAGCGGACGCCGGGTGAACACGAACACCTCATAGAGGCCCAGAAAGCCCCCGTGTTTGGCGTCGTAGAGCTGCTTGGCGTCGGTAGCCATTCCCGACGCCCCGGTATGGAGGTTCACCACCATGCCGTTGTCCTCGCAGGCGCTCCAGAACGGTTCGTAGTACTCGTCGGCGTAGCCGGGGAGCCCCGACTTGATCGACATGGCCGGGAGCATCACCCCGCCGAACAGACCCGCCTCCCGGGCCCAGGCGACTTCTTCTACCGCCCGGTCCATGTCGTGGAAGTCGATGGGGATGCATCCGGCCCGCCTCCCGGGAGCTGCCGCGCAGAACTCGGCAAGCCATCGGTTGTAGGCGTGCAGGGCGGGCCACACCGGCTCCAAGCCCTTGCTGGTCTGGGAGCCCAGGTACATGGCCGGTGACAACCCGCCGGCGAGCACCGGACCCGGATAGGCCACCTCGGCATGGATCCCCTGCTCTTGGAGTACGGCCAGCCGACGACCACCGGCGTCGGAGGCATGCACCCAGTCGGTGCTGTAGTTCTCGAGCCACTCCGCGGCGGCATCGATGTCGACGCCCATGCCCGCCAGTCGGCGGCTGGCCACCGCCCGGACTGCGTCCGCCTCGTCGATCTCGCCGGGGTCGACCCCCCCGAGCATGGGGATGGCCACCGAGGAAAGGTCGCCGAAGGCTGCCACCGCATCCCGGTGACCCGGATCGACATAGGAGAGGAAATGGGTCATGTCGTCCGGCGCCGCATGCGCGTCCGCCGACACCACCACGTAGTTCTTCCCGGTTCGGAGCTCTCCAGCCTTCTGATCCGTCAACCGACTCGCCTCCCCCAACACCGCTGGCGACAGTGGCGCTGAGGGCAGGCTAGTGCCGGTGACTTCCCGCTGGCGTTCCGGGTCGTTCCCCCATCACCAGGGTCGGCCGTAGCGATCCCGGTGGACGCGTTCGCTCAATGGGAGGCGGCCTGGCTTCCCCGGAGGATTCTCTGGCCAGCCGATGGGAACGACGGCCATCGGTTTCGCGGTCGGCGGGAGATCGAGCAGGGCCCGCAGCTCGTCGGTGAAGAGGGTGGCGAGAGTGGTCATCGCCGAACCCAGACCCAGCGCCGTCGCCGACAGCAGCAGATTCTGGGTGGCCAGGTAGACCGACGACGGAAGCGTCGCTTCGAGTCCGACGCCGGCGTCTCCGCAGACCACCACGATGACCGGCGCCGACCCGACCCCGCCCTCGGCCCCGCGGTCGACGTCGCGAAGGAGGCCTTCGGACAGGCGGCCCTCGGAATGCTGACGCCCACCCTGTCGCCAGGCCCGGCGGGTCAGGTCTCCGATGCCGGCTCGGAGTTCCGGGTCCCGGACCACGACGAACAACCACGGCTGGAGGTTCTCGGCACTCGGGGCGTGGGTGGCGGCCCGGAGGCAGAGATCCAGCAGCTCGTCACTCACCGGCTGATCGGTGAACTGTCGGGTGGCCCGCTGCCGGAGCACCACGTCGAAATACTTCGCCGGCGTGGTCGCACCATCCCCATCAACCATGTGACGAACCTAGCCGGGTGCATCTTGGCGTCGCCGGCTCAGCGCGGAGATTGCCAGGTCGGTAGAGTCGCCCGGAACCGATCGGGGCCGCTTTCGAACGAGCCTTGGCGGCCGCCGACACCAAGCTGGGCCTAGACGGGCCCTTTCCCCGGGAGCACCACATGGCCACCGATCTCTGGAGCCACTCGATCGCCGGGAGAGCCGCGGCCGCCGGCTTCGTGGGGGCGCCCCGTGGCTGACCGGCTACCCGATCAACTCCGGCTGATGGCATCGGCGTACCCGGACAAGGTGGCCTACCGCAACCTGGGCGACGGGTCCTCGCTCACCTTCCTCCAATGGGAACGCGAATCCAACCGTCTGGCGCGAGGCCTCCAAGCCCGGGGGGTGGGGAAGGGCGACCTGGTCGCCATCCTGCTCGAGGCAGAGCGGATCCTCGACTTCATCGTCACTTACAGCGCGGTCCACAAACTCGGAGCCGTCACCGTCCCGATGAACAACCGCCTGTCCCCGCCGGAGGTGCGGGCCATCCTCGAGCACGCCGAAGTCACCGCCATCGTGACCAGCGGCGCCTATGACCAGGCGGTCGCCCCGTTGCTGGGCGCGCTCCGGTCCCTCACCACGGTGGCGACGGTCAGCGAGTCGCGGGTGGAAGGTCTCGTCGACATCGAGGACCTGAAGAGCCCGGACGGCGGCGAGATCCAGGTTCCCGTCGACGACGACGACCTGGCTGACGTGATGTACACCTCGGGGACCACCGGGAGGCCGAAGGGGGTGGCCGTCCGGCACGGCAACGTCGCCATGCTCCCGAACGCCGAGCCGGCCTGGCAGGGGACCGGCTGGCTCTCCGCCACTCCCGTGTTCACCTTCGCCGGGCTCGGTTTCATCTACAACCCGATGAAGGCGGGGATGACGATGCTGTACCTCCCGAAGTTCGACGCCGGGCGGTGGTTCGAGATCGTCGAACGCGAGCGACCGTTGATGGCCTTCGTGGTGCCAGCCATGGCCAGGCTGCTCATCCATCATCCCGGGTTCGAGTCGGCCGATCTGTCCAGCCTCCGGGGCCTCATCCTCGGCAGCGCGCCGCTGGCACCGGACACCTTGCTGCGCTTGCAGGCCCGGTTGCCGGGCGCCGCGGTGTTGAACAGCTACGGGATGACCGAAGGCGGCCATGCCACCTTCTCGATGGATCCGGAGGGGTCCAGAGCCCGACCGGGAGCGGTAGGGCGTCCGCGGCCGCCCACCGAGGTGCAGATCGTGGGCGATGACGGAACGTCGTGCCCAACCGGTGAGGTGGGCGAGGTCACCACCCGCAACCCGAACGGGCACCGGGAGTACTACAAGGATCCGGAGGCGACCGCCAGGATGTGGGAGGGCGGATGGCTGCACACCGGCGACCTCGGCTATCTGGATGCCGACGGCTACCTCTACATCGTCGGTCGCAAGAAGGAGATGATCGTCCGAGGCGGGATGAACGTCTACGCCGATGACGTCGAGGCGGCCCTCCAAGCCCATCCGGCGGTGATCGAGGCAGCCGTCGTCGGCATTTCCCACGATGTGCTCGGAGAGGATGTCGCCGCCTTTGTGGTCATCCGTCCGGGAGACGAATTATCAAGCGAAGAGTTGCAGGGTTTCGTCGGCGAACGCCTGGCCGACTACAAAGTGCCGCGACGGATCACCTTCCTTGACGGGTTACCGAGGAATGCCGGTGGCAAGGTGGTGAAGGCGCAACTCACCGCTGCTGCCAACCGGCCGATTCGACAGGGCTGACCTCGCGGCGGCTAGAAACGAACGGCAGAAGAGACAGACGAGGGAGGGATCATGCAAGATCACCGATTCGACTTCGTGGTGGACGGAACGCCCGAAGAGGTGTGGGACGTGATCTGGGCGCGCACCCGAGTCGGCATCGAGACCGACACCGTGAAGATCGAGATTTACCACCCCGGTGACGAAGAGGGCAACGGCCTGGTCCGGCACTGTCACTTTCCGGTTCCCAAGTACCTGCTGACCGGGGGCAAAGCCCAATCGTGGGAGTGGATCACCGAGGCGAAGCGCCCGGTGTCCTGGAAGTACGACGCCATCGGCAAGCCGCTGTGGTCAAAGGCGTCGGGATGGACCCGGCTCGAGGACCTCGGGGAGGGCAAGACCCGGGTGTACTTCCGGGAGACGTATCACGTCTTCAATTCCTTCACCCGTGCCCTGCTCGAAAAGCGGGTTCACCATTTCATCTCCAAGGGGAACGACAAACTGATCGAAGCCTCGCTGGTCAGGTCGCTCCAGAAACTCCACGAGCGAAGAGAGAAGATGGCCTGAGGCGGCGGACGCCGTCCACCTACGGGCGCTCGGCCGATTGAATCCGACTCGATCCGGCCACTACCGTGAGTTGCGGTGGACGAGGGCGCGAGTGCTCGGGATGCTCTGACCGACAGGCTGTGCGCGTCCGGCACCATCACCAGCCCCGCGGTGGAAGCCGCGCTCCGGACGGTGCCCAGGCATCGGTTTCTGACCGAGGCGCCGACCGAGCGTGCCTATGCCGATCGGGCGGTGACGATCAAGTGGGATCGAAGCGGGGTGCCGATTAGCTCGGCGTCACAGCCCTCGATGGTGGCACAGATGCTCGAGCAACTCGAGGCGGGAGACGGTGACCAGGTGCTGGAGATCGGGACCGCCACCGGCTACAACGCCGCGCTGCTCGCCCATCTCGTCGGACCTTCCGGCCTGGTGGTCACCATCGAGATCGAAGCGGACCTGGCCGACCGGGCCCGCCAGAGCCTGGCCGAGACCGGGTACCCGCAGGTGAAGGTGGTTCGAGGCGACGGCCACGTC
Source organism: Acidimicrobiales bacterium (assembly GCA_035948855.1). Classification (GTDB taxonomy): domain Bacteria; phylum Actinomycetota; class Acidimicrobiia; order Acidimicrobiales; family RAAP-2; genus DASZIT01. The sequence continues at coordinate 31,222 of DASZIT010000140.1, read as the reverse complement.
GGATTTCCCGAGTGCGCCCCCTACGGCCGGATTGTCGTCACCGCCGGCGCCCGAGAGGTGGCCCCCGCCTGGATCGATCAGCTCGCCGAGGGAGGCCGGATGGTGGTTCCGCTGGTCAACGTGCACGGTGACGGCATGGCCGTCCTGTTCGAGATGAGGGAGGGCGTGCTGGACGCGCGAAGCGGCCGGCCGTGCGGCTTCGTGCCGCTGCGATCATCGCCGGCCTAGGGGCGCGGCGAACTCAGCGCGGCCGGACCGAGCCGAGCGGGGGGATCTTGGCCGGGGGTTGGCTCGAGCACGCCAGCGAGCCGCGGTTCTCGCCGGATGCCGGGAGCCCGGCGATGACCGAGGGGCTGAAGGTCGGTCGCCCGCCCTTCATGGCGTCGACGTCGAGGAAGTCCAGCAGATCGTTGGCGTTGGCGTCGCGGTAGGTGAGGGCCGGGAGGTTCCACTTGCGCTCCACCATCGCCAGGATCGACGTGTGGTCATAGACCGCGTGACTCACGTAGTTCGGCTTGGCATACGGGGACACCACCACCGAAGGAACCCGGAACCCGTAGCGGGCGAAGCCCTCGTAGGCGGATTCGCCCGGCTGCACCAGGGGTGGGATCAGATCGGGAGGTAGCGCCACCGGCGGCGGCACGTGGTCGAAGTAGCCGCCGTGCTCGTCGTAGGTGATGACGAGCAGCGTCGTCGCCCAGTTGGGGGAAGCCCCGATGGCCTTCACCACTGACGCCAGGAACGTCTCCCCGACCACGATGTTCTGCGGGTCCTCCTGGGACTGGGTCGAGTAGTCCATGTCGACGATGCAGAACTTCGGCAGCGTCCCCGCCGCGCAGTTGGTGAAGAACTGGTTGATCGGCGTGTTGGCGACCAGCGCGGCCAGGTCGTCGACGGGGTAGAGGGCGCCGGTGGCGCCGAGCGGGTAGCTGGCGGCGTAGTCCAGCCAGCTGATCCCGTAGGCGCTGAGGACGTCGAAGATGGTGCCGCCGAGTGGGGGCAGCAGGAGGCTGACATCGGGGATCACATTGCCGACCGACGTACCGATGTCGTCGGTCATCCCCATGGCGGTGGCGGCGAGCAGGAAGCGGCGGTTGGGATCGGTTTGGCCGAGCAGCGAGCAGAACCACCGGTCACCGATCGGGAAGGTGTCGGCCAGGGCGTAGGTGAACGGCAGGTCGGCGCCCGTCCAGTAGCCCATGGACACCGGACCGCTGGCCGACTTCACGAATCCGTTGCAGGCTCCACCCGCGTACGAGTCGTGGCTGGTCTTCCATTCCTGGCTCGGCCCGCCGGTGTTCTGGCAGGTGGACGGCATGTGGAAGGCGAGCTGGATGTCCCCGTTGGCGTAGGGGTTGGTGAAGGTCGGGGTGCCGTAGGGGTTGCAGACGGTGGGGGTGGGATCGTCGATGACGAACCCGTCGCCCCGCGGGGTGCTTCCCGGGGCGCGGCCCAGCATCCCGAAGAAGTTGTCATAGGAGTGGTTCTCCAGCATGCAGACCACGATGTGCTCGATCTCGGGCAGGGTGTCCGTCCCCGGGGGCAGTTGCGGGAAAGGAAGGGATCCGGGTGTCCGGAGTGAGCCCTTCCCGAGCACGGCCAGGGCTTGGGCTTGGTGCGAGGTGAGGGTGGTCGCGTTGTTCGCTACGTTGCCCGCCGCCGCCGGGCGGCTCCCCTCCAGCTGGCTTGCCACCACTCCGGTTGCGACCGCCCCGGCGCCCGCCGCCAGGAATTGGCGCCGGCTCCACCGGCTCCGGGTTTCCGGATCCGCGACGTCCGGCTCCCGTTCGGAGAGGCCCGGCTCGGACCGGTTGCGACCGCCCCGGTGTTGGCTCACGGTTTAAGGGTGACCCATCCGGCCAGATTCGTCCAGCCACCGGGCGTGACTTGGCCGGTGCTGGCCGTCGCCGGGTAGCCTCAGCACCGGTCGATTTGGGGAGGGAGTTTGGGTTTGCCCAGGACACGGGTCAGCGCGGTGGTGGTTGCCGCGGTATCGATGGCGGCAATGTCCCTGGTGACGGTGGGCGGCTCTGCCTCCGCCGCCACACCGTCTCTGGCCATCGGGGGTTCGCTGCCCGCCCAGGTGGTGGCGGCCAGCGCCGCAGCCGGGACCGGATGGAAGCCGGAGCCGGCGACCTACGGCATCGGCCAGCGGACCGACGTCCCCGTCAAGGCCAGTGACGGCACCGTGCTGAGCGTCAACGTGTACTACCCGACCATTGCCAGCGGCAAGCAGGCGGCGGGCAAGTTCCCGGTGCTGCTGACCCAGACCCCGTACGGCAAGGGCACCCTCGGCTCGATCCCCGGCGCCGGCTCCCAGACCGGCGCCAACGACTACCTGGTCCAGCGGGGCTACATCGACGTGGTGGCCGACGTGCGCGGCACCGGGTCGTCGGAGGGCACCTTCGGGTTGTTCGACCCGGCCCAGATCACCGACGGCGTGACCCTGGTCAACTGGGCCGCCAAGTTGCCCGGTTCCGACGGCAAGGTGGGCCTCTACGGCGCCTCCTATCTCGGCATCAACCAGCTGCTGACCGCGGCGGCGGTCGGGAAGAGCAGCCCGCTCAAGGCCATCTTCCCAGTGGTGTCGGCCAACGACATCTACAAGGACACCGCCACCATGGGCGGCCTGGTCGACATCGAGTTCGACCTCTTCTACCTGGGCCTGACCGGCGGCCTCAACATCGAGGGCCCGTTGCTCGACGCCCTGGAGAACCCGGCGAACCTGGTCACCGACCTGAGTGTGTCTGAACTGCAGCATCTCGCCGACCTCGGCAGCTTCGACCTGCCGTTCTCCCTCCAGACGTTGTCGGGGGCGGCCTCCGCCTACGACGGCGCCTACTGGCAGTCGCGCAGTCCGGTCAACGTGCTCCCACAGATCGTGGCCAACGGCATCCCCGCCTATCTGGTCGGTGGTGAGTACGACCTCTTCCAGCGGGGCGAGCCGCTCAACTATGCCGGGCTCCAGAACGCCTACGCCGGCCGACCGGTCACCGCGCCGATGCTCCCCAACCAGCCGACCACCGGTCGTTACCAACTGCTCGACGGCCCCTTCACCCACCTGAGCGGGGCCACCGTCGACCTCGGGGCTCTGCAACTCGAGTGGTTCGACACCTGGCTGAAGGGCGAGAACACCGGCATGGGGCAGACCCCGACCCCGCTCCACTACTACGACCTCGGCACTTCCAGCTACACCGAGCACGCCCAGTACCCGTTCCCGGCAGCTACTCCCACCCGCTTCTATTTCAGCGGCGCCAAGAGCAGCTCCTCCAACCTCTCCTCCAACAACGGGACCCTGACCACCACGGCACCGGCCACCGCCGGCACCGACACGGTGCTGTGGTCCCCGGTCGGGAACCCCTGCGGGCGGCCCACCGACCAGTGGAGCGCGGGCGCCCTCAGCCTGGTCACTTCCTTCTTCACCGCCAACGCCCCCTGTATCAACAACGACGTGCCCGGCGAGCTCGGCCCCGACCGGCTCACCTACACCACCGGTCCGATGACCCACGCCGAGACCATCGAAGGCCCGATCGACGCCACGGTGTTTGCGTCGGCCACCACCAAGGACACCGAGTGGGTGGCCGAAGTCGACGATGTTGCCCCCGACGGGACCTCGACCCCGCTCACCGAGGGGGCACTGCTCGGATCCCTGCGAGCCCTCGATCCGGCAACCACCTGGACAGCCTCGAACGGTCAGATCCTCCAGGCCGGACACACCTACAGCCAGTCGAGCGCCCGGGCGGTGGTACCCGGCCAACTCACCCGCTACGACGTCGAGGTCTTCCCGACCTATGACACCGTCGCCGCCGGGCACCGGATCCGGGTCACCCTCTCGACCGCCGATACTCCGCACCTGGTCCCCACCGTCCCGGAGCTGGCCAACCTGCTCGGCGGCGTCTACACCGTCCAGCACCGCCCCGGCGCCGCCTCGGCCATCGAAGTACCGCTCGGCCCGGCCGGATCCTGACCGGGACTCGAAGCCCTCGCGGTCAGCTGCGGTCGGGGACCTCCTGCACCGACCAGCGATTGCCGTCGGGGTCGGCGAAGAAGACGAACTTGCCCCACGGGAACTCCTGGACCTCGCCGGCCTCGATGCCCCGCCCGCGCAGCTCGGTGCTGGCGGCCTCGATGTCGGAGACCACCAGCTGCATGCCCTGCACCGATCCCGGCTCCGCCTCGGTCAGGCCCTGGCCGATGGCGATCGAACAGGCCGAACCCGGAGGGGTGAGTTGGACGAAGCGGACATCGTCGCTGACCTGAAAGTCGGCGTCGGCGTTGAAACCGGCCTGGTCGGTGTAGAAGGCCTTGGCCGCATCGACGTCGGATACGGGCAGTATCACCAGCTCGAGCTTGAAGTCCACGGGGTGTCCTTTCGTAGGCGGAACGGATTTGATCTGTTCAGATTAGCAGAACTGAACATTCTGTTCCACTAGTTGTCGAAAAGTATGGGTCCTCGTTTCCCAGGTCAGGGCCACGAATCCCGGCGGCGCCCGCCGATCAGCCTCCGGTGTCGGTCGCCAACGCCTGGCTCGGGATCACCTGGAGCACGGATCCGGTGGCGACGTCATAGCGCCAGCCCTCGACCTGGATGCCGGGGGGCAGAGCCGGGCAGATACGCACCGCCTGCACATCGGCGGCCAGCGCGGCATCGGGGTCGGGCATGGCCAGGAACTCCCACTCCGCCGATCCGGCCAACTGCTGCGGGCTGAGCCCAGATCTGACCTCGGCATCGTCCCGCCCGGCCAGCGCGCAATCGGTGTGGTGCATGACGGCCACGTACTCGACGCCGAGGAAGGTGGTGGCCAGCACCAACGAGCGGAGGACGTCGGAGGTGACCCGCCCGCCGGCGTTGCGGAGGATCTTGGCATCGCCCTGGGACAGGCCGAGCATGACCAGCGGCTCTATCCGGCTGTCCATGCACGTCACCAGGCCGAATCCCCGAGCGGCGGAGCCGGGGATGCCTTGCAGACTGAACCCGGAGGCGTAGCGGCGGTTGGCGGCGAGGAGATCGTCGAACATCGGGTCAGTTTTGCAGAAACGCCAGGTCGGGCCGGAGCCCGGGACAACGGCAGTACCATGCGTCACCGTCCCGACGGGCGGAAACCCTGACGGCTTGGGAGGATTTCGTGGCGACACAGCCGGTGGATGTCCCCTTCGAGGAGTTCACCCGGGACCAGTGGACGGCGCTCGGGCGGCCGGCCGAGAGCGGCTTGTCCCCGACTGACGTCGTCAGCCTGGCCGCCACCGGTGACCCGGCCTCGCTCGACGAAGTCGCGGACATCTACGTCCCCCTCGCCCAATTGCTGGCCGTCTGCTCCTCTGGCGTGCAAGACGCCCGCCGTCGGGTCGACACCTTCCTGGGCCGGCCGACCCGGGACGCCCCGTTCGTGATCGGGGTGGCCGGCAGCGTGGCTGTGGGCAAGAGCACTACCGCCCGCCTCCTCCAGGCGGTGCTCAAGGATGGCCCCGGGCAGCCGCCGGTCGAATTGATCACCACCGACGGGTTCCTCTACCCGAATGCCGAACTCGAGGCTCGCGGCCTCATGGACCGGAAGGGATTTCCCGAGAGCTACGACCGGCGCCGGATGATCGAAGTGCTGTCGGCCATCAAGGCCGGCCGCCCCCAGGTGAAGATCCCGGTGTACTCGCACGTGACCTACGACATCGTGCCCGGCGAATTCCAGACCGTCGAACGCCCGGAGATGGTGATCGTCGAGGGGCTCAACGTCCTCCAGGTCAGCACCACCGACGTCCCGCCGGACCAGGTGGTGGCGTCGGATTTCTTCGATTTCTCCATCTACGTCGACGCCGACGAGGCCGACATCGCCCGATGGTTCACCGACCGGCTCCTCGAGCTACGCCAGAGTGTGCTCCGCGATCCCGATTCCTATTTCCACGCCTTTGCCGAGATGTCCACCGATGAGGTGCTGGCCATCGCCCGCCGCATCTGGTCGGACATCAACCTGGTGAACCTGCACGAGAACATCGCCCCCACCGCCGGACGGGCCAACTTGGTCCTCAAGAAGGACGGCGACCATCGGGTCCGCCGGGCTCGGCTGCGGAAGATCTGAGACCGGTCCGCTCGGATGTGCCTGTTGATCGCCGTCTCCGGCGTCATCGAGGACGCCCCGTTGCTGGTGGCCGCCAACCGCGACGAGTTCTACGCCCGGGAGGCGGTGCCGATGACGGTGCTCCGCGACACTGGGCCGAGGGTACTGGGCGGCCGGGATCTGGTGGCCGGCGGCACCTGGATGGCGGTGAACGAGTTCGGCGTGGTGGCGGCGTTGACCAACAAGCCGGCCGAGGGAGGGCGCGACCCGGCCAAACGGTCCCGGGGGGAGATCCCTTTGCTGTTGGCGGCCCAACCGACAGCGGCGGCCGCCGCCGACGCGCTCCGGTCGACGTTCGTTCCGAGCGAGTTCAATCCGTGTTGGGTGCTGGTCGGTGATCGCCGGGAGCTGTACTACGTGGACATGACCGGGCCGGGCCGGGTCGAGAGCCAGCTGCTCCCGCCCGGCGTCCACATCCTGGAGAACAAGCCGCTCGGTGACCCGAGCGCCAAGGTCGATCACGTGCGCGACCGGCTGGGGGACTGCCGGTCGGAATCGGCCGACTCGGTGATGGCCACCTTGGGAAAGATCTTGGCCGACCATGTCAAACCGCTGCCGGCGGCGGACACCAGCGAGACGGCCCAACGCCAGGCCAGTGTCTCGGCCTGTTGCGTGCACACCGAGCTCTACGGCACCCGTTCGTCGATGTTGGTATGCGACCCGCCGTCCGCCTCGGATCTCCCCCGGGTGTGGTCGTCCGAGGGACCGCCCTGCACCCACCCGCGGTTGCCGGTCGGGTTCGACCTGCTACCCACGGTGGGGCCGGCCCGGTAACCGGCAACGTCGAGAGTCCTGCCGGCAACCGAAGGTGGCGCGAAACAACCACCGGGAATGGAGACCGCCAGCCCTCAGGATCCTCCGAGAGGGCTGGGCGTCCCCGAGAAGCAGCCCACCGCGTAGGGGTACTCGAACGTCATGTCGTAGTGGTAGATGGTGACCGTCTGGCCGTGCCAGGGCACCGGGCTGGTCCGCCCGTGGCAGGCGTCGAGGTCCTGGTTGGTGAGCAGTTTGCCGTCGCTCCCGTACTCGACGTAGATGCCGAAGCCGTCCCGGGCCCAGCCCACCTGGGTCGTGGTGCCGAGGGCCGCCGGCGTGAGTAGGCAAGGCGACAGCGAGACGTAGTAGTAGCCGGTCACGCCGGGACTCCCGTGGCAGGTGTCCTGGGTTTCCACCGCCCCGGCGTCGTTCCCGTTGGCATCCAGCCCGCCGTGGAGGATGACCCCGTTGGACATGACCCCGACCGCCCCGTCACCGGGGACACAGGAGGGGGTGGGGTTCTGGGTCGGGTCGTTGGGAACGTTCAGCGTGAAGTCGTGGGCGCTGACCGAGTTGAGGTCCGGGTTGTAGGCGTGGGCGGGATCGGCGGGGTCGACCGGGAAGGTGCCTGATCGCGGGGGGAGGTCATTGCCGCGCAGGACGAGGTTCGAACCGGAGTGGGTGACCCGGAAGGTCGAGCTCCAAGAGACGTCCCCGGCCACCGCTGGCTTGGTGGTCATGTTCCAGGTGGAGGTGGCGACGACGACCCAGGGTGGGGTCTTGACCGGCAGGACGGCGGTCATCGGGCTGCAGACGTGCTCGGCGCCGACCGCGGTGATGGTGGTGGAGTACACCCGGGTCCCGAGGGGCAGGGCCTTCAGGTCGAGCGACGACTTGGGCATGCCGACCGACTGGTCGGTGGTGGTGCTGGCCGAAATGGGCGCGGGAAGCGTCGCCGACGCCGACGGTGAACCGGTGCCGCAACCGGCGAGCACCCCGCCGGCCATCACCGCTACAGCTATTCCAGCGATGCCGATACGGGCTCGATCGGGCCGGTGCAAAGAAGGACCTCCAGGTGGCTGCGGATCATCGTAGGTCGTCACCTCGCCGGAGTACCGCCTTTAGCCGACGTCCGGGCGGTCGAGGAACCGGGCGACCTCCCGGTTGAAGGTCTCGGGCTGATCGATGTTGGAGGCGTGGCCGGCGTCGGGGAGGACCGAGAGCACGGCGCCGGGAATCTTGGCGGCCATGTAGTCGGCGGCGGCCAAGAACGGCTTGTCTTCGGCGCCCACCAGCACCAGGGTCGGCACCGCCACCGTCGGGAGCGACTCGATGATCCGGGCGTCGCGCTGGGTGAGGATGCCCCGGGCGGCCAGGGCCAGCCCGGCCGGGTCGTGGTGGCCGGTGTCCACTTCGGGACTGGCCGACAAAGCGCCGAGGCCCTCCCGGTCGAAGCCGGCGGCGGTCGATTCGGCGTAGCGGTTCCACTGGGTGCGGGCGGCGTCGTTCTTGAACCCGGGACCGGTGTCGAACAGCAGCAACCCGGTGACCCGGGCGGGGTGGGCGAGATAGAAGGCGAGGGACAGGTATCCGCCCAGGGACAGCCCTCCGACCACCGCCCGGTCCGCCCCACAGGCGTCGAGCACCGCACCCATGTCGTCCACGCTGGCGGCTTCCGAATAGAGCTCCGGATTCGGTGGCGAACCACTCTGGCCATGGCCGCGGATGTCCCAGACGATCAGCTGCCGGTGGGCACCGAGGGCGGCCAGGTTGGGATCCCACATCGAGGTGGACGACGAGTAGCCGTGGGTCAGCAGGACGGGCGACCGGTCGGTCGACGGTCCGTGGACCTGGTAGTGGATGCGGACACCATCCCGATCGAGGGTGGCCATGCTCAGGCTCCCGCCGCGGCCGGGCCAGGCCGAGAGCTATGCACGGGTGTTCTTCGGCACATCGCGGAACGGTAGCTGGTGGGAGGGATCGGGTTCGCGGGGCAGGCCGAGGACCCGCTCACCCAGGATGTTGTGCTGGATCTCGTCAGTGCCTCCGGCGATCGACACCGCCGGAACCGACACGAAGATCTCGGCGATGGTCCCGCCCAGCACGCTCTCCGGGCCGGTGAGCATCCCCGACGCCCCGGCGATGTGGCTGTGGACCCGGGAGGCGGACCGGGCCACCTGGCTGGCCGCCAGTTTCCCGAGGGAGCCTTCCGGGCCGGGGGGCCGTCCGAGGGCGCGGGCGGCCCGGGCCCGCTGGGCCGTCCAGCCGGCTGACCTCGCTGACCCCACCACCCGGGCGATCTCCTGGCGGACCAGCGGATCGGCCCCGGACCCGGTGGCCGCCGCCCGCTCGACGATCAGGTCGAACCGCCCGGCCCGCTGCGGGTACCACTTGTAGGGCTCGTAGACCTCGGCCCGCTCGGCCCGGGCTTCGCGCACCGCCCGCCCGGCGGTGTCGGGCAGGTGGGTCGCCGATCCCATCACGGTGTAGCGGCGTTCATGGGCCAGGGTGGCCTGGGCCACCGCCCAGCCGTGGCCGATCTCGCCGACCACGTTGGCGACCGGGATCCGGGCGTCGTCGAGGAACACCTCGTTGAACGAAGCGTGGCCGTTCATCTGGCGCAGCGGCCGAACCTCGACCCCGGGCTGGTCCATGGGGATGACGAAGTAGGTGATGCCCTGGTGTTTGGGGACGTCCCAGTCGGTCCTGGCCACCAGGAGCCCGAAGTCGGCGTGGTGGGCCGAGGTGTTCCACACCTTCTGGCCGTTGGCCACCCACTGGTCACCGTCGAGCACCGCCCGGGTGGTCAGCCCGGCCAGGTCGGAGCCGGCCCCCGGCTCGCTGAACAGCTGGCACCAGCTGATCTCCCCGGTCACCGTGGGCCGGATGAGACGGTGCTTGAGGTCGTCGGATCCGTGCTCGAGGAGGGTCGGGGCGGCCAGGTGCATGCCCACCCCGTCGGGAACCCCCACCGCACCGGCCCGGGCCAGTTCCTCGGCCACCCGGTCAGCGACCGACGCCGGAAGCGAGCGCCCGCACCACTGATCGGGCCAGGCCGGGCACGCCCATCCGGAATCGGCCAGCCGGGTGCGCCATTCGACCAGGCTGAGGTCGGGGTCCCAGTTGGCTTCGATCCAGCTCCGCAGCTCGGGACCCACCCCGGCCGCGGCGAGCGGCTCTGCCCGGTCGGTCACCGTCCTTCGAAATAGGGCGGCCGCCGTTCGGCGGTGGCCCGGACCCCTTCGGCGAAGTCGGCGGTGGACAACAGCTTGGCCTGCTCGCCGGCTTCCCGGACGGTGGCAGCCCGGACCCGGGCGGCGAGGTCACCCCGCATGGTCTCCCGGATCGCCGCTACCGCCAGCGGGGCGGCCGCGGCGATCTCGGCGGCGAAGGCGTGGGCGGCGGCGGCCAGTTCCCCGGCCTCGACCAGCCGGTCGCACAGGCCGATGGTCGCCGCCTCCTCACCTGACACCCGGCGCCCGGTGTAGAGCATCTCCCAGCTGCGTTGCTGGCCGACGATGGGCGGCAGGGTGGCGGTCAGGGCGAAACCCTGGTGGAAGCCGAGCTGGGCGAAGTTGGCCGCGAACCGGGCCTCGGGGGAGGCGACCCGGAAGTCGGCCGAGCACGCCAGCCCGAGACCCCCGCCGATGGCCGCCCCCTGGACCTCGGCCACCACCGGGGTCCGGCTGTCGAACAGCCGGGCCGCCTCGGTGTACAGCTGGTCGACCCCGCCGTTGCCGAGACCCGGTTCCGGCCCCGCCGGCCGGCTGCTGAAATTGGCGCCGGCACAGAAGTGCTTGCCCTCCGAGCGGAGGACGATGGCCCGGCAGCCGTCGTCGGCGTCGAGCGCCTGGTAGGCGTCGGCCAGGGACCGGATGAGGGCGACGTCGAAGTGGTTGTTGGGCGGACGGTGGATCTCGACGGTGGCCACGAAGTCGTCGCCGACGTCCACGGTCACGTCCCCGAACTCCCTGGCCGCCGGCGTGCGCGACACCGGGCCGTCGGTCGGACGGGTGGTTGCTCCTGCGGTCACCGGCGCCATGCTACCGGCCAGGCGTTGCCGGAGGCTGGGGCCGGGGTCGCACGGTGAGCTCCAGTTCGACGGCGAGATGGTCGGACAATCGTGGGAGCCGGGCGTGGTCGGGGGCGTCGGCCGGGCGCGGGAACGCCCGGCGCCGGGGCTGTCCGAAGGCGACCTCCAGACGGTGCTCGGGGGCGGGCGACTGCACCCAGATGTAGTCGATGCGCTGGCGTCCCGGCACGGCCCCGGGGGCCTCCGGATCGTCCACCAACCGTCCCGGACAGTCGGGGTCCTCGTCGTCAAAGGCATCCTCGGGCCGCCCGTAGGTGGGACCCGGGCCCACCCCCCGCTCGACCCAGGTGTCCACCAGACCCAGGCGGGCCATCCTCGAGGTGAGGTCGAGATGCCAGCGCTCCGGGCGGAGGCCCTGGGCGGCGTCGTGGGCGGGCACGTTGAAGTCACCGACCACCACGATCAGGTTCTCCGGCCGGTGGGCCCTCTCCACGAAGGCGACCAGCTCGTCGACCTGTTGCATGCGCACCCGGTGCCGGCGTTCGGGGTCGGCGGCGCGCCGGCCGGGGAGCAGTCCGGTGCCGTACAGCAGATGGGTGCTGTAGATCTCCAGCTTCCCCGCCCCGCCCAGCGGGTCCACCTCCACCAGGAGCACCCCTTTGTTGGACCAGGCGTCAGCGTCGTGGGGCCGGTCGCCGCGGGCCTGGTAGCGGAGCCGGTCGGTGCGGGTCAGCGGCACCCCGTCGGCCACCGTGAACAGGCCGCTGGAGGCGAAGGCGGCCGGCCCGCGGGGCGGGAAGCTGCGCTCCGGCCCGGCCACCGCGGTGACCCCGGGACGGTCATCCCAGCCCCCGAGGACCGACCGGCGCTCGATCGGGTCGAACACCTCGGTGAGGGCGGACACCTCATAGGCGCCGGCCAGGGCCCGGCCGATGGCCACCGCCCGGTCGGCGACGGCGGGAGCCGCCATCTCCCCCACCGCCGGCAACGGCATCCGCCCCGGGATCAGGCGGGGGCGGAGGAGGAAGGTGTTCCAGGCCACCAGCCGGAGCCGATACCCGGGTGCGGTCGCCCCGCCACCGCTGACGGGTCGGTCATCGGACATGTCCGCACAGTAGGGTCCCGTCCATGAGCCATCCAGGGATCGAGATCGTGAAGCAGCTTCTGGCCGACGCCGGCCTGCTCACCGGTCCCATCGAAGACCAGCGGGCGGCCATGGACGCCGCCTCGGTCGGGGCGCCGCCGCCGGAGGGGGTGTCGGTCGAGATCGCCGAGCTGGGGGGGCGGCCGGCGGAATGGCTGACGCCGGACGGGGTCGGCCGGGAAGCCGCCCTGCTCTACCTGCACGGGGGCGGCTACGGCTCGGGGTCGCTCAACAGCCACCGGGACCTGGCTTCCCGCCTCGGCATCGCCTCGAAGTGCGCGACGGTCACCCTCGGCTACCGGCTCGCCCCCGAGGACCCGTTCCCGGCCGCGGTCGACGACGCCCTGGCCGGCTACTGGCAGCTGCTGGCCGACGGGATCCCCGCCGAGCGCCTGGTGGTGGCCGGCGACTCGGCCGGCGGAGGGCTGACGATGGCGTTGCTGCTGGCCCTGCGGGCCGAAGGCATCCCGCTACCGGCCGCCGCGGTGTGCCTGTCGCCCTGGGTAGACCTCACCCAGTCGGCGCCCTCCTACCGGGAACTGGCCGACCGGGACCCGATGGTCACCAAAAAGGATCTCGATGGGTTGGCCGACGCCTACCTGGCCGGGGCCGATCCCCGCACCGAGCTGGCCTCGCCGCTGTTCGCCGCCGACCTCTCCGGACTGCCGCCCCTCCGGATCGAGGTGGGGGCCGACGAGGTACTCCTCGACGATGCCACCCGGCTGGCCGAGCGGGCGACGGCGGCCGGCAACGACGTCACCCTCACCGTCTGGCCGGAGATGATCCACGTGTTCCAGGCGTTTCCCGGGGTGATCCTCCCCGAGACCGACCGGAGCGTGGCCGCCATCGGTGGGTGGGTGGCCGGCCACCTCTCCGAGTAGCGGGCGCCTGGGCGGGGGCGACCGGCGACAGTTGCTAGGCGGTGGAGGTGAAGGTGTAGGTGAACGGGGTGTTGGCCGGGGTGTTCAGGAACGCCGCCTTGCCGTTGATGAAGATGCCCACCACCACCGCTGCACTCCCGACCTGGACGCTGATCGACTTGCCGGCGTTGAACGACTGCTCCTGGCCCCCTTGGAGGTCGCCCTGCAGCTGGGGGGTGGCCGAGGACGAGTCGATGACCTGGACCCAGCAGACGTCGGAGGCGGCCAGCTTGAGGGTGAAGTGTTGGCTGGCCACCGTGTACTGCCCGAAGGTCGAGCCGTCGGTGGTGGTCTCGACCACCGGGTCGGGTTTCGGAGCCGGCGCCGCCGCCGCCGCCGGCCGGGGCGCGGGGGCGAGTGCCACCCCGCCGGGCCCGGTCACCCGCAGGATGTGGGATTCGACGAACCACTGGGGCTGCGAGCTCTGGATCACCGTCCCGGCGACGGCTACCACCACCAGTCCGGCCACCACCCAGGTGGTCACCTTCAGCGGGGTGGCCGCCCGCCGGCGACGGCGGGCCCGGCCCATGGCCCGCTTGGCCTCCTTGAAGTCGGAGGCGGCGATGGCCGGGATCATGCCGGTGGGCGGGCCGACCGCCACGCCGTAGCCGTAGGCGCCGGAGCCGGTACCGGCCGTCGAGGTGGCGAAGCCGGCCACCCGGGGGACCTGCCCGGTCTGGGTGAAGGCCCGCAGGTGCTCGGGACCGCTGGTGACCGCGGCCACCACCCCGGTGAGCCCGCCGTTGTCCCGCATCCGCCGCCGACCGTTGGCCGCCGGGGCCGACGACCAGGCCTCCATCAACTGGAGGGCGAGGGCGTCGCCGTCGAGGGTCAGAAAGGCGGCGTAGCGCCGGAGGGTGGAGAGGGCCATCGCCTGGTCGGGCATCGAACGGAGGTCGCCGGCCTCGAGCCCTTCGAGCTGGGTGATGGGCCGGCCGAGCCGGTCGTGCACGGTGACCAGGTCGAGACCGCGCTGCTCCCTCGTCTCTCGGAGCATCCTCCCGATCTCCTGGGGGGAGGAAGGGAGGGTTTGCTGCTGCTGTTCGCCGCGTCGGCGGGTGGTCCCACCACGTTGCCGGGTCACTGGTGTCTCCTGACTCTTCCCTGAGGGTAAGAGTACCTGGAAGGGATTCTATTCTGCCTTCGCGACGCCATTTTTCCCGGTGGTTCCCGGGCGGCACCCGGGACGACCTCGACGGCGAACAGTCGGGTCAGCTCACCGTGGCGTGTACCGCCTCGATCAGCGACCCGGTCCGGGCATCGCCGCTCAACCCGAGGCGCATCTGGTTCATCACGTAGGCGAAGGCCACCCCCGACCCGGGCTGGGCGAAGCCGACCGAGCCGCCGGCGCCGTAGTGGCCGAAGCTCCCGGGCCCGAGGAAGGGCGAGAAGGGGGAATCGCACAACATGCCCAACCCGAAGATCGACTCCGCCCCGAGCACCAGGTCCTCGCCGGAGGTTCGGGGGGTGGTCATCTGCTCCACGGTGGCGGAGGCGAGGATCCGGACCCCGTCGACCTCGCCGATCAGGCCGGCGTACATCCGGGCCAGCGACCGGGCGGTGGTGATCCCGTTGGCCGCCGGCACCTCGGCGGCGTGCACCGCCCGGGTGTTGAACACCCCGTCGCCGTCCTCGAAGCTGCCGAAGGCGCCACCCAGGAAGAGGGCCCGGGTCCCCAGGCCGTCCGGCCCGAAGTTGGTGGCCATCCGGTCGAGCTCCTCCGGCGCCATCTCCGCGATGTGGTCGAGCGACATGTTGAGGGGGGCCACCCGGCCCTCCTCGGACTCGGGAAGCCCGATCCAGAACTCGAGGCCCAGCGGGGTCGCCACCTCCTCGGCGAAGAAGGTGCCGAGGCTCTTGCCGGAGATGCGCCGGACCACCTCGCCTACCAGCCATCCGTAGGTCAGCGCGTGATAGCCGTGGGCGGTGCCCGGCTCCCACAACGGCTTCTGGGCGGCGAGGGCGGCGATCATCGGGTCCCAGGCCAGCGCCTCGGGGAGGGTGAGGGTGGCGTCGATGGCCGGCAGCCCGGCCTGGTGGGTCAACAGCCACTCGACCGGGAGGCCGGCCTTGCCCTCGGCCCCGAACTCCGGCCAGTACTCGGTCACCGGCGCCGACGGATCGAGGAGCCCCCGTTCGATGAGGAGGTTGGCGCACACCGCGGTGGCGCCCTTGGTAGTGGAGAACACCAGCTGGAGGGTGTCCGGGCCGTAGGCGAGCCCGGTGCGTCGGTCGGCCGTCCCGCCCCACAGGTCGACCACCGGGACGCCGTCCTTGTACAGGCAGAACGCCGCCCCCTGGTCGCCGCGCTCGTCGAAGTTGGCGGCGAAGGCGTCGCGCACCCCTTCGTAGCCGGGCTCGACCCGCCCGTCGATGGTGGTGGTTTCGGCGTCGGTCATGGTTCCCCCACTCTGGTTAGGCGGGTGGGCACCGGCGGCCGACCCGGGCCGACGTTACCGGTGGACGGCCAAAAGGGCCATACCCGGGGCGGTTCCGAGGGAATGTTGCGGGCGCAACTATGTTGGAAGAGGGGACGTGGTGAGGTTCTCCGGCCGGACGGTCGGGAGTGGACCCAGCCCGAAGGAGGTCGGCGATGCCGGCGGTGACAGTTGCAGACACCCTTTCCCTTCCCCGGATCCCCGAGCCGGATCCGGTGACGACCACCGGACGGCGGGTGGTGTCGGTGACGTCGGCCCCCACCGCCTTCGAGGGCGAGGGCTTCCCGGTCCGCCGGGCGTTCGCCGGCGTCGACCCCGCCCAGCTCGACCCCTTCGTGCACATGGACCAGATGGGGGAGGTGGAGTACGCCCCCGGCGAGGCCAAGGGGACACCCTGGCATCCCCACCGCGGCTTCGAGACGGTGACCTACATGATCGACGGCACCTTCCAGCACAAAGACTCGATCGGGGGTGGCGGCCTGATCACCAACGGCGACACCCAGTGGATGACCGCCGGGTCGGGGATCCTGCACATCGAGCGGCCACCCGAGGCGCTGGTGGCCAGCGGCGGGGTGTTCCACGGCATCCAGCTGTGGGTCAACCTGGCCAAGGCGGAGAAGATGACCGCGCCGCGCTACCAGGACATCGGGGCCGGCAACGTGGTGCTGCTGTCCACCCCCGACGGCGGGGCGCTGGTCCGGCTCATCGCCGGCGACCTGGCCGGCTTCGCCGGGCCGGGCTCGACCCACTCGCCGATCACCATGCTCCACGCCACCGTGAGCCCGGGGGCGCAGCTGGTGCTCCCCTGGCGCCGGGACTTCAACGCCCTGGTCTACGTGCTCTCCGGTGACGGGAGCGTCGGGGACCAGGGGCAACCGCTCCACTCCGGCCAGCTGGCCGTGCTCGGCGAGGGCGACAACATCGTGGTGGGGGCCGACGCCGTCCAGGAGTCACGCTCGCCGGGCCTCGACGTGCTGGTGCTCGGCGGCCGCCCGATCCGGGAACCGGTCTACGCCTACGGGCCCTTCGTGATGAACACCCAGGAGGAGATCGCCCAGGCGTTCGACGACTTCCGGGCCGGGCGGCTGGGAACGGTGCCGGTCGGGGAGGGCTGACCCACCGCCGGGGTGGGCATCCAGGTGCGGGCCTGGGGTCAGGGGCCCTCGCCGCCACTGGCGGTACAGGACCGGGGATCCCAGGGCTGGAGCGGGGTCACCGCCGCCGACGGGGCCTGGAAGGCGCCCGACGTGGTGGAGGTGGTGGTTGACGCCCCGGTCCCCACGGTGGTGGCGCTGCCGGAGGCGGCCGGCGGGTTCACCGAGAACTGGGTGCCGGTGACCACCGTCACCTGGGCCCCGCTGGTGACCTGGGTCGGGTCGAAGGCCATGATCACCGCGCCGGAGATGGACGAGGCCACCAGCTGGGCGGCGGCCTCGGCCGCCGGGGTCATCTGGGCGTAGTAGACGACGGTCTCGGCCTCGGAGCCGACCGGGGTGACGTCGCCGACCCCGGTCATGGTGAAGCCGAGGGCGCCGAGGGCGGCGGAGGTGGTGGTGGCCTGGTTGGTGGCTCCCGAACCGTTCATCACCGACACGGTCACCGAACCGGGGGCGGGGAGCTTGCCGCCGTGCATGGAGTCGGTGGTGGTGTTGATCCCGAGGAACTGTTGGATGACCTGCTGATCCTGGGCGGCGGCGGGAAACTCGATGGAGCCGTAGGAACCGCCCTTGTAGAGGTAGTCGCCGGTCTGGCTCACCTGTACCGGCAGGGTGTACTGGGGGGCGGTCCCGGCGTTGACCCCGTGGAAATTGAGGACCAGGTTGATCATGTCGCTGATGGAGAATTTGGAATCCACCGACAGCTGGGAGGCGACCCCGTTGACCAGCTGGGTGTCGGTGATCGGGTTGGACAGGCCGTTCTTGGCGACGGCGGTGGCCATCACCCGCAGGAACTCGTGGTCGCGCCGGATCCGGGCCAGGTCGCTGGAGTTCTCGAACGGCCAGTAGTTCGGATTGGTGGTGGTCACCCCCGGCCCCTTGTACTGGAGGTGGCGGGCCCGCACCACCTGGAGGGCGTGGAGGCCGTCGAGGGCGACGCACCCGGTGGTCTGCTGGTTGAGCCCGGAGTAGGCGTCGAACACCGGCATCGGGAAGTACATCTTGACCCCGCCGAGCGCGTTGACCACGTTGGCGAAGGTGTCGAAGTTGAGCACCACGTAGTGCTGGATGGGGATCCCGAAGTCCTGGTTGATGGCGGCGACCAGCTGGCTCGGCCCCTGGTAGAGGGCGGCGTCGATCTTGTTGGCCCCGGTGGTGCGGGCATTGGGGACGAAGAGGTCGCGGGGGATGGAGAGGATGGAGACGGTGTGCTTGTTCGGGTCGAGGTGGAGGATCATGATCACGTCGCTGTTGACCCCGTTCACCCCCTGGGAGCAGAGCCCGTAGGCGGGGTTCTGGACGGTGAGGGCGCAACGGTCGGTGGACCCCACCATCAGGATGTTCTCGGTGCCGGCGTCGGCCCCGGTGGTCGGGGAGTCGATCAGCCCTTTCACGTCGAGCCGGTGGAGCTCGTGGTTGAGGTAGTAGGCGTAGCCGGCGATGCTCCCCGCCGACGCCACGATGAGGATGACCAGGGCCAGCAGCACCCGCTTGGTCTTCTTGTAGCGCTTCGGGGGCTTGGTGGCCCGGTGGGAGTGACGCTTGTGCTTGTGCCCGTTCTTGATCTCGTCGCCGAGCTTCTTGAGGCCGGTCTCGTCGAAGGTGCCGGTGCTCTTGGTCCCGCCGGCCCGGCCGATGCCGGCGTCGGGGGGCAGCTCCGGGTCCGACCCGGCGGAAGCACCGGGAACGGAATTACCCTCGATCATCGAGCCGAGGGCGCGCAGCCCCTCCTCGTTGGGAGTGGTTCCGCGTCGCGGCTGACGGGTGGGGTCGGTAGCGGGTCCCACAGGACCGCTGCTGGCCATGGCCGTCAACGGTAGCAAGAGAGACACCATCGCCGGTATCACGCGACCGGCGAATTGGGGCCGGCCGAGGGCCGGGCCGGGTCAGAGGTTGGCGGACCCGGTCAGCCCGGTGACGGCCAGCGCGGCCATCACCGTGAGCGGGACCAGGACGATCCCCACCGTGCTGTAGGTCCGTACCGACGGGGTGGCGCCTTCCCGCTTGGCCACCTGGAGCCAGAAGATGGCCGACAGCGATCCGGTCACCACCAGGTTCGGGCCCAGGTCGAGACCGATGAGCAGCGCCCTCGGGTGCAGCGGGGCTCTGGCCGACAGCAGCACCGCGGCGGGCAGGTTGTTGACCAGGCCGGAGGAACCGACGGCGATCCAGGACGCCGCCACCGGCCCGGCCGCGGCCATCAGCCGGCCCGGCGCGCCCCACACCCGGGCCAGATACCCGAGGGCCACCGCCACCGAGAACAGCCCGGCCAGCAGGGCGGGGTTGGCCGACCGGGCGGCCGCCGACAGCGGCAGCCTCCCGCCGGCCCGTTGCACCACCACCATCGCCAACCCGAGGACCAGGACCGGGACGGCCGGATTGGGGAGGGCGAGGACGAGGACGGTGGCCCCGGCCACCCCGACCATGCCCGCCCCCCACCTGGGCGCCACCGGCTCGATGGACCGGCGGCCGGGAGCGGTCAGATCCTGGCGCCGCCACACCACCAGGACCGCCAGCGTGACCACCACCGCGGCCGCCCAGGCCGGCGCCATTCCCGCCGCGAACGAACTGCCGCTCACGTTGCGGCCGTGGAGGACCAGCAGGTTGGTCAGGTTGGAACCCGGGAGGAGGAGGGACGCGGAGTTGGACATGAACACCGCCCCGTAGAGGAAGGCGGTCTCCCCCAGGCCTCGGCGGCGGGCGGCGTGCAACAGGATGGGGGTGAGGAACACCACCGAGGTATCCAGGTTGAGGATGACGGTGACCACCATCACCAGGGCCATCAACGACGTGAACAGCACCAGCCCACCTCCCGGCAACCGGGCGGCCAGGGTGCCGGCCGCCTCGAACAGCCGGTCGGAGGCGGCGACCACGCCCACCAGCAACAGCCCGGCGATGAGGACGAACGGCGGCCAGGTCTGGGCGACGGCGTGGGAAAGGGCGGTGGGCACGGTCAGGAAGGCGGGCCGGACCCCAGGAGGGCGGTCGAGCGGTGGATCAGGTCGGCGCCTGGCGGGCCAGGATGGGTTCGGCGCCCGGTCGGGTCGCGGGGGCCGTGGCCGCCGGGGCGGTCGGGGCGGGGGAGGCCACCGGGAGGGCGGTCACCCGCAGGTCGTCGGGCCGCAACCGCAGGGTGTCGAGCCAGTAGCGCACCGTCCAGGTCGGCCAGTTGTTGGTGACCCGTCCCGACGCCGTCTTGTACCAGCTCCGGCAGGAGTTGACCCAGGTGGTTCCCAACATCAGCCGCTGGACCCGGGCGTCCTCCCGGTCGTAGGCGGCGGCGGTGACTTCGATGGTGGCCGGGACGCCGGCGGTGCGGGCCTCGGTGTCGGCGGCCAGGGCCTGGAGCACCACGTTGAGCTGGCGCTCGACCATGAAGAGGATGGAGTTGTGCCCGAGGTTGGTGTTGGGCCCGTAGAGCAGGAAGCAGTTGGGGAATCCGGCCACCGAGATCCCCAGGTAGGCGCGGACCCCGTCCTCCCAGGCCGACGCCAGGCTGCGGCCGCCCTTGCCGGTGACGGGAATCGCCGACAGGAAGTCGGTGGTGTGGAAGCCGGTCCCGAAGATCAGCACGTCGGTCGGGCGCCGCTTCCCGTCGGCGGTCACCACCGCGTCGGCCTCGATCCGTTCGATGGGCTCGTTGACCACCTCGACGGTCGGACGCAGGATGGCCGGGTACCAGTCGTCGGAGATGAGGATTCGCTTGCAGCCCACCGGGTAGTCGGGGACCACCGACTCCGCCGGCATCCGTTCGGACACCACCTGGGTCACGATGCCCTTGGTGATCGCCTTCCGGAGGAACCGGCCGGCCCAGCTGTCCTTTCGGAACGCCAGCCACCGGGTCTCCAGCGCCCAGTAGATCCGCCACCGGTAGGCGAGCTCGTAGGCGCGCACATGGTCGAGCAGCCACCGCTGGAGGGGACCGTAGACCCGGTCGGGCTTGGGAACCACATAACTGATGCTGCGCTGGAAGATGGTGAGCTGTGCGGCTTGGGCGGCGACCGGCGGGACGAACTGGATGGCGCTGGCCCCGCTCCCGACCACCGCCACCCGTTTCCCTTCCAGGTCGACCTGGTGGTCCCACCGGGCCGAGTGCCAGCTGGGCCCGGCGAAGCTGTCGAGTCCGGGGAGGTCGGGGATGGAGGGGCGGTTGAGCTGCCCGCAGGCGAAGACGACGGCGTCGGCTTCGAGCATTTCGGACGTGCCATCGGTGGAGGTGACCGACACCCGCCAGCGCCCGGATCCCTCGTCGAAGGCGGCGTCGTTGACGGTGGTGCCCAGACGCAGGTGGCTGGCCAGTCCGTGGGAGGCCACCAGATCCTCGGCGTAGTCGAGGATCTCCGGCTGCTCGGCGAAGCGGCGGGTCCAGTCCGTCTTGGATGCGAACGAGAACGAATAGAGGTGGGAGGGGACGTCGCAGCCGCTCCCCGGGTAGGTGTTGTCCCTCCAGGTCCCACCCACCCCGTCCGACTGCTCGACGATGGTGAAGTCGGTGATACCCGCCCGCGTGAGCTGGATGCCGGTACCGAGACCGGACATCCCGCCGCCGACGATGATCACCGAGGGGACCGGCTGCCCGGCCAGCCGGGCGGCCCTGACCGCCCGCTGCAGCCGCCTCAGGCCGATGTTCAACGCCAACGCGGAACCCCCCAGGTTGTCCGGTCCGTTCCCTCCGTAGGGAAGGACCGGGTCCTCAGGTTATGGGGTCGGCGGCTCCGGCCCCAAATCTCCGAACCACCGGCCGCGCCCCGGCGAGTCGGGCGCATCGGCCGATCAGAGCAGGGCGCCGAGCGATGACCACTCCAGGCCGTGGGCGTCGGCCACCGGCTGGTAGACGATCTGCCCCCCGACCACGTTGACCCCGGCCGCCAACGCCGGGTCGGCGCGGGCGGCGTCCTTCCACCCGAGGTCGGCGATGGCCAGGGCATAGGGGAGGGTGGCGTTGACCATCGCGTGGGTCGAGGAGTGGGGGACGGCGCCGGGCATGTTGGCCACGCAATAGAAGAGCGACCCGTTGACCTTGAAGGTCGGATCCGAGTGGGTGGTGGGCCGGGTCGACTCGAAGCACCCGCCCTGGTCGACGGAGATGTCGACCAGCACCGACCCCGGGCGCATCTGGGCGACCAGGGCGTCGGACACCAGGATCGGTGCCTTGGCCCCGACCACCAGCACCGCGCCGATCACGATGTCGGCGTCGATGCAGGTCTCCTCGATCGAATGGGCGCTGGACGCCACCGTCTCCAGCGCGCCGCGGAAGTGGTGATCGACCCGGCGGAGTCGGTCGAGGTTCCGGTCGAGGATGTAGACGTCGGAATGCATCCCGACGGCCATGGTCGCCGCGGCCATGCCCGCCACCCCGGCCCCCAGGATCACCACCCGGGCCGATCGCACCCCGGGGATGCCGCACACCAGTACCCCCCGGCCACCGGCCGGGCTCATCAGATGGTGGGCCCCCATCAACGGGGCCATCCGCCCGGCGACTTCGCTCATCGGGGTGAGCAGGGGGAGGGAGCCGTCGCCGAGCTGGACGGTCTCATAGGCGATGGCGGTGGTGCCGGCGGCCATCAACGCTTCGGTGCACGGCCGGGAGGCGGCCAGGTGGAGGTAGGTGAAGAGGACCTGGTCGGGCCGGAGACCGAGACGCGGGTACTCCTCGGGAACCGGCTCTTTCACCTTCAACACCATGTCGGCTCGGGACCAGATGTCGACGGGGTCGGCCAGCACCGACCCGCCGGTGGCCACGAACTCGTCGTCGCGGATGGACGAGCCGATCCCGGCTCCGGCCTGGATCAGCACCGTATGTCCGGCGGTGGTGAATTCCCTGACCCCGGCCGGGGTGATCGCCACCCGGGATTCGCCGTCCTTCAGCTCCGTGGGCACGCCGATGATCATGGGGTACCTCCCAGTGCATTGTGGCATTTACCGAGGTGGGGGCGGTGCCGGGGACCGACGTCGCCGAGGTGGACATCGAGGTGGTGAACACAATGCCCGCTTCGACCGTATCTCCAGGGTACGAACTCAGAAAGGGACTCATCGATGGCTCATCTCTCACTCACCCGACTCCCGCGAATCTCCGGCGCCCAGAAGCTGGTGGCGGTCGGCGCGTTCGCGGCGCTGGCGGCGGCGGCCGGATGCTCGTCGGGCTCGGCCACGCCGGCTTCGACCTCGTCCACCGCCGGTGGTTCGAACGGTTCGGGAGGCGCGGCGACGGTCACGCTGGCGTCAAAGACCTCGGTAGGTTCTGTGCTCTCCAACGCCCAGGGCATGACCCTCTACCACTTGACCTCGGACACCTCCGGGGTCTCGACTTGCACCGGCGGATGCGCCACCATCTGGCCGCCTCTGGTTCTCCCGGCTGGGGTCACCACCCCGGTGGCCGGGAGCGGGGTGAACGGCCTGGGCACCATCACCCGGTCCGACGGATCGGTCCAGGTCACCTACAACCACGAGCCGCTCTACACGTTCTCCGGGGACATGAGCCCGACCGATGCCAAGGGTCAGGGTGTCGCCGGCACCTGGTTCGTGGTGAAGTCGGGTTCGTCCGGCGGCGGGGCGGCGACCGCCACCACCAAAGCGCCGACCACCACCGCGGCGCCGTCGGGCGGTGGCTATGGCTACTAGTCCCCGCCGCCCGGTCCGCATCTCGGTCCCTCACCCCCTGACCCGGCGTCGAGCGTGGGCGGTGAGCCCGAGTTGAACAACTCGCCGACGACGGAAGCCGTCCGCCGAGGGCCCGGTCAGCTGGCGTCCATGACTCGGGATACCGTCTCTCCCGAGGGGCCTCGCCGGTCGAGGCCGACAGGTATGGCAACTGATGAGATCGAACTCCGGGCCGCCTTCGTGGCCCACAGCGGCGAGCTGGTGGCTTTTGCCCGCCGGACCCTCGGGGATGCGCAGCTGGCCGAAGAGGCCGCCCAGGAGACGTTCGTGCGGGCGTGGCGACATCGGGACCGGTTCGATCCATCGCTCGGCTCCATGCGCACCTGGCTGTTCGCCATCGAACGACGCCTGGTCATCGACCTGGCCAGGTCCCGATCCATCAGAAAGACCGAGGTGCTGCCGCCCGACACCGAAGACCCCGACGACAGCATCGAGCGGGCCATGCAGGCGTGGCAGGTCGAAGAGGCGATCCGGCGGCTCCGCCACGAGCATCGCCAGGTGCTCATCGAGATCTACTACAAGGGCCGCCCCAGCCGCAGCGTCGCCGACGAGCTCGGGATTCCCGACGGCACCGTCCGCAGCCGTCTGTTCTATGCCCTCAAGGCATTGAAGCTGGTGCTCGAGGAGATGGGGTGGGAATCATGACCGCCGCCGAGTGTGAACGGTGGCGAGGCTTGCAGGCGATGCACGCCATCGGTCGGCTCGAACCCCACGAGGAGAGCCAACTTCGCGCCCACCTGGAAGGGTGTCCGGCGTGTCAGGCCGAGACCGTCGAGCTGGCCGGGATCGAGGCCGCCCTCGGTCTGGTTGACCTCGGCCATCTCGATGACGGCATCGAGCCGGCGATTCCTCTGGAGTCGGCCCGGTGGGAGCGTGTCCGGTGGGAGCGGAAGCGGCGGGTCCGGATGACGGCCACCCGGTGGGCGATGGCGGGAATGGCCGCGGCCGCGGTGGCGGCGATCGCACTGGTGGTCGTCTC
Organism: Acidimicrobiales bacterium; assembly: GCA_035948855.1. Taxonomy (GTDB): domain Bacteria; phylum Actinomycetota; class Acidimicrobiia; order Acidimicrobiales; family RAAP-2; genus DASZIT01. Next base: position 7,025 of record DASZIT010000140.1, on the reverse strand, counting down.
CGTTCAGCAGTCGCCGGCGCCGACCAAGACGGTCGCGCTCCGCGGGACCCCGGGAGTCCAGGCCTCGGTGGTGCTGACGGCCAAGGCATGGGGCACCCAGGCCACCTTCGAGGAGTCGGGGCAGAAGGCCGGCCAGGTCTGGACGGTGACGATGGAGACGTCGCCGGGCTCCTGGTGGGTGGCCGGGAGTTACCGGACCCTCGGCTCCGATGGCCAGGTGCAGGTCACCCTGTCCTGTGCGGTGCCCGCCGATCAGATCACCCACGTGTGGGTCAATGACGGCGCCGGTCACACCGTGCTGCGGGGTTACGTGCAGTAGCGGCTCTGACCGTCAGGCGATCCGGGCCGATTCGCCTCCCATCGAGACCACATCGCCGTGGCGCAACTGGCGGCCCCTCCGGAGCTCCACCTCCCCGTTGACCCGCACCGCACCGGAGGCGATCTGCTGCCTGGCGTCCGACCCGCTTTCCGCCAGATCGGCCAGTTTGAGGAACTGCCCCAACCGGATAGTGCCGTCAGTGACCGCCACCTCCTTCGGTTCACCCACCGAAGGCCAGCCATCTCACGTACCCGTCAGTTCTGAGAGCCTTCGACGCCACGATATGGCTTCACCCCGTCTCTCTCGTGCCGCGATGCGACGATGGCGAGGATACCTCCGGGTGGCGGGTCGGTGAAGGTGGAGAAGTCAGTAAGGAAGCGGCCGCCTAACATGCAAACGGTGAGGGGTGACTCCGGTGAGGAGATTTCGTGAGTCGTGGGCTCGAAGTTCCCATTCTGATCGGCAACCTCGTACGAGTTGAGCCCTTGTCGATGCAGCACGTGTCGGACTTGACTACGACGGCCGAAGACGACCGCAGTTCCTACGGGTTCACCCGGGTGCCGCGCGGATCGGATGAGGTCGAGGAGTACATCCGGGATCAGCTCGCTCGAGCCGACGACGGCGAACTCATTCCCTTTGCCCAAATTCGGCTGGCTGACGGTCGAGCCGTGGGGAGCACCTCGTATCTGAGCCTCCGGTTCCGGCCGGAGAAGCCCGCTCCCTTCGCGGTGGAGATCGGCTCGACCTGGTTGGGGGCGTCCGCCCAGCGCACCGGCATCAACGCCGAGACCAAGCTCCTGCTGCTCGAGCACGCCTTCGAGACCTGGTCCGTTGCCCGGGTCGACCTCAAGACGGATGCTCGCAACACCCGCTCCCGAAACGCCATCGAGGGACTCGGTGCCCAGTTCGAAGGCGTTCTGCGAAACTGGCAACCATCGATGGTCGTCGGCGAGGAAGACCGCTATCGCGACTCGGCGATGTTCTCCATCCTGGATGGTGAATGGCCGGACACCAAGGCGCGACTCCAGAAGCGACTGAGCCTCTACTCCCTGGCTTGAACCTCGAGGGAGGCGAAATCGGTGGTTCGCCCGACGCCTGCGGCCCGCCTGGCGACTGATTCGCCGGCGTTCTACCCGGCTGAGCTGGGGAAAAGCTGATCGGCCGATCCGGGTGGGCGGTCCTCAGATCTCAAACTCCCTGATGGAGCCATCACAACGCGGTGGGCGAGGGGGGACTTGAACCCCCACATCCTTTCGGACACAGGAACCTGAATCCTGCGCGTCTGCCAATTCCGCCACTCGCCCGAGCGACCGAATGAGATTACCCGAAGAACCTGGCCCTTCCTACCAGGGCATTCGTCACCAGGTCGGGCGCGGTTGGGGATAATTCCGGGGTCCGGCCCACCAATGACAATGGAAGCGGCCCTATCTACGATTGCGACGTTGGCACAGATAGGCTGTGCCCAGCATGGGACTTCAGAAGTTCGAAGGGCGCCTTGAGCGCATTGTCGATGGCACGTTCTCCAAAGCCTTTCGGGGTGAGTTGCATCCTGTGGAGATCGGCCGTCGCCTCACGAGAGAAATGGACCTCAGGCGTCGGCTGGGGGTTCACGGACTGATCGCGCCCAATTACTTCGAAGTCTCCCTGTCGCCGGCCGAATTCGCCCGCTTTGAGAGCTTCATCGACGCCCTGGTCAGGGAGTTGGAGGAGGCGGCTCGCGAGCACGCCCGCGCCGAGGACTATGTGTTCGTCGGGCCGGTGACGGTGACCGCCATCGAGGACCCCGGCCTGCGCCGCGGCCGATTTTCCATTCTGTCCGAGGTCCGGGAGGGCCCCTCAGGCCTCTCGGCGGCATCCATCGTGTTGGCGGACGGGGAACGGATCGTGCTCGGGCCCGAGGCCATCACCATTGGCCGGCTCCCCGAGAGCACCGTCGTCGTCACCGACCCCAACGCCAGCCGGCGGCACGCCGAGATCCGGCGGGTGGGGAACGACGTGGTGGTGGTGGATCTAAATTCCACCAACGGCACCCGGGTCAACGGTGCCGGCATTCAGGAGCGCAAGCTGGCTGATGGCGACGAGATCGTGGTCGGAACGACATTCCTCCGATTCGAGACGTCGTGATGGCGGCGGGCTCCTGATCCCACATGCACCTGTATCTCGTCTTGATTCCAGGGCCGACCAACAACGCCCCCGTGCTCCGTGCCTTGGAGTACGTGGTCATACTCCTGCTGTGGCTGTTCTTCATGTGGGTCGTCCGGGCGGTGTGGGTGGAAGTCCGCCCGTTGAAGCGGAAGCGCCGTCGCGAGAAGGATGACGATATCGACCCGGCGATTGCCGGGAAGTCCCGCAAAGGCAAACAGCTCCGACTCCACGTTGTGCGCCCCGAGGACCTGACGGGGACAACCTACGAAATCGGCGCCGAGGTCACCGTCGGGCGGGCCGCAGGATGTGGCGTTCCCATCGACTACGACACCTTCGCATCCAACCTCCATGCCCGCCTGTTCCGGTTGGATGGCGACGTGTGGGTAGAAGATCTGGGATCCACCAATGGCACCTGGGTGAATACCGAGCGTATTCTCGAGCGAACTCGAATCGAAAAAGGCGACCTCTTGCAAGTAGGCGGCACCGTATTCGAAGTCGGTAAGTGAGATGACGGTCCTCCGGTCCGGCTCGGCTTCCGACGTAGGTCTGGTTCGGTCCACCAACCAGGATCTCGCCCTCGAGACCTCCAGCCTGTTCGCGGTGGCCGATGGCATGGGAGGCCACGCCGGCGGCGAGGTGGCGTCCCGGCTGGCCATCGACGCGCTGACCGCCGCCTTCGGTCGCCAGCCCACTGGGATCGGCCTGGCCGAAGCCGTCACCTCGGCCAACTCGGTGGTGTGGGCGCACAGTCAGGAGAACGCCGACCTGCGGGGGATGGGAACCACGCTGACCGCGGTGGCTCTGGTCGACGAGGGCGGGCACGATGTCCTGGCGCTGGTCAACGTCGGCGATTCGCGCTCCTACCGGTTCCATGACGGCGAGCTGACCCAGATCACCAAGGATCACAGCCTGGCCGAAGAGATGGTCCTCAGCGGCGAACTGACTCCGGCCGAGGCCGCCTTCCACCCCCACCGGCACATCCTCACCCGGGCCCTGGGCGTCTCGCCCGATGTCGACGTCGACGTGTGGCGGATCCGCCCGATTCGCGGCGAGCGTTTCCTGCTCTGTAGCGACGGCCTGACCAACGAACTCGGGAACAACCAGATCATCGAAGTCCTGTCGACGGTGGCCGATCCCCAGGCGGCGGCCGATCTCCTGGTACGGGCGGCTCGGACCCATGGCGGAAGCGACAACATCACCGCGGTGGTCATCGACGTCATCGTCGGGGATGAGGACACCGGATCGGTCCCGGCGGTGGCCCCGATGTCGCCCGACTTCGTCGACCCGACCGGCCTGGCCAGCGATGGTGCCGCCGCACCTCAGCCTCTGGCGGTTCCCGAGATCAAGATCCCCAACCGCCGGGATCGGAGGCGGGCCAAGCGCCGGGAGCGGCGCCGGGACCGGGGCCGGCGGCTGATCACGTTCCGGACCCTGCTCTTCATGATCCTGTTCGTCGCCATCGTCGGCGCCGGGTACTACTCCGTACGCTGGTACAACACCAACTCCTATTACGTCGGGGTCAACCACAATGAACTGGTCATCTACCAGGGCCGGATCGGCGGCTTTCTCTGGTACAAGCCGGTGGAGATCCAGCGCACCGGGGTAACCACCGCGGATGTCCTCGAAACGTATCTCCCGGAGATCAAAGCCGGCGTGGCGGAATCGACCCTGGCCAAGGCGCAGAACTATGTGACGAACGTCCGGAAGCCCAATAATCCCACCACCGTCCTTCCGACCCCGAACACCACCGCCCCGACCACCACCGCCCCACCCACGACGACGACCACCGCGCCGGGGGTGCCCTGATGGAGAAGCGCATCCGCCGGCTGGGTATCTTCATGCTGCTGTGCCTGGTGGCTCTGTTCGTGCAGCTCAACAACATTCAGGTTCTGAAGGCCAACTCGCTGGCCACCAACCCCCAGAATCCCCGCGTCCAGCTCAAGGCGCGCAACCAGCCTCGGGGCGACATCGTCTCCTCCGATGGCGTCACCCTGGCCACGTCGATGCCGACCAAGAGCGGGTATTACAAGTACCAGCGGGTCTACAACCCGAACACCGCGGTGCTGTTCTCCCAGATCGTGGGATACGACTCCATCAAGTACGGGAACTTCAACGGCGTCGAGTCCGAGTACAACAGCTTCCTGGTTGCCCACAACCGGCCGGCCAAGTCGCTGCGGGATCTCCTGACCAACCAGACGGTGGTGGACAACGTCACCCTGACCATCAACTCCAACTTGCAACGCCTGGTCGCCCAGGCCGTCGACACCGGTGCCCCGGGTGTGGACGGAGCCGCGGCGGTGGTGCTCGATCCCACCACCGGTGCCATCTTGGCCATGTACTCGAACCCCACCTTCGATCCCAACCCGTTGGTGTCGACCAATCTGGACACCGAGACCGCCTATTGGAATGCCGAGAACAACAAGCAGCTGAACCCGGGGAACCCACTGCGGGCCGGTGCTTACAATCAGATCAACCCGCCCGGCTCGAGCTTCAAGGTGGTCACCACCTCCGCCGTCCTCCAGGGCCGCCCGGATCTGGCCGCGATGACCTACCCGGTGCAGGCTTCGACACCCCTTCCCGACACCGGGACTCCGCCGCAGGTGTTGACCAACTACCAGGGCGGCCTCTGTGGTGGCACCCTCGAAGAGATTGTCATCCAGTCGTGCGATGCCGACTTTGCCTTCATCGGTGAACAGCTGGGAGCGACCGCACTGGTCGACCAGGCCCAGGCGTATGGATTCAACCAACGCATCCCGCTCGATGTCCCCTCCGACACCGTGGCGGCGTCAAACTTCGGGACGGTGGCGGACTTCTCCCCGTCCGGCCAGAGTGGCCTCCCCGGTCTGATGAAGTCGGCCATCGGCCAGCAGAACGTTTCCGCCTCCGCGTTGCAGATGGCCATGGTGGCCGGCACCGTCGCCAACGGTGGAGTGGAGATGACCCCCCACGTGATGGCCCAGATCCGCGACTCGCAGGGAAACCTGGTGGAGACCTACACGCCGAAGCCGTGGATGCGATCCGTTTCGAGTCAAACGGCTGCCACCCTCACCACCTTCATGCAGGGGGTTGTCACCAGCGGTACTGCCGCCGGGGTGGGCTTCCCGGCGAGTTGGAACGTGGCGGCCAAGACCGGCACCGCCCAGGTCGGCTCCTTCGGGCCGAACCCCACCAAGACAACCGACTGGCTCATCGCCTTTGCCCCCAACGGCGCGTCCAAGGTCGCGGTGGCGGTTGTCCTCCCCAACGAACCGGGAAGCGCCACCGGTGCGACCTACTCCGGCCCGATCGTGAAAGAGATCCTCAACGACATTTTGGGAAACCAGCCAAGCTCAGGTGGCGGCCAATGAGATCATCCGACAATCAGAATCGTAGGAATAGGCTTTGACCCACATGGACGAATCCCAGGCACCCCGCGTCTTCTCAGAGCGGTACGAGCTGAACCATCTGATCGCCCGAGGCGGTATGGCCGAGGTATATCGCGCTCACGACCGTCTCCTCGACCGTCCGGTGGCGCTCAAGGTTCTGTTCCCCGAGCTGTCGGTGGACCGGTCGTTCGTCGAGCGCTTTCGGCGGGAAGCCCAGGCGGCGGCCAACCTCTCCCATCCCAACATCGTGCCGGTGTTCGACTGGGGAGAGGACTCGGGGGCGTACTTCATCGTCATGGAGTTCATCGACGGCCGGCCGCTTTCGTCCATCTTGAAAACCGCCGGCCCGCTGTCGGCGGACCGGGCGGCCGACATCGGCTCCCACGTTGCCGCCGCCCTGGGCTATGCCCACAAACACGGGGTGATCCACCGCGACGTCAAGCCCGGCAACGTGTTGATCACCGACGAGGGCCAGGTGAAGGTGACCGACTTCGGGATCGCCCGGGCCATCAACACCGAAGAGAGCCTCACCCAGACGGGTGCGGTGATGGGGACCGCCACCTACTTCTCTCCCGAGCAGGCCGAAGGCATCGGGGTCGATCCCCGAAGCGACATCTACTCGCTCGGCGTTGTCCTGTTCGAGATGGTGACCGGGCGCGCCCCGTTCCTGGGTGACACCCCGGTGGCCGTCGCCTCCAAACATGTGCGCGACACGCCGCCGGTTCCCCGCGAGATCAATGCATCCATCCCCCCGACCTTCGAGGCCATCATCCTGAAGTCGATGGCCAAGGACCCCGACCACCGCTACGCCACCGCCGAAGAGCTCCGGGCCGATCTGCTGCGGTTCAACGAGGGCCGCTCGGTACTGGCCATGAACGACCCCACGGCGATGCAAGCGGCCCTCGGCGCCACCCAGGTCGTCGGGGCGGTGGGCGGCGCGGACGTCACCCAAGCCATCTCGGCCCAGTCCCGGGTCGGGGCGGGCGGACCCGGCGGACCCGGTGACAACGGAATCGCTGAATCGGGTCGGGACCGCAACCGGACCCGAACCTACGTCATCGTGCTCGTCATCCTGCTGGCCATCCTGGCCATTGTCGGTGTGCTGCTGGCCCGTCAGCTCGGCTATCTGGGGGGTGCGTCGTCGTTCAATCTGCCCAACGTGGTGGGCAAGACCCAGGCTCAGGCCACCTCGACGC
>DASZIT010000139.1:0-1977 GCA_035948855.1 Acidimicrobiales bacterium | reverse complement strand
GCCGACCACCAGACCTGAGACGGCCCCGGTTGGCGTCGATGGAGGCACGGTCCCGGTCGGGCCGGGCGGCGTGGTTGCACCCGGGGTGGTGGTCTGGGTAGTCACTGGGTTGGGAGTGGGACCCGGGGGGGTAGTCGAGTTTGTTCCCGTCGAGCTGCTCGTGTTGACCGTGCTGGGGGTGATCTGGTTGGCCAGCTGGAAGGGGGATGTGCTCCCTCCAGTGGTGGGCGCCGAAGATGGCGTGGTCGTCGTTGGTGTCGTTGCACCCGGGGTGGTGGGCGGTGAGGTACCCGGACCGGGGGTCGTTAGGTGCGGGTGCACCGGTGGACTGGCGACCTGGGCGGCTGGCCCCAAGGTGAGCACGCCGGCCAGGGTTCCCCCGATGGCGACCAGGCCGGCGGCTACGCCGACACTGACCCGTCGCGAGATCCGGGTTCCGAACGAGCCGTGGGGACGGCGCAGGTCCACCACTGCACCGGCTCCGGCTCCGGCCAGCACTCCGGCTCCGGCCAGGCCGACGCCAACCGCTCCGGCCCCGACCAGCGCCCGATCCACACCGCGACGACGGTAGAGATCGGTGTCGGCGGCATCGAGGAGCTCAGAGGGCCGTTGATGCTCGACCCCGAACGCTGCGGCTCCCCAGGTGAACTCCGGGGTACCGCCATCGGAGATCCGGTGCATGAGGGGCTCGACCTCGCCGAGCCCGATCCCCTGCAAGACGATGGCGAACTCGTCGCCGCCGGTCCGGTACACCGTGTCGGTCGTCCGCAGCCCCTCGCCGATGGCGTCCACCAGCGAGGTGAGGGTCCTGTCGCCCTCGGCGTGACCCCGCGAATCGTTGATCCGTTTCAAACCGTCGAGGTCGACGGCCACCACCACCAGCTCGGAGCCGGTCCGGCGTGCGCCGGACATGGCCCGGGTGAGCATCAGGTCGAGGGCCCGCCGGTTGCCGACCCCGGTGAGCGGGTCGATCAGCGCGGCCTCTTCCAGCTGGTTCAGCGATGTCCAGGTGGCGGCGTCGGTGAGGATCCGCCAGGCCCGGTGATAGGCGGCGCGATCGGCGTCCGTACCGGTGTCCAGTTCGGCATCCATCGAGGCTTCGATTTCCCCGAGCCGACTGCGCATAAGCGACGCCGACTGATGGGCCCGAGCCCACCGGCGACCGGCGTCGGCCAGAGAATTCTCTATGGGACCGCCATCACCGTTGGATGCCGCCGATGGTCCATCAGCCCCGTTTCGCGAGCCAGCTGAAGGGTAGGGCCGCGGGGCGGCGACGGCCGACCGCACCGCGTCGACCACCAACTGCATTTCGTCGTCTGGCCACGGCTCCTCGAACGGAGAAAGGGCTACGTTCATGAGTGGTTCCCGATGTGTGGAGGGATCGGGTGCAGCCGACAGTCCGCCCCCGCCTGGTGCAAAATTCTACTTGTGCGGTCTTGTGCGTGTCTCATGTGCCGTTCTACCTAGTGGATCTATCGGCCAAACGGCGTAAAAGCTTGAGGTTATCACCGTCCGTAGTGAGGAACTCACGGGCAGCGCGTAACTTGCGGATCTCATCCTGACCTGGTCAATTTCGCCAGGTTGACGGCACTAGTGCGTTCTCTCATCGAGAGGCAATCGGCACAACGGCCGACGGAGATCGCGCGGGGAGGTGAGCATGGGGAGTCTGGGTGGCGGACGGGTTCCTTGGCCCACCATTGGCAACATCCCGAGCGGCTCCGAACCTCACAACCTGTCGGCGTTCCTGTGCCTAGCACCTTCCGGGTTCCCCGTTCCCGGACTGACCGAACGTCGGCACGCTGCCCCCCTTCGGGCTCTCGATTCCCCTCATACCATCCGGTATGTCGGGCGGACGGACCGCCGAAGCCTGTGCCAACCTGCCGGCCCTGGCTTTGGCGACTTCCGGATGCTCGGCATCGAGCGGGAGCATCGGAGGGGGGTGGCACTTTCTCAGTATCGGCGGCCAACCTCGGAGGA
>DASZIT010000138.1:0-5167 GCA_035948855.1 Acidimicrobiales bacterium | reverse complement strand
CGCGACCCCGTGGCGAAGAGGACCATGGTGGTGGTGTCCAGCTGGTCGGTGACCGAGAAGTCGTCGGCCGTGATCCCGGTCATGCCGCCCGAGTCCCCCCGGGCCATCAGTTTGTAGGCCAACGGGAGCATCCGGGTGTAGGCGGCGATGTACCACGACCGCGGGATCCGGTGGCGCAGCTTCAGCACGTCGAGGCGGAGCACCTTGTTGGCTTTGACCCGGCGGGCGGTGAAGTCGGCCTTCACCGCCGGGATCGGGTCGAGGCCCTGGACGGTGACGTCGTGGAAGTGCCGCGCCAGGACGGCGCGGAGTTCGGCCGGCTCGAACAGGTGGATGTGGAAGGGGTTCTCGAAGTCGGCCGGGGCGTTGGGGGTGAGGAAGAAGGCGGTGCCGTCGTCGGCCACGACCCGGGCCAGCTCCCGGACGTGGCTCTCCGGATCGTGGAAGTGCTCGATGAGGTGGGACGAGCAGGCCCAACGGAAGCTGCCCCCGGCCAGGCCCAGGGAGAGGGCGTTCATCTGGCCCACCGAGAGCCCGTCCCCCGCCCACCGGGAGCGGGCGAAGGCGACGGCGTCGGCGTTGTAGTCGATGCCGACCACCGACCGGTCGGCGGCCAGGAATCGGGCCGACTCGAATCCCTGCCCGCACCCGACGTCGAGCACCGGCCCCGCCCCCAGCCGTTCGATCACCGTCCGGTAGCCGGCCGCGTGCAGGGCCAGCAGTGAGTCCGGGGTCACCCCTTCCATCGGGCGTTCCCCGGTCAGGCGCCTCACCGGGGTGGCCGCCACCCCGGTGGCGCCTCCCCCGTCCTGACCCCGGGTTTCGTCGGTCATGCCTCGTTCACTCGCTCCCTGCGGTTTCCCAGGTCAGCCGATCGCCGACCCTTCCGTCAACCTTGACCCAATCGGTCTGGTCAGGTTGTTTACACTACCGATCACTCGTGTCGGATCCCGAACCTTCTCCTCCCGCGCCGATAGGCACTCACCCAAGTCGTTGGGGCGGCCTCTACCGGCAGTTGCGGTCGACCAGCCGGTTGCGGACCACCGTCGACTACCTGGCCCTGGCCCTGCTGTCATTCATCCCGATGCTGGCCTCCCGGCCGGGCGTGGTCACCGACGACACCAAGACCTATCTCTATCTCGACCCGGGACGGTACGTCCGGCAGGCGACGTCGCTCTGGGACCCGTCGGTGGCGCTCGGTACCGTCACCCACGAGAACATCGGCTACCTGCTCCCGATGGGGCCGTTCTACTGGGGGCTGGCCGAGCTGCATGTGCAGCTGTGGGTGGCCCAGCGGCTGTGGATGGGCGTCCTGCTGTTGGCGGCCGGAGCCGGGACCCTGTATCTGTGCCGGGTGGTCGGGCTCACCGGCCCGGGCCGGTACGTGGCCTCGGTGGGCTTCATGTTCACCCCCTACGTCCTCCAGTACGCCGGGAGGATCTCGGCCATCCTGATGCCCTGGGCCGGCCTGCCCTGGTTGGTGGCCTTCGTCATCTTGGCCCTCCGGCGCGGGGGCTGGAGGTACCCGGCGCTGTTCGCGTTGGTGGTCGCTCTGGTCAGTGGCATCAATGCCAGCTCCATTCTCTACGTGGGCATCGCCCCGGTGCTCTGGCTGCTCTACTCCGTGCTCGTCGCCCGCGAGGTCAGTTGGCGACAGGTCTGGGGGGTGGCCTGGAAGGTCGGCCTCCTCAGCGGCCTGGTCTCGTTGTGGTGGGCCATCGGGCTCCAGGTGGAGGCGGCCTACGGCGTCAACGTCCTGAAGTACACCGAGACCGTCCCGGTGACCAGCTCGACGTCGCTGGCCTCCGAGGTGATCCGCGGGCTGGGCTACTGGTACTTCTACGGTTCGGACCGGGTCGGCAGCTGGACCCAGGCCTCGGTCGCCTACACCCAGAATCTGTGGTTGGTGGGTCTCAGCTTCGCGGTTCCCGTCCTGGCCATCGCCGCCGCCGCGCTGGTGAAGTGGCGCCACCGGGCTTATTTCATCCTGGTCATCGTGGTCGGCATGGTGCTGTCGGTGGGCGCCTACCCGTTCACCCACCCCTCCGGCATCGGCTCCCTGTTGAAGGCGGTGATGGTCGATACCACCGCGGGTCTGGCCATGCGGTCGACCGACCGGGCCTCCCCGCTGGTCATCATGGGCCTGGCCATCCTCCTCGGCGCCGGGGTCACCGCGGTGGTGCGGCGGGTACGGCGGACCGGCCTGCTGGTCGGCGCCTTCGCGGTCGCCGCCATCGCCGGCGCCTCGACCCCGCTGTGGACCGGGTCGATCATCGCCCACGGGTTCACCCAACCGGCCAAGCCGCCGAACTACGTGCAGGCCGCCGCCAACGCGCTGAACAAGACCCATCCGGGAACCCGGGTCTACGCCCTGGCCGGCAACGACTTCGCCGCCTACCGGTGGGGAGACACCATCGACACCGTCTGGCCGGGGCTGCTGACCCGGCCCTTCGTCACCCACGAGCAGCAGATCATGGGGTCCCTCCCCACCGCCGACCTCCTCCAGGCCATCGACTCCCCGCTGCAGGGGGGGACCGAGGACTGGAACGCGCTGGCCCCGATGGCGTCGCTGATGAGCGCGGGCGACGTGCTCGTCCAGTACGACCAGGCCTACGAGCGCTACGACACCCCGAACCCGCAACAGGTCGCCCTGGGTCTGGCTGTCACCCCGCCCGGACTCTCCAATCCGGTGTCCTACGGCGCGCCGGTCCCCAACGTGTCGTCGATCGCCAACCTGGACGAGGCGGCCCTGGCCCGACCCCCGAACCAGCCCTGGACGTCCCCGCTGGTGTCCTACACCGTCAACAATCCCCGCCCCGTCGTCCGGGCCGAGTCCCTCACCAACCCGTTGGTGGTGGACGGCAACTCCACCGGTCTGGTCAACGCCGCCTCGGTCGGGCTGCTGTCGGGGAACCCGACCATCTTCTACGCCGGATCGCTGGACACCCAACCCGCGCTCCAGCGCAACATCCTCAGCCAGCCGGCCAACCTGGTGGTCACCGACACCAATCGCAAACAGTCGTTCGAGTGGACGTCGCTGACCGCCAACACCGGCTACACCCAGACAGCCAGCCAAGGCCCGGACACCACCAATCCGGGCGACGCCCCGCTCGATCTCTTCCCCACCGCCCCGGCTGACGCCCAGACCACCACGGTGTTCAGCGGGGCATCGTCGGTGACCGCCTCCTCCTACGGGTCGTCGTTCACCTACCTGCCCGAGGTCCGACCGGCTGCCGCCCTCGACGGCAACACCCAGACGGCTTGGCTCGACGACTCGTTTGCCCCTCCCATCGGCCAGTGGTGGCAGATGGTGCTCACCCAGCCGGCCACGACCGGCACGGTGAACCTGGTCCAACCCCAGACCGGGGATCCGAACCGCTGGATCACCAAGGTCACCCTCACCTTCGACGGGCACCAACCGGTCACCGCCGAGCTGGGTCCGGGATCCCGCTCCCCCGCCGGGCAGACCATCTCGTTTCCCTCTCGGCGCTTCTCCACCCTCCGGATCACCGTCGACGCCATCGGGCAGGCTCCCCTCCTCAGTGCCACCCAGGCCGCCAGCTCGGTCGGGTTCGCCGAAGTCCAGGTACCCGGGGTCACCGTCCACGAGACGGTGTCCCTTCCCCAGGACCTGCTGCGATCGGCAGGGAGCTCGTCGGCGTCCGACCCCCTCACCCTGCTCATGACCCGGCTGCGGAGCTCGGGGGTACCGCCCCGGTCCGACACCGAGACCGCGCTCTCCCGGACCTTCTGGCTCCCGACGGCCCGGACCTTCACCGTGTCGGGGTCGGCCCGCATCTCCCCGCTGGTGCCCGACGACGAGATCGACCGCCTGGTCGGCCGACCCGGCGCCGACCACACCGGCATCGTGGCCTATTCGAAGGGTCGGCTCCCGGGCGATCTAGCCGCCGGGGCCATCACCACCCTGGACGGCAACCCGGCCACCATCTGGGAACCCGGCTTCGGGGTTGCCCACCAGGCCGGCGAGTGGTTGCAGTACAACGTCCCGGCCCCGCTCTCCTTCGACCATTTGGACCTCCAGGTGGTCGCTGACGGTGAGCACTCGGTGCCGACGTCGATCACCGTCACCGCCGACAGCGGGTCGGTCACCCTTCCGCTGCCGCCGATCGCCGACAACCGGATACCCGGATCGGTGGTGAGCGTCCCGCTCTCCCTCCCGCAACCGTTGACCGGCCAGAGCATCCGGATCACCTTCGACACCGTGCGGATCGAGACGACCGTCAACTACAACTCCCAGTCGCCGCTGGCCATGCCCATCGCCATCGCCGAGGTCGGCATCCCCGGGCTGGTCGCCGCGCCGGTCCCCGCCACCATTCCCGCCACCTGCCGGAACGATCTGGTGGCGGTGGACGGCGCCCCGATCTGGGTGTCGGTGGCCGGCTCGTCGGCCACCGCGCTGGCCGGCAATGCCCTCGGGATCTCGCTGTGCGGCCCCGACGCCGCCGGACTGCCATTGGGCCCCGGGGACCACACCCTGACCTCGACCCCCGGGCAGACCGCCGGCTTCGACATCGACCAGCTGGCCCTGACCTCGGCGGCGGGTGGCGGCACCCCCCCGACGGTGTCTCCCGCCCCACCGTCAGCTCCCCCCTCGGTGGTGGTCACCTCCCATACCTCCACCGCCATGCAACTGAAGGTGTCGGGCGTGACCGCCGGGGTCGCCCCGTTCGAGTTGGTGATGGGCCAGAGCCTCAACGCCGGGTGGGTGGCCACCATCAACGGGCACTCGCTGGGATCGCCCCAGTTGATCGACGGGTTTGCCAACGGATGGCGGGTCGACCCCGCCACCCTCGGGCCGGCGGCTTCCAACGGCGTGGCCACCGTCGAGCTCCGGTGGGCCCCGCAGGGCCGGGTCAACGTTGGCCTCCTGGCCTCCCTGCTGGCCATCCTGGTCTGCCTGTTCCTGGCCTTCGCCCCTCTCGCTCGACGCCGCCTCCGCCGCCTGCGGGACTCCGTGGTCGGCGACGACGATGGGCCGCGGCTGGTGACACTGTTCGCCGCCGAGGGAACCCGCGTCCCGCTGGCCGCCGCGGTGACGGTCAGCGTGGTCACCGGGTTGGTGGCCGGGGTCATCACCGTCCCGGTCACCGGGGTGATCGTGGCGGCGGCCACGTTGGTGGCGCTGATGGTTCCCCGGCTTCGGAGG
>DASZIT010000137.1:0-7145 GCA_035948855.1 Acidimicrobiales bacterium | reverse complement strand
GCCATGAAGCACGGCGTGAGCCACGCGGTCGAAGGCACCCGGAACGCGGTCGGGACCCTGGGATCCGGAGCCTTCGGTGATTTTGGAACCGGCGCCCTCGGCGTGTTCGGACCGTCGGTGGCCGCGGCCACCGGCGCGGTCGCCATCACCGTCGGGACGGTTCTGATGCTTCCGGGCGGCGGACCGTTTGCCGATGGCGGATCCTCCAACCCGGCACCGATCACCACGGTGTTGCCGGCTCTCACATCACCAATCGCCAGTGCCGTCGCCTCGCCGCACACGGCTTCGACGACGGGCTCGGCATCGACGGGCACCGCCTCTACGAAGACGGCTTCGGGATCGGGTGTCGCTGGAAGCGGAGCCGGCTCTTCGATTGGAACGAGTGCAACCCCGGGTCCGTTCGGTCTGGGTGAATTCGGCATCGGTACCATCCTCACTGGCGTGGCGGCCGCCGGTCAGGGTCCGGGCGCGATCAGCAATCTCGGCTCGACCATCGGCGGTCCCATCGGTGGGGCGATCAACGATGTGGGCTCCGCGGCCAAAGCGTTGGCCGGAGCCATCAGCCCAACCGTTGGGGCGATTGTCGGCCCCGTCGAGAACGCGGTCGGAGGCGTCCTATCGGTCCCACCCGCCGGCGCCGGTAGTGGTATCGGGGCGGGTGCGGGTAAGGGGGCCACGAGCCCGAGTACCGGCACCGGGGCGTCGGGCTCAGGCGCCAAGCCGAGCACAGGGGCCAGCGCGAACAGTCCGTTCTCCTCTACCAACAGCGCGGTCAACGGGCTGACCAAGGCACTGGGACTGCCTCTCAACCTCGGATCCTGAGGTCTGCCGTAGCCGCTTCGCCAGTCGCCGGCAGTAGCTGTAGACCCGAGCCCTAGCCAACGGCGTGGGCGGTCAATGGGTGGTCAGATCCTCCGACGTCCTCTCGGGCGGGATGGGCGGGTCCACCGCAAGGCGTGATGCCGGCGCTTCGGTTGCCGGAGGGTGGGCCCGGGGTTGTTGCACCGGATTGAGGAGCCCATGGCGCCGGAGGACTTCGGTTGCCTCCACCCGGCCGGCCTCGATGAGCGCCTCCGTCTCCGAGAAGTCCGTGTAGTCACGGGAGGAAGTCCCGTCGCCGGCGAACACGATGACTTCAACCCCATCAGGCAACCGGGCCAGCTCCCGGCTGAACCGGGCGTGAACGGAGATGAACAGCGCGCTGAGCATCACCTCCACCGGGCGCTTCGACGGTGGAGGTATGAACGTCAGCGGTCCACAGAGGAGGACGAAGATCCGGGTGGCACCGGCGTCGATGGCCCGGCTGATCGGCACGTTGTCGACGACCCCGCCGTCGACCAACCGGTCGCCGTCGATCTCCACCGAGGGGAAGATTGCCGGGACGGCGGCGGAGGCCAGGATGGCTTCCACCGCGGGACCGGACATCAGCCAGCGTTCTCTTCCGTCGGTAATCGAGGTCGCCACGACTTCGAACGGAATGGTGGCGTCCTCCATCCGGTCGAAGGTGATCCCGGCTTCGATGATCTTCCGGAGTCCGATGTTCGGATGTATCGAATCGCGTTGTTGCAGGTACTGCCATGGTCCATGCACGAACCGCGACGGGTAGATGTCGTCCCCGGTGATCCCCCGCCAGATGTCGGCCATCCGCTCGACTCCGGCAACCGTCGGATCGCCGGCAAAGGCAGCCCCGTTTATCGCCCCGACTGAGGCGCCGTAGATCCGGTCGGGGACAAAACCGTTTTCCGCCAACACCTCGAGCATCCCCACCTGGGCCGCTCCCCGGGTGCCGCCTCCTGCCAATACCAGTGCGGTGAGTTGGGGGCTCAGTTGTCCCCCCTCGCCGGCTTCGGCGCCGTGTTCGTCGAGGTGACCGTCCTGGCGGGCCAGCCACTCCTGGCGGGCGATCCGCCCCCGCTTGAGGGTGAAACGGACAACCAGCACGGTCAGGACCAAAAACGCCACGACAAACAGGGTGAATCCGACTGCAAACAGGGTGTTGGCGGCGGCCGGGATCATTGGAAGAAGGCTATAGCGGACCTGTCACGCGGACCGGCCATGACCGATTGTCACAGCCATCGGCGACACTCCTCCCATGGTTGTGACGGACGTCGAGAGAGAGGACCCCAAGCTCAGACTGGCCGATCGGGTGCCTGCCGCGTCGCCGCCCAATCTCGCACCAGGCTGGACTCCCCTGGCCGGGGACGCCCTCCTCGACCGCCTCCGGGTCACCGGGCGGCCTCGGCCCTTGGCCGACCCTGAGCGGGTGGCTCGACTTCGGGAGACCATCGAGGCCGGGCTTGGTGACGGAAGCGTCGGCTGCGTTGGAGGGGACGGTCGGCCGAGGGTCCCAGGTTCGCCGAAGCCACTGGTCATCACCAAAGACCGGCTGACCCGGGCATTGGACCGAGAATCTCGATTGGGCGCCGACCTATCCGGGGCGCAGCCCCCCACCCTGCCGATGGCAGGCGGTGCCCTGATCGATGCGCTGTTCCGACAGCTGGTGACCACCGGGTCGATCGGCGACCCGATGCGAGACGCCATGGACGCCCTGGTCCTCGATGACCGGCAGGGCGACCTGGTGGCCTGGATCGACAACTTGTCGGTGACGGAGCGAGGTGCCTTGACCGCCGAGGTCGATCGCCAGTCCATTGACCTGGTCAACCGGTGGCCGAGCCTCGACCCGTCCTGGCTCCCGCGTACCCAGGTGCCCATGCGGGTGGGGCTGGCGGGGGGATCGATCGAATTGTCCGGTCGGGTGGACCTCGCCATTGGGCGACCGGGGCTGGCCGTCGCCTCCGTCGCCATCGTGGAGGTGAAGTCCGGGGCACGACGACTCGAGCATCGAATGGACCTGCATTTCTACGCCCTGCTTGAGACCTTGCGGAGCCCGGCTCCCCCGTTCGCCGTCGCCACCTACTACACCCGCACCGGCGAATTGGACGTGGAACCGGTGAGCGATGACCTGCTGGCCTCCGCCGCCCGGCGCACCTTGGCCGGGATCGGGGCTGTTTGCAGACCGACCGGTGAAACCGTGGTGTCCGGGCCGGCGAGCCGCCGACCCGGGAAGCGGAACCGGATAGCAGCCGACGACTCGGATCGGAAAGGGTTGGTCGGCAATACCGTTGGGCGTGGGCAGTGACCCAAGCCCAAGAGCTCACCGCGGAGATCCTGGCGCCTCCGGTGGCACCCGCCGGCCCGAGTGACCGCCAGGCCATCCGCCAGCGCCTACTGGACGAAGTTCCCGCATTGGTCGAGGATCTGGCCGTCGGCGATCAGATGGTGGTCACGCTTCCCCTCCTCCGCCAGGCCGATCGGGATCCGGAGTCCCTGGCCGCGCCCGAAGAGCCCTTTGCCTGGAAGCCGGTCTTCGTTCGCCGATCCTTGGGGCTGGCGGCCATCGACGCCTGCCTCCAGCACCGCTTTTCAACTCCGGGCGAGGCGGTTGGGCCGATTGCTGACCAAGCGGTGGTCGAGTGGAGCCGAACCGGATGGCGCACCTTCCACTGGGAGCCGTGGATGGTCGGCTTGAGTGCCGCGGCCCGGTCGGCGGCGCTGGCCGAGGCGGCGACCTGGGCTACGGCCTTGTGGTCATCGATCGACTGGCGCCCCTTCGGCCGCTCGATTCGACTCGGGGGACCAGACGATCAATGGGTATGTCCCGCCGCCCGGACGGTGCGGCTCAAGGGGCGGTGCGAGGCGCGGGTCGCCCTGGTGACAGCCGGGGGCGACGGGATCAGCGATCAAACTCAGAGCACGACGTTGGTCTCGGTGGCGAGCGGGATACCGGCGAGCGGGTGGGAGGCGGAGCTCGGTTTCTTGGCCCTGGTGGCGTCGTTGAGGTCTCCGACCCGACCGGTGCCGGCACGGGTGGTCGGAGTGTGGCCCGATGCCGGGGAGCACCGATCGGTCGATGTCACCGCGGCGACCCTCGCCGCCGCTGGGGATCGGGTGATCGCCTGCATCACCGCGGTCATGGAGGCCCGCCTGACCACGGTGAGCTGACGCGGTCTGTTGGGCTTCGGTCCGAAGATGCCGCTTTCGGGTCAGGACGCGGTCATCACCTCGCCAGAGGCCGCCATATGCCGCCGTCAGAACAGGGCCTTGGCCGCCTTGGAGTCGGGCTTGCCGGCCGCGGTCAAGGGAATCTCGTCAACCAACATCATCTGTCGGGGCACCTTGTATCCGGCAATCAACGATCGGCAGTGACCCTGAATGCTCTCGAGGGTCACGTCCTCCGATTCCGGTTTGGGACGGAGGACCACCGCGACCTGCTCACCGAACCGGTCGTCGGGGATCCCCACCACAATCGCGTCATACACGCCGGGGTGGGCCTTCACCGCCGCCTCGACCTCTTCGGGGAAGATCTTCTCTCCCCCGGAATTGATGGAGGCCGAACCCCGGCCGTGGACGGTAATGGTGCCGTCGGCTTCGACGGTGGCCAGGTCCCCGGGCACCGACCATCGAACACCGGCGGCGTCGACGGGAAAGGTGGCCGCCGACTTCACCTCGTCCTTGAAGTAACCGAGGGGAATGCGTCCGGTTCGGGCCAGTCGCCCGATCCGGCCGTCTCCAGGAGACAGTGGCCGGAGATCGTCATCGAGAACGGTGGTTTCCGGTCCCATGGTGAACCTGGGTCCGGAGGCGCCCTTCTCGACCAACCCCTGAGCCCCACTTTCACTCGAACCGAACGTGTCCCGGACCACGAGGTTGGGCAGCTGCTGAACCAACTCGTCCTTGACCGTCCTGGAGAACATGGCCCCACCGGATCCAATGGCGGCCAAGGTCGAGGTGTCATAGGTCCCCGGCTCGGCGGAGGCGAGCGCCTCCACCAGCGGACGGGCCATGGCGTCGCCCACCAATCCCACCGAGACCACACCCTCATCTCCGATCAGCCGCAATATCTCATCGGCGTCGTACCGGTGCGAGGTGTAGAGGATCACCGTTCCACCCATCATGAAGCCGTTCCACGCCACCCACTGGGCGTTGCCGTGCATCATCGGACCGGCCACCAACAGGACCACCCGGTTGGCATCGTCGAGCGGCAGTCTCCCGGCGAGTTCTTCGGCGGCGGTGATCGGCTCCCGGCCCCAGCCGCCACCGCTCATGGCGGAGAAGAAGATGTCCTCTTGCCGCCACATCACGCCCTTGGGCATCCCGGTGGTGCCACCGGTGTACAGCAGGTAGAGGTCGTCAGGGGAACGGGGGGCGAAGTCACGGTCGGGACTGGCGGTGGCGATGGCCGCCTCGTACTCGACGGTTGGAAACCCGGGGTCAATCGCCGGGCTGGAGCCGTCTTCGATGACGATGAGCAGATGGGGGGCGACGGCTTCGGCCTCGATCCCGGCCGGGGACGCCAATGCTTCCGCCACCAACGGCGACAGCGCCCGTTCGTAGACCAGGACTTCGAGGTCGGCATTGTCCACCACATAGCGGAGCTCGGGAGCGACGTAACGGAAATTGAGGTTGATCGGCACCGCTCTCGCCTTGTAGCAGCCGATCATTACCTCGAGCCATTCGACACAGTTGTGGGCGAGAATTCCGACGTGGGCGCCAGGCTCGATGCCGTGATCCTGGAGAGAGTGGGCCACCCGGTTCGCCCGCTCGTCCAACTCCCGGTACGTCCGCCGGGCCGTTCCCGCGATCAACGCCTCGCGCTCAGGCACCGTGTCGACCACGACTTCAAAGAGGTCGGCCAGATTCAGTTCCCGGTCAGCCATCTGCGTCTCCCCCGTCTTCCCAAACCTCGAAACGTCCGGGCGTCGGCCCGGAGCCGTATCATGCGCCACTCGGCCGGTCATTGTGTAGCACGGACCGCCCGGCGCGGATCCGGGGGCAGATGAGGGGAACACCCTCGAAGCCGCCGGATCTTCATCGGTAGCAACGAAAGGGCAGCGAAATGGCAAGTGCGGACTCGGATCAGGCCGGTATCGTCGGGCTGTCGGCCCTGGTCACCGGGGGCGGCAGCGGGATCGGCCTCGGGACCGCCTCCCGCCTGGTGGCCGACGGTGCCCATGTGACCATCTGCGGGCGCACCGAGGAGAAGTTGCAACAGGCGGTGACGACATTGTCGGCGGTGGCGGCGGCCTCGACGCCCGGATCCGGCCCGGAGGTGGGAACCGCCCGCTACGTAGTGGCCGACGTCACCATCGAGGAGGAGATCGCCGGCGCCATTGCCGTGGCCGCGGAGGAGCGCGGCCGGCTCGACATCCTCTTCGCCAACGCCGGCGGCGCCCACCACATGGGACCGATCATCGGCGCGGATCTGGCCCAGGTCCGGGCCACCGTCGACCTGAATCTCATCGGCACCTTCCTCTGCATCAAGCACGGGGCACCGTTGATGGCCGCCGGGGTAGGGACCGGCGTCGGTGGCGGGACCGCCCCGGGCGGATCCATCATCGGGATGTCGTCGGGCGCCGGGGCCTTCCCCCACCGGTACCTCTGGGCCTACGGCTCGGCCAAGGCGGCTATCGACATGTTGTGCAAATGCGCCGCCGAGGAACTGGGCAGTTCGGGGGTCAGGGTCAATACCGTGCAGCCCGGGATCGTGGATGACGAGTTGATGGCCCCGATCACTGCCGGTGGCCCGCTGCTCGACGACTATCTGGCCGAGATGCCCATCCGCCGGCTGGGTACCGTCGAGGACATCGCCTCGGCGGTGAGGTTCCTGGCCGGGCCGGAGTCCTCGTGGATCACCGGGGACAATTTGGCCATCGACGGCGGCCATCACCTGCGGCGCGGCGCCAACTACGGGCTGCTGTTCGGCGAATAGCCGGGGGGCGGCGACGGGAACCGAGCCGATGCCCAGGGCACGCCGCAATGGTCTACCGCCGGCGGCGGGCGGTTGGCCGACCGGTCAACGGAACGACGCCGCCCCTTCCAGCGCCAGCAATTCACGTTTCATCGGCAGGCCGCCCCCGTAGCCACCGATCGTCCCCTCCGAGGTGATGACCCGATGACAAGGCAGGATGATGGCCAGCGGGTTCCTCCCGTTGGCCTGGCCGACCGCCCGGAACCCCTTGGGACTCCCGACCCGGCGGGCCAACTCGGCGTAGCTGATCGTCTCGCCGTAGGGGATGTCGGCCAGGGCGAACCACACCTTGCGCTGGAACGGAGTGCCCTGGGGGTCGAGCGCCAGCTCAAAGGTC